>JAKLDT010000116.1 GCA_022703405.1 Bacteroidota bacterium | reverse complement strand
TTAAGATGAATTTTGACATTCAGATATTCGG
This sequence comes from Bacteroidota bacterium, assembly GCA_022703405.1. Taxonomy (GTDB): domain Bacteria; phylum Bacteroidota; class Bacteroidia; order Bacteroidales; family VadinHA17; genus LD21. The sequence continues at coordinate 9,045 of JAKLDT010000116.1, read as the reverse complement.
TTATGTAGGTCCCAGTAAATGTTACAGGTTCGACAAGGCATATATTTACCCCAACACAAGTGAAGCAAATGAGCTAAGGATAGAAGCCTGGGGTGTGTACACTTATGACGGTACTACATGTGAGGATGCCCCTCAGTGGATGACTGAAAAAGTAACGACAGCAATAGCTGTTCCTGGCCGGTATAAAATACGTGCTGTCAGAACAAACTACGATTTTGCGGAAAAAACAGTTGTTGCAGTTCAGTGAATTGCAGGATATTTGATTATCTTTCTTAACAACTTTACAAACAACATTATATGAGAAACCTTGTACTGGCATTGCTGTCTGCTACCTTATTATCGGCATGCAGTGAAAAGACAGCTGATATTCAGATTGATGCAGCGAAACCTGTTTTCAGAATGGCCGGGGGCATAGGCGCTTCATGGCATGCAATAAGTGAAGATACAATTGATGAATCGCCCTCTTACAAGTGGGCCCTGCGCTATAAAAACAGCAGGGGCAGCGCCTGGGGAGGGAATCCTCCGGTAACAGACATAAATGCCTGGGAACAAATCTGTAAACATGCCAGCTGGCTGGGAATGTCCTTCGTAAGGGTTGAGCTGAGCGCAAGGATGTATGAGCCTGAAAAAAATAAATATGACTGGGAAAACGAAGAGATGCAGGCTCTTTACAAAATACTCGACTGGGCGCAGGTTAATGATGCCGATGTATTCCTGCAGCAGATGTGGAGCAATGTGAAATGGAATTCATATCCGGGAGTTCAGCCTTTGCTCAGCGCTCCGAAATCAGTGGAGGATTTTGCTGAAGGTTTTGCAAGCATGGTAGAACATCTGACTGTAACTAAGAAATACTCCTGCATAAAATGGGTATGCATTACAAATGAACCTCCGGGAGGAAGCTGGGGTTCATGGTGGAGCATGGGTGAAACAAATCCGCCTGTCACACCGGCCTGGAAAGCAGTACGAATGGCCCTTGACAGAAAAAATCTCAGTGTTATTCTGTCAGGACCCGACTGGACAGATCTGCCGGTATTTGATGCCTCAAAAATTGATTTCGATGAGTACATCGGAGCTTATGATATACACTCCTACCAGGGAATTGATGAAGAAAAACAGAAAATAGTAAAAGACTGGGCTGACTGGGCTAAACAGCATAACAAGCCGATGTTCCTTTCTGAAATAGGTGATATGCGACTTGGATGGAAAGATACCAATCCCGGTCCCAAATCCTTTGCTGCAGCATTATCAAATGCAGAATCAATACTCAGGGGGCTCCGCGTCGGAGTGGGTGCTTTCAACAGGTGGAGTTTTACAAACCGTGGTGACCTCGATGGACAGTGGCAGCTTATAAAAACCTGGGATACTGAAAATCAGAAATATTATGAAAATGTTGAACCTGAACCAGTGGCGTTTTATGGCTATGGTATATTGACACGTTTCATGCCAAAACATGCAAATGTCGTACTTACCGATACTATTGCAAATAAGGCACTCCTGTCTCAAACAGTAACAGGCGATGATGGTTCGCTTACAACTTTCATCCTTAATAAAAGTGATTCACTGCTGAATATCTCACTCAGTTATACAGGTATTGGAGAAAGGACTCTGTATCTGTATCAGGTCACAGAAGCCGAAGTATCCAAACCCGGCTTCAGGATGGATGCTCTGAAAGAGCTTGAAATTAAGGATGAGAAGTTAATTGAACTTGAACTTCCGGCAAAGAGCATCAGTGCACTTTCCGGGTATAAAATCACACATGAGCAGATGGCGCGGCAACAGAAATGAAACTGCGTCGTACTGTTATTTTATTAACAATAATTATCAGAAGAAATGGATTTGAAAGATCTGGGTATATCCCGGACGCAAAGGGATTATATTGAAAAAAATAATATTCATGAAAATAATATTGCAAGGGTAATCCGCGAAAACAGGGAACGATACATTATTTCGACCGGAGATACTGATTTTGAAGCTGAGATTACAGGTAACATGAGGTTTGCCGCATCATCAAGGGAAGATTTCCCTGCTGTGGGCGACTGGGTAACAATGATTGAATTTGATCCCGGGAAAGCAATAATTAACGGGATCCTTCCGCGTAAATCTCTTCTTGCCAGACAGGCTACCGGGAAGACAGGAGAGAAACAGCTGATTGCCGCAAACGTTGATACGGCATTCATTATGCAGTCAGTTGATAATAATTTCAATATCAACAGGATTGAAAGATACCTGACAATCTGCAATTCAGGCGGAATTGAACCAGTTGTTCTTTTAAGCAAAACTGACCTTGTCAATGAAGAGGTGATCGAAAAGCTTAGGTCCGGACTGGAAAAGAGGGAGAAAGGGCTGAAGTATTTTCTGCTAAGCTCTCTTTCCGGGGAGGGGCTTGACCATATCACAGGATATATGCAGAAAGGAAGGACTTATTGTGTCATGGGTTCTTCGGGTGTCGGTAAATCGACACTTATCAACAGGCTCTTTGACAGGGAGATACTTGACACAAACGATATCAGTAAGAGCACAAACAAGGGCAAGCATACAACAACTTTCAGGGAACTGTTCATTACAGAATCCGGCAGTATTATTATCGATACTCCCGGGATGCGGGAGCTTGGCATTACCGATGATGAGGAAGGAATCCATTCCACCTTTGAGGATATTGAAAAGCTGGCTGAGAACTGCAGGTTCTCCGATTGCACTCACACCGGAGAAAAGGGCTGTGCTGTTATTGAAGCGGTTGAAAACGGGACCATTGATGTCCGTTCTCTTGATAATTATCTGAGAATGAAGAGAGAGCAGGAACATTATAATTCTAGTATTGCGGAACGCAGGCAAAAGGACCGTGAATTCGGTAAAATGGTGAAAGAGGTCCTGAAGGGGAAAAAGGGTCATAAATATTAGTACCTGACAATAATTAATTCTTTCAGGCCGACTAAATTTCTCTTTTTCAGGATAATATCAGGAATCTAAAGTTGATTTTTTTTAACCACAGAGTTCACAGAGAAAAAACACTGAGGACACAAAGTATTAATAATTGTGCGATTTCCTCCGTGTCCCCGATAGCTATGTATTTCTTCAGAATTCATGTAACACTTTTTTAGTTATAACCCCCCTTTCAATTTCCCCCCACGGGGGGAAACGCCTTTTTATACTTTCTCCTGTGCAAAGCGGCTTTTTGTACCTTCCCCCCTGGGGGAAGGCCAGGATGGGGGTTTTAACATTAGAAAATTGTAATCAAAATTCATTTATACAACTTGTTAGCTGAATTGTGAAGTGTTACATAGCTATCGGGATCACAGAGGACACAAAGTATTAATAATTGTGCGATTTCCTCCGTGTCCTTTATGTGACCTTTGTGCCCCCTTAGTGGTTAAATTTAGCTTCAACCAGTTCATTTTCTGACTTTTTGTGTCAGTTATTCTAAATTCTTCGTAACTTATAGGATATTTGTCTGACATGAAAGTCTTTATAAACATTGTCTTTCTGTTCCTGATCTCACTTTCCGGCTTTTCCCAGTCACCGGCTGAGGACTTAAAAGCTATCCTGAGAAATACAGACAGAAACACTCCCCCCGACCAGTTGTACCTTCACACCGACCGGAACAGGTACCAAACCGGCGACACGATAAGGTTCCAGGCTTATGTGAGAGATTACCGGAGCGGCTTCTTCGAAACAAAAAGCGCTTCAATGCATGTCCTGTTGCTTGATTCTGTTTATCATACCATCGACAGCGCCCGTTTCAGGATAAGTTATTCTACAGCATCAGGCTGGTTGAAGGTCCCTGAAAATTCTCCTTTTGGATTCTATTCGATACTGGCTTACACCAGCAGTCAGATGAATTATGATCCTCAGTATGCTTTCAGGATGACAATAAAGGTCGACAGGCTCAGACCAGGAAGCAATGAAGTAACTCAAGCAGAAGATGATAGAAATGCAGCCGATCTCAGGTTTCTTCCCGAAGGCGGAACATTCATCACAGGCATTAAACAAAGACTTGCCTTCAATGCAGTGGATGCCAGTGGGAAAAGACTGAATGTATCAGGACAGATAATAAATCTCAAAGGAGAAAAGATTACTGAGTTCAAATCCGGTCCGCATGGACCCGGCATGATTGAGTTCACACCCCTGCCCGGTGAATCGTACTTTGCAAAACCTCTTGAAAAAGAGTTCGGTAACCTCAGCTGGCCACTACCTGATGCTGACGGTAACGGTGTGTCTTTGAGAGTTGAGAATAATAAGGCAGGAACGCTTGATATGATTGTGCGTGGAAGGAAGCTTGCCGGAAAGGAATACCTGCTTGCTGTGACGATGAACAACATACTTATCTTCTCAAAGACAATTAATCCGGATACACTTTTCACTGCCAGGATCAGAACTGATGAGCTTCCTGCCGGGACTGCATTTGTTACACTCTATGACGAGGCCCTTAATCCTGTTGCCGAAAGACTTGTCTTCCTGAACCAGTATAAGAAGATGAAGGTTCAGATTGGGGTAAAACCTGAAAGTGCCAGGTCCGGTGGTGAAACTGAACTTACTGTCAACACAACAGATTTTTCAGGAGAGAATGTCAGTTCAATAGTATCCATATCTGTTTTTGACTCGATATCAGGGTTTTACAATGGCACTCCATATCCTGATATTGAAACTAGTTTTTTGTATGACAGGGAGTTTTACAAAAACCTGCCTCATGAAATAAAATGCACAGGACTAGGTAATATTGACAGCAGGTCGCTTGACCTTCTGCTTATGACTTATGGTTGGAGAAAGTACAAGCTGAAGGAACTTGTTTTCGAAGAAAAGATACCTGTAATAAACGATTACGATCATCTAAGGCTAACAAATCCCGGCAATGAAAAGAATGGCAGGACCTCTGTCACACTTCTTTCACCCGAAGGAGGGAATGCGCTTACAGTTGAGCTTGACAAAAACCATGAGGCTCTTGTACCCTTTGACTCACTTGATCCTTTTGCAAGACAGATAATGATAATGCCTGATGAGAAGATCTCAAAAAACAGGAATCCTGTAAACATTGATTTTCCTTCTGATGTGGCATACTCTGAAAAAGCCAGGGAAATTAAAGCAGACTCAATCTATGAAGTGTATTCATCATTCAGTCCTGCTTTTGAAGGTATACTATTCAATCCTGACAGTGCCGTTATGATTGAACCAGTGACTATCAAAGGTAAGCTAACAGAAAAGAAAGAGTATGTATCTAAAGATGCTGATGCTTACAAGTATACCGGAGCCTTTACTTTATATAGCAAGGATTTCAAGTATGCACAGACCTTCGAGGATATACTATATAAAATAGGTGCCTTTAAAGTTGATAAAAAGACTAAAAAGGTTATACTCCGCGCTATTACTTATATGGCAAAAAAAATGTCTTTATATGCAACAAAGGAATTATTAGTACGGCCAGCATTATTTGTTGTAGACGATGTACCTATATTTGACAGGACATATTATCCTATAGCTGAGATGCCTGCATCAGATATAGCATCAGTAACAGTTATCAGAGGTCCCCAGGGATTTGCCAGGTATGGTAATGATGCCAGTCATGGTGTAATTCTTGTAACAACCAAGACCGGCAACAGGATAAATGGTATTAAAAATCCTGATGATGGAACAGAAACTGTTGATCCTGATTACAAACCGGCAAGAATATTCAGGTCAGAGATTGAGTTTTATACTCCAACAAAAGAACAGGTTGAGCTTGTCCCTGAATACCAGTTCCGGCCTACACTGCTATGGAAGAGTGATGTTTACCTTGATGGTTCAGGTCCTGTCAGATTCAGCTATCCCAATAATCCTGGCAGCGGAAGGGTGATGATCTTTGTAAACGGGGTATCACTGACTAACCTGGTTGGTACCGGAAAACTAACATATAAGTTGAAATAAAATATTGTATCTTTGTAATATGTATTCTTATAAAAAGATTATAAAAATCAGTCCGGATAAAAGATTTGGAAAACCCTGTATCAGGACAACAAGAATTACTGTATCCGATGTTCTTGGCTGGCTGGGATCAGGTATGAGCATTGAAGATATTTTGCATGATTTTCCTGAACTTACCAGAGAAGATATTAAAGCAAGTTTAATGTTTGCTGCGGACAGAGAACGTAAACTTCAGACTATCTGATGAAATTGCTTTTCGATCAGAATATTTCATTCAGAATCACAAATAAAGTCCAGGATATATTTCCCGGTTCAAAACAAGTGAGCGATATATCTTTAGAAAACTCCAGGGACTCTGTTATATGGAATTATGCTAAGGAAAATGGTTTTTGCATTGTTACCTTCGATGCTGATTTTTATGACCTCAGCCTTGTAAAGGGATCATGGCCAAAAGTAATATGGCTTAGGCTTGGCAATTCCTCAACCCAAAATATCGAACATGTACTCCGGAAAAACCTTGACCTGATAAGGACATTTCTTACAGATCCGGATTACAAAGATACAGGATGCCTGGAAATCAATAGCATTTAATTAATTGAGTGAGCCTAGCGTCTCACACCTCTCTCCTTTCTACTCAGCCTTAATAATCATGCGATTTCCTATGTGTACTTTGTGGTTCCCGATAGCTATCTGGATGGATTTCATTATACCTGAGTCATAAACACATGACTTATTTTTCTCTATTTTTCGTAATATTACACTTAAACACTTAATCTTATGCAGAAATGAGAATTTACCTTATCCTCCTGCTTCTTATTTCGATTAATGCTGCCGCACAAAAAACCGGCGATGATCTCTGGTACAATAAACCAATGCGGATACTCCAGACTGTAATGCGGGAACCGGATGCTGAGAATTACAATGTTGACAGTCTTGTAAGCTATATGAAGAGTGTCCATGCCAATACCCTCGTTGTCAACGGTGGCGGCGTAGTTGACTTCTTTCAGAACAAGCTTGATATGGCCAATGTAAACCCGTTCATCGGAAAAAGGGATCTCCTTGCCGAGATTGTACAGGGTTGCCACAAGGCTGGTATCAAAGTTATTACAAGGGTTGATTTCAGAGGAGTGGAGAAGAAAAGATATGACCAGCATCCCGACTGGTTTGCAAAGGATGAGAAGGGAGGCCCTGTTATCCTGAATTACACAACACCTCCAATGTACGCCCCCTGTTATAATAGCTATTACAGGAATGAGCATGCTGTTAAATACATCGATCAACTGATGTCGGTTTATCATGTTGACGGGATCTGGCATAATGCCGTGAATTTCCATAATACCTGCTATTGCAACAGATGCAGGGAAGATTATTGGAAAAAAACGGGAAAGAAAATACCAGTAAAAAACAGTTCACTTAAAGAGTGGGAGGAATACTTTAAGTGGAACGAGGGAGTGGCTGAAAGGCAGCTTGCCCTGATGAGAAGTACAATCAAAAAATACGGAGAGGATAAGACTTATGCTGCCGAAGTATTTGACATGTACAGGATTGAACAGCAAAAGCAGACGGGTATAAGTTTCTACAGTGTTGCTGAATACTTTGATTTTCTTGTCATTGTAGCCTTCATGGCAGACAACACAGCAGAAATAGAATACAAGGATATTTATTATCCCTCAGCAATTGTCAAATTCCTGAAATCTCTCAAACCGGAAAAAGCTCCTGTAATTCTGTTCGGTGGAAATGGCACTGATCACAGGTATATTTATGCTTCTCCGGTTGATACCAGGTTATGGCTGTGGGAAGCAGCTGCATCCGGAGGAGGATTCTGGAACTGCTATTTCAATGGCTCCTTCCCTGCAAATGCCCCTGACTCACGAAATGCCTTCATAACAAAAGATGCTTATAAATATCTTGATGACAACACTGACTTCCTGCAACACCTTCAGCCTGTTACCGATATAGGCGTAATGTATTCAAAAATCTCAGGCGAAATTTCAGGTGACAGTGATTTTGAACTTTCAATGAGAGGTGTTCAGAAATTTCTTGCAGAAAACCATTACCAGTACGGTTTTGTTTCCGACAGGCAGATCACAGCAGAAAAACTCAGACAGTTTAAGCTGCTTATCCTGCCGGATGTTGTTGCCATGAGCGATGAACAGATCAAGGTTATCGAAGACTGGGTGAAGTCCGGCGGAAAAATTATTTCATCATTTAAAACAAGTCAGTCTGATGAAAAAAATAATCAGCGTTCTGACCTGGGTCTTAGTACTGTTTTTGGCATTCACAGCCTGAAACAGGTTATTAATACTGAGACTGACTGCTACCAGGTAATCGTAACAAGAAATGACCTTCTTCAGGGAATGGAAAAAACAAGGCTGCTTCATAACGGGGGCTTCACCCTTCTTACAGAGGCTCGCCCTGGCGCTGTCACTGTTACGGGATACCTGCCGAAAATAAACAACCAGCCTCCTGAATATGCCTTCCCTCCTGCCTGGGAGTCAAAAAATCCGATAATGGTCTATAATAAATTTGGTAATGGTGAGTCGGTCTATTTTGCCAACCAGATTGAAAAACTGAATTTTTCAATTGGTCATCCTGATTATAATGCCCTGCTTGTCAATTCCGTAAATTACCTTTTACACGACATTCAGTTACTGAAAACCAATGCCCCGGCCTCAGTACATGTTTACCTGAACAGGAGTGATACAGAACCGGACAGTTACAACCTTACTCTCGTGAACACAACAGGCGGATCGCAAAGACCCTACAGGCAGATAATACCGGTTAATGATATAACAATTGAACTGCCCTTCAGTATTAATTCTTCAGAACTTTTATACAGCACAGATGGCAAAGTCACAAAGGTCAGTGAGAATACAGTAAAAATTGACAGGCTTAATGAATTCTATTCCATAAAAATCAAAACAAAATAATGATTTGAGATAACTATTTACTTATATTTTGATGGCGCTTGGAGTATAACTATCAACCTGGGAATTGTGTATTTATAAGAATTGTGTTACATAAGTTTGGGGGTGTCTAAAAAGTCAAAGATACATTGTTAATAATTAAGAAAAAATGGGGATGAAATGGCTGTTTCATCCCCTTGTTTATTCTCCAATCTGTTATAAATTAGAGATATAACAAACATCTTAA
>JAKLDT010000115.1 GCA_022703405.1 Bacteroidota bacterium | reverse complement strand
ATCGCGCTGATACTCGAATACATTATATTTATAACCGGGATCGACAATATCAATCATGTGACAGGCAATCCTTGACCCGTCAATGTTATAATCATCATAATCTTTTCCCGTACCTATATCCATGCCACGGTACACCTGCCGTGAATCAGCACTAATAATCTCTCCATTTAGTCTGTGAGCCAGGGCAACGGCCAGTGATGTTTTACCTGAAGCAGTGGGACCAGTTACAAGAATAAGATCAAAACCTTCAAAAGTTTCCTTATTCAAACTGCTGATCTTTTGTATTCAAAGCAATTTACATTAAAATTATTTAATTTTGACGCGCAATTAAAATTATAATTTATGAATTACCGTTTTCTTGTTGCCAGTATAAAGAACATACTAACAACTCCCAGAAACTACTGGAATACAACTCTTTCTGAGCCAGCTTCAACAAAGCTGATAAGAAACAGCCTGTTATTTCCTCTTGTTCTGCTGGTGACTCTGGCCGGCATTACCGGCTCTGCTGTATTTGTAAATACTGAGATGCCGCTCCTATATTCCATATTACATGGTGTTAAAACTTTCATCCTGCTTACAGCTGTAATTTATTCCACTTCATTTGTGCTTAAGGAGATAACCTATCCTCTTGATCTGGGGAGGGACTTCAGTATTGCCTTCAGGCTTGTGACCTTTTCAATGGTCCCTTTTCTTCTCTGCAGTATTGTCAGCTCAGCATTTGAATCATTACTTTTCCTTAACATTCTTGGCCTCTACGGCTTGTATGTTTTCTGGTCAGGCGCCAATGCCATTCTGAATCCTCCACAGCATAAAAGAATGCCATTGCTGATTGCAGCAACAATTGTGATGACAGGTTTTTATATTGCACTCGATTTCTTTTTCACAATGCTTACCGACAGGGTATTTTACGCATTCTTTGATTGATTTACAGGATGAAAGGCAGCTCAGCAGACATAGTAATAAAAAATAAGAAAGCCTCTCACGATTTTGAATTTATCGAGAAGTTCATTGCAGGCATCCAGCTCTACGGTACTGAAATAAAATCAATAAGGCTCGGAAAGGCTACAATAGCAGATACTTATTGCATCTTTTCTGAAGGTGAACTATACCTTCGCGGAATGCATATATCGGAATACTGGTGGGGTAACCTGAACAATCATGATCCTATACGCGACAGGAAGCTGTTACTTACCGGCAGAGAGCTGAGAAAGCTTGAAAGGAAAGTAAAGGAAACCGGCCTCACAATTGTTGCAATAAAGGTTTTCATAAACGGGAAAGGCCTTGCAAAGGCTGAAATAGCCCTTGCAAAAGGCAAAAAGGAATATGACAAGCGTGAAACGCTGAAACGAAAAGATGCGTCCAGGGAGATGGACCGCATGCGCAAATCGAAATAATCAGAAGTTGGGACTGAGCAGATATCTCGAGTAAAACTTCACTATAGCGTCAACAGCTTCATCTGATGTATCAACAAGGCTGAAAAGCTTCAGGTCATCCGGTGAGATGTTCTCTTCCTGTTCAAGCATTACTTCCTCTATCCATTCAAGAAGCCCTTTCCAGTATTTCTTTCCTACAAGAATAATAGGGAATTTACCAATTTTTCTTGTCTGGATCAGGGTAATGGCTTCAAAAAGCTCATCAAAGGTTCCGAAACCACCCGGGAGCACAATAAAACCCTGTGCATACTTCATGAACATTACCTTCCTGACAAAGAAATGATCAAAAGTTATAAGCTTGTCTGCATCAATATATGTATTGGGATGCTGCTCAAAAGGCAGGTCTATGTTAATACCAACCGACTTTCCGTTACCCCTTGAAGCTCCTTTGTTTGCAGCCTCCATGATGCCCGGACCTCCGCCTGTGATCACTCCATACCCCTTCTGAGTCAGTTTATAGGCTATGTCTTCAGCCATTTTATAATACTTGTCATTATAGTGAGTCCTTGCTGAGCCGAAAATTGACACACAAGGACCTATCCTTGCCAGCTTTTCAAAACCTTCAACGAGTTCTGAAATAATCTTGAAAACCCTCCATGAGTCAGTTGTGTGAATCTCATTCCAGGTCTTCATCTCAAATGCATCCTTTATAAGGTCAGATGGTTTCTCCATACTACTGTTTTTTTTGAAGCAGCTAATTTAAAAAAAATCTTATGCCTTTAATTCTTCCTTAAGGAATTTCCCTGTGTAACTTTCCTTGTTCCTTATCAATTGTTCAGGTGTGCCGGAAAACAGGATCTTACCCCCTGATTTTCCACCTTCCTTCCCGAGATCAATAATATAATCCGACATTTTAATAACATCTAGATTATGCTCAATAACAACTACCGTATTTCCACGGTCAGCAAGCTTATTAAGAACCTCAAGCAGTACTCTGACATCCTCAAAATGCAGGCCTGTTGTCGGTTCATCAAGTATGTAAAGTGTCTTACCTGTGTCTTTCCGTGCAAGCTCTGTAGCCAGCTTTACCCTCTGAGCCTCTCCGCCCGACAGAGTGGTTGATTGCTGTCCAAGTCTTATATAACCAAGGCCCACATCCTGTAAAGTCTTTATCTTATGATAAATAGAAGGCACATTAGCAAAGAATTCAACAGCATTGTTGATTGTCATTTCAAGCACGTCGCTTATTGACTTGCCTTTATATTTGACTTCAAGAGTCTCCCTGTTGTATCGTTTGCCATTGCACTCAGTACAGTGAACATAAACATCAGGAAGGAAATTCATCTCAATAGTTTTTACTCCGGCTCCCTCACAGCCTTCACATCTGCCTCCCTTTATGTTAAAAGAAAAGCGTCCTGCACCAAAGCCCCGTATTTTAGCCTCTGTTGTCTGTTCAAAAAGCTTCCTGATATCCGTAAATACTCCGGTATATGTTGCAGGATTCGACCGGGGTGTTTTTCCGATAGGAGCCTGGCTTACTTCAATCACCTTGTCAAGATGTTCAAGCCCCTGTATCTCCCTGTGCGGAAGCGGGGCTTTGCCTGCATTGTGATATTTTCTGGCAAGTGCAGGGTGAAGCGTCTGATTTATCAGTGTTGACTTACCGCTTCCGGAAACACCTGTAACACAAACAAATAAGCCGAGAGGCAAAACCATGTCGACATTCTTAAGGTTATTGCCACTGGCTCCATTAAGAATCAGGAATTTCCCGTTTCCTTCCCTCCTCTTCTTCGGGATAATGAATTTTCTTTCATGGTTAAGGTAACTTGCTGTGAGCGAATCTTCCTTCATAATAGCATCCGGAGTCCCGCTTGCTACAACAAGTCCTCCGTGTACCCCTGCTCCGGGGCCCATATCTATTACGTGATCAGCCGAAAGAATCATATCCTTGTCGTGTTCAACAACTATAACCGAGTTGCCGGCGTCCCTGAGCTGCTTAAGTGCAGTAATCAGCCTCCTGTTGTCACGCTGGTGCAAACCTATGCTTGGTTCATCAAGTATGTAAAGAACATTTACAAGCTTTGAACCAATCTGTGTGGCCAGGCGTATCCTCTGGCTTTCACCTCCTGAAAGAGTCCTTGCCCCCCTGTTCAGCGACAGGTATTCAAGCCCGACATCAAGAAGGAATCCAAGCCTGGCCCTTATCTCTTTAAGTATCTCTGCAGCAATAACTTTCTGCTTACCGGTCATCCTGTCCTCAATTCCTTCGAGGAAGACAGACAGTTCCCTGATATCCATAGCCGACAGCTCACCTATATTCCTGTCTGCTATCCTGAAATAAAGCGCTTCCTTTTTAAGTCTTGTACCATTACATTCGGGACATACATTGTACTGGACATACTGTTCTTTTATTTTTGAAGCCGGCTGAGTTCCGTTAACTGATTCAGTATTGCCAATGAAGTTCACGACACCCTCGAAAGTCAGAAAATAATTCGAAGTCATTCCGAGAGGCGTGTTTGAAAGCTTAAGAACCTCATCTGAGCCATACAGAACCTTATTCAGGGCTTCTTCAGGAATATCCCTGATAGGCGTATCTATTGTAAATCCGTTTTTCTCTGCTATCGCTTCTATCTGCCAGAATATCCATATATTACGGTATTTACCAAGAGGTTCAATACCACCCTTCCTGATACTCAGATTCCTGTCTGGAATCATCTTTTCAACGTCAATTGTGGAAACCTCACCAAGACCTCCGCAATGAGGGCAGGCTCCCTGAGGTGAGTTAAATGAAAAAGTATGGGGAGCCGGTTCATTATACGAAATGCCTGTAACAGGGCACATCAGTGAACGGCTGAAATAACGAGGCTCATTCCCATCCGCATCAAGAACCATCATTACCCCGTCACCCATATCAAGTGACATTATTATAGAATCATGAAGCCTCTTGTCTGTCGTTTCACCAACCTTGAATTTATCTATAACAAGTTCAATGAAATGTGTTTTATATCGGTCGAGTTTCATTCCGGGGCTTAGTTCCCTTATCTCTCCGTTAATCCGCACATGAAGAAATCCCTTCCTCCTCAACTGCTCGAACAATTCCTTGTAATGACCTTTTCTTCCCTTAATAACAGGTGCAAGGAAATATACCTTGAGCCCCCTGAATTTTGTATTGACAAGCTCGAGTATCTGTTCGTCAGTGTAGCGAACCATCTTTTCACCCGATGCCCAGGAATATGCTTCACCGGCTCTTGCATACAGAAGACGCAGAAAATCATAGATCTCTGTTATAGTGCCTACTGTTGAACGGGGATTTTTATTTGTTGTCTTTTGTTCTATTGAAATAACCGGGCTCAGTCCTGTGATTTTATCAACATCGGGCCGTTCCATGCCTCCAAGAAACTGTCTGGCGTATGCAGATAAGGTCTCCATATACCTGCGCTGACCCTCAGCGTAAATAGTATCAAATGCAAGGGATGATTTGCCACTGCCGCTCAGACCTGTAATCACTACAAGCTGATTCCTCGGAATTGTTACATCAATATTCTGCAGGTTATGCACCCTGGCGCCAAGCACCTTAATCTCTTCACTCATCACACTTATTCCCCTTGCTTCAATTGGAATCAACTTCGGTTTTTTCGACAGTCCTCATTCCTTCGGATGGGATCTTGATTGTATAAACCTTATTGGGTCCGGGAGTCAGATAAGGCTTCCTGAGCCATGGATTAAGGTATTTCAGCATCTTGTAGTTGGTGCCGAAATGATCGGCAAACTTTGAAAAATCACTTATTGCAGTATCCACCCTGACTTCATAATACTTCAGTTCAGGATAAAGATCCCCTGGTTCAATATCAAAACCATAAGCTTTGGGATCTGAAATTATAAGTTTGTATGCTATTGCCCTGAAAATATACCTAGCAGTTTCTTCAGCAAGAAGAAGGTCATAGTAGTTCTTCTGATTCTGAATCCCAATCTGTTCATCCATTCTTCTCCTTCCTCCGTTATATGAGGCTGCAGCCAGGGTCCAGCTGCCATATTTCTCATAAGACTTCCTGAAAAAATCACAGGCAAATTTTGTTGATTTTTCAACATGATAACGTTCATCCACAACAGTATTTACCTCCATTCCCTGCTCCTTGCCTGTCTCTGCCATAATCTGCCAGAAACCTGTGGCTCCCACAGGAGAAACCATATTGCTGTAGTCACTCTCAGCCGCAGCAAGATATTTGAAATCTTCAGGAATATTATTTTCCTTCAGTATCTTTTCGATTACTGGCAGATATCTTCCTGCCCGTTTAATTATAAGAATTGTTGAAGAATGCCTGTATGCGCTTATCAGTATTTCCCTTTCAAGGCTCTCCCTTGTATCGAAGTTTTCAAGAGGCACCCGTTCTCCGGCAAAGTACAGTTCATCCGGTAACGTGAATGTCTGAATAGTGTAGAGAGAATCAGGAACCTGACTTGTCCTGTTGTCCCTGATATCCCTGAAACCTAAAGTCAGCATCAATGCCACAACAGATACAGCTGCCATTATTGCCACCATGATTACTGTCCGCCTCTTTTTATCCATCTTCCTTAAGCTGCTTTATGAAATAATCTGCAAAGGTAGCAATAAAAAAATCGCCTGCCAGGTATCACATTCTAAAAATGATTGAATAACACTAATGAATGCAGGAAATGAACAATTAAATGATAGCAGAAGTAAATGAATAGCCGGAATGAGAATCAGAACCTGTAGGAAAGTCCTGAAAAGATCCCAAGTGAGTATGGGTGAAATACTGAAGTACCACCCGAGTTTACAGGGTTAAGATAATATCTGAAGGTAGGTTCCACATTTAAAGAAAAGTTCTTCGAGAGATTATACTCCATACCCATCCCAAGTGAACTGCTCAGGTAAACAGTATTAAGGCCCTGTGTTGTACCTATATCGTATTTATTGCCTGAGGCCATCGCATATACTGAATTGTTCACAAGGAAATTATACGACATACCCCCAATCAGGTTCAGTCCTATTTTCCTGTCAATAACCTTATATCGCATAACAACAGGCAGTTCAAGGAAACTCATATCCTGATAGACATTACTGCTGATATAATTAAGATCAGCCTTAACAGGATCGAAAACATCGCTTGTATAATCTGTCTGCACCCTCCCGGGCAGAGTGGACGAATTAAGGTAAAGGTCGGAGTTTTTAGCGTATACTGTTCCGCTTGCAGTGACGATCTCAAAATTATGATCGCTTTTAGCACTTGCATAGGGCTGGAAACCGCTGTAAGCATTTACATCTTCAAGTTTCTGACCCATTGATGAATAGAAGATACCTGACTGTATTGTAAACCTTCCCGAGATCTTATAAGCAAGTCCAAGACCTCCGGAATAGGAAACCTTCGATTTATCCGAGCTGATAATATCCCTGGCAAACTGGTTGCCTGAAGAAGTGAACTGGGAATAGAAGGTTGGAGATGCAAGAGCAGATAACGACCATCTTTCGTTATCCACAGTCTGGGAATTGGCCTGAATTATGTCATAAACCAAAGGCTGAAATGAAGGAATTGAAACCTTTGGATACTTGATAATGAATGGATCCTGTATCCCCGGTAAAAGATTATAATCAGCAGTAATAAACTCAGTTACATTCTTCCCTGCTTCATTCGCGTCAACTTCAGGTATTGCAGCCTCACGCATAATGAACTGATCGGGTACAGATTCTGCTTTATTTTCCGGAGGAAGTACTGAAATAGCAGGTGGCTTCATTACATCAAATGGCTCATTAACAAGCACATAACCACCCTGTTGATATGAAGCAATGGTATCTGAGAACTGGTTTTTTGTCACTTCACTGCCCCATCTGTAAGCAGCATAACTTGTTACAGCCATAAGGAGGGCAGCAGCGGCCACCTTCATAAACGGCAAGACCCTGGTACCTGTACTGATCGAAGGTTTTATCCCCTCCCAGGCATCAGCAGGCGGAAGAACCTCATAATCCCTGAGTCCGTTCCTGAAAATCAGATCAATATTTCCTATGTGATCATCCATTTGCAACTTTCTTCCTTATACCTGTATATGAACCCATACGTCTCTGTAAAATCATTCTGGCCCTTGAGAGGTTTGACTTGGAAGTTCCCTCTGATATATTTACCATTTTGGAAATTTCCTTATGAGAGAAACCTTCCAGGGCATACAGGTTAAAAACCATCCTGTATTTTGGCGGCAGTTCCCTGATTATTTCAAGCAGGTCGGCTGCCTCCAGCCCGGTGTAATCTTCACCGTCCGGTTCTGCTTCCGTTTCAGCAATCTGATCAATATCCTCAACTTTATAAAGGTTATTTCTGCTGCGGTATTTTTCCAGAGCGGTGTTTACAACTATTCTTCTCATCCAGCCTTCAAAAGAACCTTCAAACTTGTAACTATGCAGGTTTTCAAAAATCTTTATAAAACCTTCCTGCAATATATCCTTTGCCTCATCATCATTGCCGGAATACTGGAGACAGACTGCATATAACCTTGCAGAATGCTTCCTGTACAGGAGTTCCTGATCTCTCCTGCTTCCCTTAAGACAACCTTTTATAATTTCTTCTACTCCAGCCAATGTGTCTGACTTTGAACAGATAAAATTATAAAATTATTATCTCAAAAACCAGAATTTCCTAAAAGATTGATGATTTTAACAATAAAAAGGTTGCGTCACTTTTCAGAGATGAATTACCTCATCATAGGCAGCAGCTGCAGCCTCCATTATAGCCTCCGACATTGTCGGATGCGGATGAACAGCCTTAATTATTTCATGTGCAGTGGTTTCAAGCTTACGTGCCAGAACAAGTTCTGCAATCATCTCGGTAACATTTGCCCCAATCATGTGAGCACCAAGCAGTTCTCCGTATTCAGCATCAAACACAAGCTTTATGAAACCATCCTTGCTGCCCGATGCGCTTGCCTTACCCGATGCTGTATAGGGGAATTTGCCAACCTTCACTTTATAACCTTTTTCCCTGGCGGCAGCTTCTGTTAGTCCTACCGAAGCAATCTCCGGACTTGTATATGTACAACCCGGTATGTTGCCATAATCAAGTGGCTCAGGATTCAGTCCTGCTATTTTTTCAACACAGATAATTCCTTCAGCTGAAGCTACATGTGCCAGTGCTGGTCCGTGAACAATATCACCTATTGCATAAACTCCCACAACATTTGTAGAATAATAATCGTCAACAACAACCTTTGATTTTTCTGTCTTAACACCCGCTTTTTCAAGACCTAGATTTTCGATATTAGTCGTTACACCTACAGCGGAAAGAACAACATCAGCTTCAATAACCTCCTGACCTTTAGGTGTTTTAATAAGCACTTTGCATTTTTCACCCTTTGTATCAACAGACTCAACCGATGAATCAGTCATCACTTTCATCTTCATCTTTTTAAATGACCGTTCAAGCTGTTTCGATACTTCTTCATCTTCATTCGGAACTATCCTTGGAAGAAATTCGACAAGGGTAACCTGACTGCCTATAGTCTGATAGAAGTTTGCAAACTCGCTGCCTATAGCTCCTGATCCGACAACAACTATTGATGCAGGCTGTTCCTTAAGTGTCATTGCCTCACGGTAGCCAATAATCTTCTTCCCGTCCTGCTTCAGGTTAGGAAGTTCTTTTGACCTGGCACCGGTAGCAAGAATTATATTTTTGGCTGTATAGGTCTTTTTTGCACCTGCTTCTTCCTCAACTTCAACCGATCCTGCCGATACAAGTCGTCCGTATCCCTTAATATGGGTAATATTGTTTTTCCTGAAAAGGAACTGGATTCCCTTGCTCATACCTTCAGCCACGCTCCTGCTCCTTGAAATAATCGCGCTGAAATCAGGCTTAACATCTCCGTTAATTGTAATTCCATACTCTGAAGCATGAGTCATGTATTCAAATACCTGTGCACTTTTAAGTAGTGATTTTGTTGGTATGCAGCCCCAGTTGAGGCAAA
>JAKLDT010000114.1 GCA_022703405.1 Bacteroidota bacterium | reverse complement strand
AGGGCAAGTGACTTGGGATTTTTCGGCTTGAATTCGCTGACGATCTTTGCCCACAGCATCCTGGCTGCCCTCATCTTGGCTATTTCCATGAAATGGTTCATTCCGATAGCCCAGAAAAATGAAAGCCTGGGAGCAAAAGCATCGATATCAAGCCCCGATTTAATGCCTGCACGCAGGTATTCGAGCCCGTCAGCAAGCGTGTAGGCAAGCTCTATGTCGCATGTAGCGCCGGCCTCCTGCATGTGATACCCTGATATGCTTATTGAATTGAATTTGGGCATCCTGGCTGAGGTATACCTGAAAATATCAGATATTATCCTCATCGAAAATTCAGGAGGATATATATAGGTATTCCTCACCATGAACTCCTTGAGTATGTCGTTCTGTATCGTACCTGAAAGTTCTTCAAGTTTTGCGCCCTGTTCAAGTGCGGCAACAATATAAAAGGCCATTACCGGAAGTACTGCTCCGTTCATCGTCATTGACACCGACATCCTGTTAAGAGGTATCTGGTCGAAGAGGATTTTCATGTCGAGAACTGAATCAATGGCAACACCCGCCTTGCCCACATCGCCCGTAACACGCTCATGATCTGAATCATATCCTCTGTGTGTTGCAAGGTCAAAAGCCACCGATAAGCCTTTTTGCCCGGCTGCCAGGTTGCGCCTGTAAAAGGCATTTGATTCTTCTGCTGTTGAAAAGCCGGCATATTGCCTGATTGTCCAGGGCATCATTGCATACATCCCTGAATAAGGGCCTCTCAGGAAAGGGGGAAGACCTGCGGCATAATCAAGATGCTCCATCTCCTTCAGGTCATCACTTCCATATACGCTTTTTATCGGGATCATCTCAGGAGTATTCCAGCTCTTAGTTATCCTGTGTTCCTTCTCCCACGATCTGTAACTTTTTCCCTCTGCTTTCAGTCCTGCAAGGTCGCCATATCTGAATTCCGGTCTCATAATCTATATGTTCAGCGGCCTGTTAACAGCCTTTTGTTAAACGATCCCAGTGTTTCAACGAGATCTGATTTAATATGTATAAAATGTTCTATGCCCTTTGTCTTCAGCTCTTCTGCACAGGGCGGATTGCCTGCAACAACAAAGATTGCCTTGCCCTTCAGAGCATTATAAGCTTCAGGAGCCAATCCGGCGTATTCCTCATCGGAACTGCATAATACAACTATGTCTGCTTTACTTTCAAGAGCTGCCTTAACTCCTTCCCCTACAGATACAAAACCGTCATTATCAATAGTTGTATAAGCGGCAACTCCGAAGAAATTCACAGAAAACTGCGAACGGGCCCTTCGCATTATCTTATCGCCGGTTGTAAGCATGAATACCTTTGGCTTCATGCCCGTTTTCTCAACCTGCAGCCTTAACTTCTCAATATCTTCCGAAGCCCTGAACTCAATAACAGGTTCTGTAAGTAAATCATCGCCCGGCTTTCTGCCTGCAAGTGCAAGCTCAGCATCAGCATACTCTGAGGCCTTTTCTGCATTATTCGGAAATTTATTTGTTCCCAGCAGCACAAGTTTACCTGAAGAGGCATTCTTTTTCCTCCTGGTAGCGGCAGCAGCCAGCTCTTTCTGAAATGAGCCGGTTTTCATTGCTTCAAGCATACCACCGTTCTCCGAGATCATTGTAAAAGCTTTCCAGGCTTTGTCGGCAATTAATGAAGTCAGATTTTCAATATAATATGATCCTGCTGCAGGATCAGCTACTTTGTCAAAATATGCTTCCTCCTTAAGTATCAGCTGCTGGTTCCTCGCTATCCTTTCCGAGAATTCGTCAGGCTTGCGGAACACTGTATCGTAGGGCTCAACAGTTACTGAATCAGCTCCTCCAAGTATTGCCGACATGGCTTCAGTCTGGGTTCTGAGCATATTGACCCAGGGATCGTAAACTGTTTTGTTCCACCTGTTTGTAACAGAGTGTATTTCCATTTTTATATCCTCATGCCCCCCTGGGATGAATCCTTTGAGTATCAGCGACCACAGCATCCGTGCTGCCCTGAGCTTAGCTATTTCAGGAAAGTAATCAGGCCCTGTTGAAAAGCTGAACCTTATTTTTGAAGCTGCAAGGCGGGCATCTATATTCCTGTCAGTAAGCTGGGTGAGGTATTCGCTTCCGGCCGCAAGTGCATATACAAGTTCCTGCACGTAATCGGCGCCGGAATTGGCAGTATGTGAGGCATTCAGATGAATTGTCCTCAGCAGGGGAAGATCCTCTGCCGACTGAGTAAGCTTTGCCAGGTAGTTCATCCCATCCTCAACGGGAATGCAAAGAGTGCCATTTGCCAGAAGCCTTCCCAGAGGATCTGCTTCAATAGCGCCACGAAGCTCATCAGGCCTGATTTTACTGTCCTTTACAAGTCTTTTCAGGATTTCAAGGATTTCGGCTGCCCTTCCATTGCTGAAGAAGTTTATCTCTACAGCACCGAGATGAATTCCATCAAGCAGCAGGTGAAGATTATTCAGGCTGACCGATGCAGGGTCATTTATTATAAATCCCAGGGAATCAATCCCTGTCATAAGAACCTCGATTGCTTTTTTATTTGCGGCTGAATAATCAGATACCTCAATATTCTGCCTTATAAGCCAGGAATTATCATTTATTTTTGTCCCCCTGTTATATGGGTACTGACCGGGAAGAGTATTTATGAAAGGCAGGTTTTCAGTATCCTCTCTCCTGTAAAAAGGCATCACATCGATCCCTTCACAGGCTTTCCAGATCATTTTCCTGCTGAAATCAGCTCCCTTCAGGTCTTCCCTTATCTTCTGCAACCAATCTTCAGTCGCCACCGGAGGGAACTGTTCAAAAAGTCTATCCTTCTTCACTTTACAGTTTACTTGTTCTTCTGATGCAAATTAATATCTTTCACTTTTTACCGGCACATGAATTTTGTCATGTTCAGGGCCCCTGATAAGGCTGTCAGCTTTTGCCCCCGAACTCCATAAGGAAGGCTTTCATGAAAGCGTTAAGGTCTCCGTCAAGCACTGCCTGAACATTACCGGTCTCATAACTTGTCCGGAGGTCTTTTACCATTTTATATGGATGAAGCACATAGGATCTCATCTGAGAACCCCATTCTATTTTCTTCTTCTCGCCTTCAATCTTTGCCTGCTCTTCCATCTTTTTACGAAGCTCAAGCTCATAAAGCTGCGATTTGAGTATCCTCATCGCATTTTCCTTGTTGTTGAGCTGGGAACGTGTTTCCTGGTTTTCAATTATGATGCCTGTCGGATGATGCCTTAGCCTCACTGCTGTTTCAACCTTGTTCACATTCTGGCCGCCGGCGCCGCTTGAACGGTATGTCTCCCATGTGATGTCAGCCGGATTTATTACTATCTCAATATTGTCATCCACAAGGGGTGAAACGAATACTGATGCGAATGTTGTCTGTCTTTTGCCCTGGGCATTGAAGGGGGAGATCCTTACAAGCCGGTGCACTCCGTTTTCAGCTTTCAGGTAACCGTAAGCCCTGTCACCGTCAATTTCGATTGTAACTGACTTAACGCCTACTTCATCACCAGCCTGAAAATCAAGTTCTTTAACCTTGTAATTGTTCCTCTCGGCCCATCTCAGGTACATGCGCATGAGCATAGCGGCCCAGTCATTGCTTTCTGTTCCTCCCGCACCTGAATTTATCTTAAGTATTGCTCCAAGCTGATCTTCTTCATTCTGCAGCATATTGCGCACTTCAAGATCTTCTATCATTGAAACGCAATTGCCGTACTGGCTTTCAAGCTCTTCCTCGCTAGCCTCACCCTCCTTGTAGAAATCCCATAAAACCGTCAGGTCTTCAATTGCCGTACTGATCTTCTGAAAATCATTTGTCCAGCTCTTGAGTATTGCAATACTTTTAAGAAGCTCTTCAGCTTTCTTCGCATCATTCCACAGGCCTGGCTGCTGCGATAATCCCTCTTTTTCTGCTATTGTTTCGAGTTTCCCTTCGATGTCAAAGATACCTCCTTAACGCGTCGCGGCGTCCCGATAATTCCCTTATCTGTTCACTGGTTACCATTATCATAATTTTTGCCCAAATTTACACTTTTCCGTCACAATTAAGCTAACTGCAGGTGGGTGAAGTGTTTTGCTGCCATATTTAATTTGCCTAACTTAGTGATTCAAGCAACAACCTATGAAAAGAATCTCATTGTTTGTTTCAGTGCTTTCAGCCTGTACCCTTCTTTATGCCCAGAACTACAATAAAGCCGACAGTCTGCGTTCCCTTCTGGCAAGGGAAAAAACCGACACCGGAAGGATAGTTCTTACATACAGGCTTGCTTATGAACTTCAGTATTCCGATCCTGAAAAATCGGAAAGTTTAGCAAGGCAGACCCTCGAAGAGTCAAGAACACTGAAGTTCGATAAAGGTATAGCGAATTCAATGATCCAGCTGGGGAATATTGAACAGATAAAGGGGAATAATGATAAGTCGGAGGAATACAACCTTGCGGCAGTGAAAATACTAGAAGAAGAAGGTATCAGAGAAGGGCTGGCTGTGTGTTACAATAACCTGGGCATACTGGCGCATAACAGAAGTGACTATTCGCTTGCAAGAGATTACTATAATAAAGCGCTTGAAATTAACAGGCAGACAGGAAGAAAATCGGGGGAGGCCACTTCCCTTTTCTGTATTGGCGGGCTTTATGAAAACCAGGCAAAATTTGACAGCGCACTTCACTATTACCTGAATGCCCAGGAAATCAGCGAATCGATCTTCGACCAGAAACTTATTGCCTACGGGAAGATAAGCCTGGCAAATGTCTATTTCAGGATGGAGAATTATCCTCTTTCAATGAAATATAATGAGGAGGCTGTAAACATTTATCAGAAGTCAGGCAACAGCTACGGCCTGCTGAAAGCATACTCCTCACTTGGCCAGACTGCCGAGATGACCGACAGTCTTCCCCTTGCAATATGGTTTTACAGGAAAGCCATGGCTTACGCAGATCTTCTTGAGAGCCCGGGCGACCAGGCGACAATAAGCTTCTTCCTTGGTCAGCTTTATGAAAACGCAGGAAAAAGCGATTCGGCAAAAATTAACTACACAAGGGCCTGCGAACTTTACAGGCTTACCGACAGCCGCGAAAATGTGGCGCTGACACTTGTCGCACTTGCCCGGATGGCTAATTATGAATATGACTTTACCGGGGCTAAAAAAATGTTAGATGAGGCTTTTGAAATAGCTGATGAACTTAATTCGGCAAAAGCTGCAGTTGAAATTTTCAGGGAAATGTCAATGACCTACTCCGGACTGAAGGATTTCCGGAAAGCTTTCAGGTATCTGAACAAATCTTCACAGCTTAAGGATTCACTTATGACTGTTGAAAAACAAAGACAGATACTTGAATTGCAGACACAATATGAAACAGACAAAAAGGAAAAGGAGAATGTTATCCTGAGAAAGGACAGAGAGCTTCTTCAGAACACACGTAATTCACTGATAATTGGTGCATTACTGCTTATTATTATAATACTTGTAGTGTTCAGGAGCCTGACAATCAAAAAGCGGGACAACAGGATACTTAAGGAACAGAAAGATGAAATAAACAGGCAGAAAGAGATTGTGGAAAGCCAGAAAACATCAATTACCGACAGTATACGTTATGCAAGGAGGATACAATCGGCTATGCTGCCACCTGATGATGCAGTAAGCCAGTACCTGCCCGAATCATTTATACTGTACCTTCCGAGGGACATTGTGAGCGGTGATTTTTACTGGCTCAGGAAAATGGATGACAACAAGGTGATCATCTGCGTTGCCGACTGCACTGGACACGGCGTTCCAGGTGCATTTATGAGCATGCTTGGGATGTCTCTTCTTAATGACATAATAAGTGTAAATCATACACTTATAAAACAGAATGCCTTCAACCCTTCCGACATTCTCAATGAGCTGAGGGAGAGGATTAAATCTTCACTAAGGCAGACAGGCAGGGAAGGTGAAGCCCGTGACGGGATGGATCTTTCACTCTGCATTATTGACATTTCTGAAAAGGAACTTGTTTATGCAGGAGCCAATAATCCTCTTTACCTCGTAAACAAGGGGAACCTCACCGAATTCAGAGCAACAAGGAATCCTGTGGGTATTTACCTGAATGAGGTCAGTTTTACGGATCACCGCACTGAAATATTGCCCGGGACAATGATCTATATGTTCTCCGATGGATTTTCAGACCAGCTCGGTAAAGACGGCTCAAAATTCCTCTCAAAGAATTTCAAAAAGCTTCTTTCAGAGATAAGCAATGCACCTGTTCAGGAAATAAAGGAAATACTATACCATAAGCATCTCGCGTGGAGAGGTGAAGAAGAACAGGTCGATGATATCCTTGTTGTGGGTTACCGGATTTGAAGCAAGTCAGTTGTTAAGAATTATTTCCCACTTCCCTGCTTCATTGATTGTACATTCGAAGACAACATCGAAACTGGATCTTGATATAGGATTATTTGTATTATAGTTTATTTTTATGTCGAGAGGGAACCTTACATCCTGAAGGCCTTCGTAAGTTCCTGTTTTGAAATGACTTCCACTTGTGGATACAATTGAAAGGCCCCTTACCTTTGTATTAATCTGGCCCTTCATCATAAACTTGAAAATGATTATGTTATCATCGCCTGTCTTCCTGAAATTAGTGCTCAGAAGATCATCCTTCCTGCTTACTACATAAGCGGGAACATTTGTTTTGCCAAGGTAGTTATTGCCTCTCCAGTAACCCTGAACAAGTGAATCCCCCTTGGCAGTCCGGTAGGTCATCTCACCCTCGCCGTCCCTGAGGCCCTTTGTCCATTCACCCTGGTAAGCGCTTCCGTCGGCCCATTCGTATCTTCCCTTTCCATGAGGCAGGCCCTTGTTGAATTGTCCTTCATACCTGTCCTTTCCGGTTGCAATGCCCTTGCCATGTGCCAGACCATTTTTGCATTCTCCTGAATATGTTCCGCTTAACTCCGGAATAAGTACTTTGCAGTCACTTGCCTGACTGGCAAGCTTTAAAGGCATTAACAATGATGATACAAGTATCAACAAAACGAAATTTTTTACTGACTTTCTCATTTTATCTGAAATAAGCTCAAAAGTTAATTAAAAAATTCCTCAATTTCAGGCAATTAATCTTTTTTAACTGGCATTTGTGATATATTTGGCCCTGCAATAAGAATAATCCTCTGCTATGCTCAGGCTTATAATCTTCTTCAAGCCATATTCGAAGTACCTCCTCGCTGCCTGGATGACAGCTGTAATTACTGTTTCATCAATACCCTCATTACCAACACTTAAGTTAGAGACTGAAGGCTCGGTTATTCGGCTTGACTACCTGATACATTTCATGGAATACGGAATCATGATTGTGCTTGCATTAATGGCCTTTTCCGACAGACTCTTCAGCATGCAGCCCGGTAAGCTTGTAATTGTGACTGCCGGGATTGTGCTGTTTGCAATCGTTGATGAGTTCCACCAGAAGCTCATCCCGGGCAGGTCGTTTAATGTTAAGGATATACTGTCGAACGTTACAGGGATAACAAGTGGTGTGATCTTCTACCTGCTGATATTAAAAATGCTGAAGAAGCGCCTGTCGGAATCTGAATAGCTGATATTAGTGTTTACCACTGATTTACACGGAGTTCTCACGGAGTAAAATCACGGAGGTAATTATCTCTTAACATACAAGCTTTTAAAACTAAATAATGATCCTTTTGATACCTTCCTTAAGTGATTCAACATTGAAGTTAATCAGGAAACCTACACGGCAGCCAGAAAGCTTAAGATAAGTCATAATCTGTGCAATATGTACCGGATTAATACATTCTACTGATTTGATTTCAAGAATTACCTTATCCTCCACAAGAAGGTCTATTCTGTAGCCCATATCCAGCTTCTTTTCCTGATATATCAATGGCATGGACTTTTGTTTTATAACCTGTAGTCCTGATTTATCAAGCTCGTAGTAAAGGCATTCCTCATAAGCTGATTCAAGTAATCCCGGACCCAATAAACTATGAACTCTGTAAGCACATTTCAATATAGAGCCGGTAAGCTCTTCATATAATAAACCCATAATCTGATATTTTAGCGAGACAAATCAAATATAGCTTATTTAATCTGAAATTTATTTTCCTTTCGGTATTACTACTGAAATTAAGATAATCCTACCATAAAACTCCGTGAAACCTCCGTGAAAACTCTGTGCTCCTCCGTGGTAAGAACAATCATTCAATATACCCTGAAACCGGAAAAGGTACCAGTACCCGTTTCATAACCAGTACCAACATTAATCACAACTTTTACTTTGTCATGTTCTACCAATTTCAAAGTTGTTTGTCTAGTAATGGAAGAATTTCCAATTATGCCGCTATTTAGAATTTCATAAAGAGATCCATTCAAGAAAAGTTTAATTGCACGAGAATCAGCAGTACCAGTAGCAAAGTAGTTTACAACGAAAGTATATATTCCTGCAGATGGTGCTTCAAATACGCCTGAACTATTATCATATTTGTTTGCATCATCATAAATTTCAGTCTCAGCAATAAAGTCATAATCAGCCATAAAACTAGATTTTGTCTCAGAAGTGTTTTTTGAAGCTCTAAATGCAATAAGATTCGAAAGTGTTACACTATTCCCTCCCGATATCTGCAAAGTCTTTGAATTTGCTGCTTCTGAATATGTAAGTGCCTGATTATCTGTATTGTCTTTGTATCCTGAAAGATTCACATTATTCGATCCGGAGATAGCCAGAACATCGCCTGATAATGTAAGACTCTGAATCTCATTTGTAACACTGGCGTCAGCATCATCCTTAAGGGAAGTGAGGTCAGCTGAAGCGCTGTTTGACAGGGAAAGGATGTTTGTTGAGGAATTGAAAGAGAGTGCCTGCAATTCATTTGTGCTGCTGGCATCATCATCATTTTTCAGTTCTGAGAGGTTTACTGTTGATGATGTTCCGCTAATCCCGATGATCCTCGTTGAAGGGTCATAAGTGAGACTTTGCCTGTAAGGAGCAAGGTCCCATTCCTGAGCAGAAGCATTTTTTGTGATTTTCAGCTTGTCGGCATTTATCGACAGGTCCTGGATCTCATTTGCCGGATCTCCATCCCTCTCGATATTCGATATCTTCACCTGGTTTCCGCCTGATATTGCAAGGTAATCGGCTCCATCAACATTCACTACCGAAAGAGTCTGATCATCTGTGGCCGGATCGCCGGGCTCACCTTTCAGGCCCTGCGGACCTTCGGGTCCGGGATCTCCCTTTTCACCTGCCGGCCCGGGCTCAAGAGCCTTCCAGGCAAAAAGTGCATAAGGCACTGCCATGAACTGCATAGTGCCCATATCAACAAAACTGCTTTCAAATTTCACCTCAACCTTCAGGTAATGATATGATTCCGACCAGCTGACCTGTGACAGGTCTGAATATAT
>JAKLDT010000113.1 GCA_022703405.1 Bacteroidota bacterium | reverse complement strand
TTTTTCAGTTATTTTAAGTTTTTCTGACGTGCAAGTTTGATGACAGTTGATTTTCCAAGCCTTATATAATCAAGGAGAGGTCTGGCCGCAGGGCAGGTATAGCTGCAGGAACCACATTCCATGCAGTCTGTGATTTTTTCGTTTTCAGCTCTTTCAAACATGCCTTTGGCTGAGAGTGTTGCCAGAAGGAAGGGTTCGAGGTTCATCGGGCAGGCAAAAGTGCATTTTGCGCACCTGATACATGGATTAACAGCATTTCTTACTGAATCAGTCTGCGGGAACAATACAATTCCCGATGTGCCCTTTACAACAGGAACACCGTCGCCTGGTATTGCCTTGCCCATCATAGGTCCGCCGCTGATTATCTTGCCTGTATCTTCAGGTTGTCCACCTGCAGCTTCAATTAGGTTTTTAAGAGGTGTTCCTACTCTGACAAGGTAATTTCCGGGATTGGAAAGGGATTTTCCTGTTATTGTAACTACCCTTTCAAAAAGTGGTTTGTTTTTCTGCACAGCCTCATATACAGCGAATGCAGTTCCAACATTATGAACAACAGCTCCCACATCAACCGGCAGATGACCCGATGGAACTTCCCTGCCGGTAAGGGCTTTAATAAGCTGTTTTTCAGCGCCCTGGGGATATTTGACCTTTAACGCATGTACTGTTATACCCTTATATCCTGAGCTTAGCTTCCCCAGGTGGCTCACTGCATCTTTTTTATTATTCTCTATTCCGATCATTGCTTTTTCAACTCCGAGAGCTTTCATAAGGATCGAAACGCCTGTAAGCACTTCTTCACCCTTTTCAAGCATAAGCCTGTGATCGGATGTAAGGTATGGTTCGCATTCCACACCATTTATAATCAGCACCTCACACTTTTTCCCTTTTGGCACTGAGAGTTTTACATGCGAGGGGAAAGTTGCGCCGCCAAGTCCTACTATGCCGGATTCTTTGCATTTTTCAATTATCTCTGCCTGTGAGGCTTTTATCTCCCTGACAAGGCTTGAGCTCCTGTCAATTGTCTCCATCCAGTCGTCACCGCTTGCATCAATGAAGACTGCAGTTTGTTTGTAGCCTGTTGTATCAGTTACAGTGTCTATTTTATTTACTGTTCCTGATACCGAAGAATGAATATTTGATGAAACAAAACCTGTGACAGATGCAATAAGCTGTCCGGTTTTAACATTATCTCCTTTTTTTACAAGCACAGCTGCAGGGGCACCGATATGCTGTGAGACCGGTATTGTAACAAGCGCCGGAACAGGAAGCTGTCTTATCTGCAGGCCTGCTGTGAGTTTGAATTCCGGGGGATGAACGCCTCCGGATGGAAATGATTTAAGCACCTTTTTCTCTTTTTAGTTTTTAATTTGCAATTGTTTCCGCAACTGCAGCTGTTTTTTCTTTTCTGGGCGGAAAATTGATTTCAAGAATTGAGTTTGTCGGACATTCAGTAACGCATTTTCTGCAGAATGTACATTTTGCCGCATCAATATAAGCCAGATTATTTTTAATTGTTATAGCGCCGAACTCGCATACCTTGAAGCATTTACTGCAACCGATGCAGGCAACACTGCAAGCTTTTTTTGCAGGTCCTCCTTTGTCGCAGTTTGAACATGCCACATATATCTTCCTGTCTTTCTTTGCTTTCTTCCTCAGTTCAATAAGATTCCTTGGACAGGCCTTGACGCAGGCTCCGCATGATACACATTTATCATCAATTATTACCGGAAGCAGAGTCTTCTGATCCATATACATTGCATCAAACTGGCAGGCTCTTACACAATCACCGTTCCCCAGACAACCATAACTGCAATCTGTCTCCCCTGAATAGAGGCTGTGCTGAATCCTGCAATCCTCAACTCCGTCGTATTTAGATGTTCTGGGTCTGAACTCGGGTGAACCGTTGCACAGCAGTACTGCCACTTTTGGATCAACCTGAACGGCAGTTTTTCCAAGTATTACAGCAACCTGCGACATGACTGCAT
This sequence comes from Bacteroidota bacterium, assembly GCA_022703405.1. Taxonomy (GTDB): domain Bacteria; phylum Bacteroidota; class Bacteroidia; order Bacteroidales; family VadinHA17; genus LD21. Next base: position 7,461 of record JAKLDT010000113.1, on the reverse strand, counting down.
TGCCTCCTACAGGGCAATTAAGACCATCAAAATTCTCCGCACCAACAAGCGCTTCGGCAAAATTCCTGCAACCTGCAAAACCACAACCTCCACAGTTGGCTGCTGGGAGTACGGCCTGAACATCATCTATCCTGGGATCTTCAAATATTTTGAATTTCTGAGCGACGAAATACAGAATTACTGCAGACACTATTGCAAGGAGTGTCAGACTAATTATTGTAATTATTACAGTGGAGCTCATTATTTAAGCTTTTATTGAGAATATGAATTTTTCGTTGATCTTTTCCCTGAGAAGGTACAAAATGAGATAATAGGGCAGAAGAGAAGCTATTGCAAGTATTCCAGAAGCCAGCTCACCTGCGCCTGTCGCAAGCATTATTATTAGAATAGCAAGAACGAGAAGGAGTGGAATAAGATAGCCGAGGAGCAAGGCCCTGTACCCGGCAGATTGCTCAAGTGTCACTGTGACCTGATCTCCTTCTTTTACATTGAAACAGCCCTTTACCTCTACATTTTTTTCCTTGCTGTTTGCCATTGAACACATACTTTCGGCATGACAGCCTGAACAGGCAGATTCTGATATTATAAGAACATTAACAGATTCATTATTATTCTTCTGCACAATTCCTTTGTGTTCAATTGTCTTCTTTCCTGAAGAATTTTTCATTTTTATCTGAAAATTTTCAGATGACAAATTTAGAATTGTGCAAAAAAGTGAGCCTGTTTTTTATCATTTTTTGTCTTTTTTATTCTAATTTATTCTCATTATAAATAAGGCCGATTCAACTTATATTGCTCCAGGATTGCTTAAGGCTGAATAACCTTCTGAGTTCCATTACCAATACAGCATTTTTCGTATCAGAAAGCGTGGGATCGGTATTCATAATACCTTCTGCAATGCGTCTTACATATTCTATGAGCTGTCCATCCCTGGCAAGGTTTGATATTTTCAGGTCAAATGGAATTCCGCTTTGTTGAGTCCCCTCAATATCTCCCGGTCCTCTCAGCTGAAGATCTGTCTCGGCAATTTCAAATCCGTCACTTGACCTGATCATTACCTCCAGTCTTTTGAGGGCTTCCTTCGACAGTTTGTCAGAGCTCATCAGAATACAGTAAGACTGATCTGCTCCCCTTCCAACGCGGCCCCTCAGCTGGTGGAGCTGGGAGAGTCCGAATCTTTCAGCGCTTTCTATGACCATTACACTTGCATTTGGAACGTCCACGCCCACTTCAATTACAGTTGTGGCAACAAGGATCTGGGCATGTCCGTCCTTGAACAGCTTCATCGATCTCTCTTTGTCCGCGGGAGCCATTTTCCCATGTAATATGCTGATGCAGTATTCAGGCGATGGAAACACTCTAGATATTGTATCCCATCCGTCTTCCAGGTCCTTGTAATCCATTGTTTCTGATTCCTTTATAAGTGGATATACAAAATATACCTGCCTGCCTTCCCTTATCTGGTTCCTTACAAAACCGAAGACCTTATTGCGTTCCCTGTCGTTGAAATGCATTGTTTTGACAGGCACTCTTCCCGGTGGTAGTTCATCGATAACTGAAACATCCAGATCGCCGTACAGTGTCATTGCGAGTGTTCTTGGTATCGGAGTGGCCGTCATAACAAGCACATGCGGCGGATGGAGGTTTTTCTGCCAGAGCCTGGAGCGCTGTTCCACCCCGAACCTGTGTTGTTCATCAATAATTACAAGACCAAGGTTGCTGAAGCGGACATTATCTTCAATCAGGGCATGTGTTCCGATAAGTATATTCAGCGATCTGTCAAGGAGGGATTCTGCAATTATCTTCCTGTCAGCTTTTTTTGAAGAGCCCGTAAGCAGGCAGACCTTTATATCAATGCCTCTTAGAAGTGCTGAAATGGTCTGGTAATGCTGGTTCGCAAGGATTTCAGTCGGAGCCATTATACATGCCTGATAACCGTTGTCTATTGCAATCAGCATGCTCATCAGTGCGACAAGTGTCTTGCCGCTACCCACATCACCCTGAAGAAGCCTGTTCATCTGCTTTCCTGATCCCAGATCCCTGCGTATCTCCTTCATCACTTTTTTCTGAGCCTCAGTGAGCCTGAAAGGAAGATTGTTATTGTAAAAACTGTTGAAGTAAGTGCCTACAGTGCTGAAGATGAAGCCTTTGTTTTTCAGGCTCCTGTTTGTTTTGAACCTTATCAGGTTAAGCTGTATATAAAAAAGCTCTTCAAATTTGAGACGGTATCTTGCCTTTTCAAGCTCTTCAGGACCTGACGGGAAATGTATCTTTCTGAGTGCCTGATCAAGTTCCATCAGCCCGTAATGCTTAACAATCCATGAAGGAAGGGTTTCAGGAAGCTTCAGCTTTAACTGCTTTAACAGGTTGCCGGCAAGTTTGCTGATGTTTTTTGATGTCAGAAAATTGTCCTTGAGTTTTTCAGTAGTACTGTATTGTGCCTGAAGTGCAGAACTAATGCGCTCTGTAAGCTTGTCAGATGCTTCTATTTCAGGGTGGATGATATTTATGATCCCGTTAAAGACGCCAGGTTTTCCGAAAATGACATATTCAGGTCCCGGAGGGTAGTTACCACTGATCCATTTGGTGCCCTTGAACCAGACAAGTTTTATTGTCCCTGTTTCATCCTGAAAATCAGCTGTGAGCCTTTTGCCTTTCCCGTGTCCTTCAGTGCTGTAGCCTCTGATAAATCCTTTGATCTGAACAAGAGGAAGGTCCGGATCAAGTTCTTCGATTTTGTAATATTTTGTACGGTCAATGTATTTATATGGAAAATAATACAAAAGATCCCTGAAATTGTAGATTGAGAGTTCCTTATTGAGAAGTTCTGCTCTTTTCGGACCAACTCCCGGTAAATATGTTATATTAGAATCTAATATGTCAGTTGTGATCATAAGGAATTCTGCAATTAGAAATGCAATCCGAAATTAGCTATTTTTGGTTTTCTTACCTAATTGAAAAAAGGAATGTTGCTATTCAGAATAACAGAGTATGTAAGATACTTGCTGACAGCGCATCACAGGAAAGGTCATGGAATTCACAGCCCCTTTGTTTTTGATGTTGTTTCAAGGGTTATAAGGAATAAAACTGATGAAACAGTTGTCAGATTGATTGAAGACAGGCGTAAAATGCTGCTAAAGGATAAAAGACCTGTCAGGGTAACAGATCTTGGTTCAGGATCTGTTTCCCGGAAGAATAAAAACGAACTTAGAAAAGTGTCTGATATTGCAAGATATTCATCATTGCCTCCGAAATATGGCAGTCTGCTGGCTAACCTGTCAGTGGAGTTTGGCAGCCCCGGCATTATAGAGCTTGGCACTTCACTTGGAATAAGTACTATGTACATGGCTGGCGCTGCACCCGGCTGTGAAATAGTAACACTTGAGGGTTCTACGGAAATTGCCGCACTTGCCTGTCAGAACTTCAGCGACCTTAAGATGACCGGAATAAAGATGCTTTGCGGCTCTTTCAGAGATAAACTTGGTGAGGCTTTTTCTGTTGTTCCGGAACCTGGACTGGTTTTTATTGATGGTGATCACCGAAGGGATTCTTTGCTTGAATATTTCGGGACTATAGCTGAAAGATCACCTGACAGTACAGTTGTTGTAATAGACGATATCTACCTTTCAAAGGAGATGAAAGAGGCCTGGAAAGCAATAATCATGCATAAAAGAGTGTCAGTAAGCCTTGATCTTTACAGGATGGGTATTGTGTTCTTCAGGAAGGGATTGAATAAAAATAACTTTATTGTAATACATTAACAAATATTAGAGCTTATTCCGTTAATAATTAATATAATTAATCTAATTTCGAGATTTTAAAATTTAAAAGGTGCTATGAATAAAGTAATTGAGATACAAAATATTGTTAAGAATTATCAGGTTGGTTCTGTAATCGTCAGGGCATTAAGATCGGTTTCACTTAACATCGAGAGGAATGAATATGTCGCAATTATGGGGCCTTCCGGTTCCGGCAAGTCAACACTTATGAACCTGCTTGGCTGTCTTGACACACCTTCAGGCGGATCTTATATACTCAATGGCACTGATGTAAGTAAAATGGAAGATGATTACCTCGCTGAGATAAGGAATAAGGAGATAGGCTTTGTATTCCAGACCTTCAACCTTCTTCCGCGCTATACAGCACTTGAGAATGTGACACTTCCGCTTATCTATGCCGGCGTACCAAAGGCTGACAGGGAGAAAATGGCTGTTGAAACGCTTGAAAAGGTAGGGCTGGGAGACAGGATGGATCATAAGCCTAATGAACTTTCAGGAGGGCAGAGGCAGAGGGTGGCAATAGCAAGGGCCCTGGTAAACAAACCTTCAATAATTCTTGCTGATGAACCTACAGGTAACCTCGACAGTAAAACGTCAATTGATATAATGGGCCTGCTTGATAATATTCACAAACAGGGTAATACAGTCATTGTTGTGACTCATGAGGAAGACATAGCGATGCATGCCGCAAGGATCATCCGGCTTTTCGACGGAGAAATTGCAACTGATATTATTAATGAAAAAAGGGTACAGATAAAAAGGTGAATATTCTGTCCTGATAATTGAATCTATTACATTTGGGCCATGAAAATCTATACACTTACGGGTGATGATGGCTATACTTCCCTTGCCGGAGGCAGGAGAGTGCCTAAACATTCACAAAGAGTTGAGGCGTATGGTTCTGTTGATGAGCTCATTGCATGGATCGGACTGCTCAGGGATTTAAGCGAAAGCCAGGAAAGGAGAGAGTTGCTGAAAAATATACAGTCACAGCTTATGTCATGTGCTGCTGTTCTTGCAAATGATCCTGAGAACCCGGCTGCTTCAATTAAACTCCCCGGGGAGGAGTGTGTGAAAATACTGGAGAGGGAGATTGATATTATGGATGAGACATTGCCTCCTTTGCACAGTTTTATTCTTCCGGGAGGACATAAACTTGTATCTTATTGTCATATTGCACGATGTGTATGCAGAAGAGCTGAAAGGGAAGTCCTTCGCCTCGATGCCTCTGAAAAAACGCCGGAAATTGTTGTCAGATTCCTTAACCGCCTTTCAGATTTTCTTTTTATGCTTTCAAGAAAAATTTCATTAGAGCTTGGAAATGAGGAGCTTATATGGAATATATAATGTGTTAAAAAAGTTAAAAACCTGATTTTGTTTTTTACATAAAATAATTTTTATATTTGCAGACTTTGTAAAGACATGTTTTAATATTTAAACTATGTACTGGACACTCGAATTAGCATCAAAGCTTGAAGATGCCCCCTGGCCTGCAACAAAAGATGAACTGATTGATTTCGCTATCAGGTCAGGTGCTCCTATGGAGGTGATTGAAAACCTTCAGGAAATTGAAGACGAGGGAGATATTTATGAGAGTATTGAAGATATCTGGCCTGATTACCCAAGCAAGGATGATTTCTTTTTCAATGAAGATGAATATTGAAAAGAGGCTGGCAGAAACCAGCCTTTTTAGTTCTTTGTATTTCTGTCCTTAATAACCACAGGTTTTTCAGTTTTCCGGAAAATATCCTCTTTTTTCCTTGGCCTGTACATATCCAGCCACCTGAAACCTTCCAGCTTTGGTTCTTTTGGATTTAGTTGCTGAGGCGGGTCAATTATTCCTGTGGGATTTTGTTCTTCTATTACATCAGTAACCTGGCCTTCATTGATCAGGATCTGAATATTTGCTGATTTCGATTTATTCAGACCTGCAAGCTCTTCTCCGTCAATAAGATAATATATCGATTCTCCGTTTCCTTTGATATCTATCTTGTAAACTTCATCGTCCTTGAAATATGCTGTCAGGTTATCTCCCTTTATCTGGTTAAACCTTACTGTGTCAATCCTGCTTGTAACAAAGGATGCATTATATAATTCAAGCTTGTCAGTCTGCTGGTTTTTTGTGAAGAGTGACATAGAATCGGCTGTGAGCTGGTTCTGTTCTGACCAGATCACCGGATTGTCATAGAGCTTGATTACTGTGTCCTGAAATGAAAATGTGAGCGAGTCACACATCGCCTGGATGTCCTTGCTGAAGATCCTGCATTTGTAATATGCCTTCACCAGCTTGAAATCGGTGAGTGAATCTTTCTTTACAGTGATTGCGGTCAGAGTATCAGCATGCAGGAAAAGTGAGTCATCATTTGTTACCTGGACAAACACGGCACGGTCGGTCATGAAGTATTTTTCAGGATACTTGTTGTACAGGGCATAGTTGCCCTGGATAAAAACATTGCTGGCCGTATCATCAATAATTACATTTCTGTAACCTTCTCCGAATCCTGTACTGTCATTGTAAAATAATGAATCGCCCCTGAGCCTGTTTTTAAAGTTATCTATAAGGGCATTTCTCCATATTGCGCTGTTTTTGCTTTTCGTGTCGTACCAGCCCCTTTCACAGTACATATATATGCTGTCGCCTTTTACCTCTGATGGTCCTGTAAAATGTACAGTTTCTGTCGCTGTGTTGTAATTCATTGTGTCAGATGTCATTACATAATCAGGATTTACAACTTTCACACTGTCCTTGAAATGAAACAGATTCTGGTTAACATAATATACACCTATAATGCTTGTAAGTGTTTTATCGCCGTTTGTAATCCTGCCGCGCTTGTCATAATTGGCTATCTGATTTTTGACATCATATTTAATAGCGCTTGTGTACAGGTGTGTTTCCTTATCTATCAGCTCCACATCGCCCATCACATCGGCAATATCAATTTTCCCGTCGTAGAACATGTAATTGCCGTAAAGATCAAGGGTATCGCCCTGTTCAATATGCGCTCGACTGAAAGCAGTCACCTGCATTTTGTCAGGCAACCAGTGGGCACTGTCGCAGGTAAGAGTACTTTCATCCATCCTGAATTTGACATTGCCGATAATATGGTGTACATCGATGTCGGTTTCTTCTTCCCTGATTACAATATCCTCATCTGCGTAGACAAGCTCTATCTTTTTCCGGTTCTGCATTTTGGCAGGATCGTCCTGGGAGCTTAAGGAAAAAGCAGACAGCAATACAAGAATCACTGCTGCATAATTTCTGACAACAGCCGAAGAAGTAACCGGTTTTTCTGAATGTTTTATTTCAGCCATCCTTTCTGAAGAAATTCGCAGGATTTGTACTCTTCACTTATCCTGATATAGGTAGTGGCAAGTTTCTTTTTAATCCATTCATCATATAGTTTCTGTCTTCTTTCCGCCAGGGCAGCGTCATAGAGTATCTGATAGTCTTCCTTCAGATTTGCCTTATGTGCGGGGATTTCACTGTCGAGTTTTACTATTCTGAAAACAGGATTATTGTTTTCATCAGTTGTCTTGAATGGCTTGGAGATCTCCCCAATCTTGATCTCTCTTACATTCATATACATCTCTGTATTAAGTTCTTCAAGAGCAAGCCAGTTAACTCTGTCAGAAGGATTCGGATTAACGAGCTTACCTCCGTTTATCCTGCTGTCCTTGTGGG
>JAKLDT010000112.1 GCA_022703405.1 Bacteroidota bacterium | reverse complement strand
GTATGGACAGCATACTGATAATTATCCTTGCCATAGTCCTTTCTGCATTTTTCTCCGGCATGGAGATAGCATTTATTGCTTCCAACAGGCTTATGATAGAGCTTGACCGGAAACAGGGTGTTTTTGGTTCTGAAATACTTAAGCTGTTTACAAACAATCCCGGACAGTACATTGCCACAATGCTTATTGGCAATAATGTTGCGCTTGTAATGTACGGCCTTGTTTTTTCAAATATCCTGACGCCAAAGCTGGCTCTTTATATTGATTCTGAAGTGCTTATACTTATTATTAATACGGTAATATCAACACTTCTTATTCTAACAGTAGCCGAATTCCTTCCTAAAACAGTATTTATTATTTCACCCAATTTTTTCCTGAGGAACCTGAGCATCCCCACGCTTTTTTTCTTTGTGATCTTTTATCCTTTAAGCAGGTTTACACTTGCGTTATCGAATCTGTTCATAAGGATGGTTTTCAGACTGAAAGCCAGTGAGAAAAATGAGGAAAACCACATATTCAGCAAGGTTGATCTTGATCACTTCATTAACCAGGGAAAACAAAGAACTGATGAATCAGAAAGCGAACACAATAATATCAGGATATTTCAGAATGCCCTTGATTTTTCAAATGTTCGAATCAGGGAATGCATGATACCAAGGACTGAGATTGATGCGGTTGAAACAGGCAGCAGCATTGACCATCTGAAACACCGGTTTATTGAAACAGGCTTTTCAAGGATACTTGTTTACGAAAATAGCATAGACAACATAACCGGTTATGCAGAACTTAAGGACCTTTTCAAAAATCCGTCTGACATAAAGTCGATACAGCGAAAGCTTGCCATAGTACCCGAGACTATGCCGGCCAACAGGCTTCTGAAGCACTTTGTTGATGAAAGGAAAAATATTGCTCTTGTTGTTGATGAATTCGGCGGCACTTCGGGAATGATCACTATTGAGGATGTGCTTGAAGAGATCTTTGGAGAGATAAAGGATGAACATGATACTGATAATCTTATTGAAAAGAAGATAAGCAATAATGAATATGTCTTTTCAGGAAGGCTTGAGATAGATTACCTGAATGAGAAATACAAGCTTAACCTCCCGGAGAAAGATGATTTTGAAACACTTGCAGGCATGATCCTCTATTTTCACGGGAGTATCCCCGGCACCAACGACGTTATAAGGATCGGGAATATAGTAATTAAGGTATTAAGGGCAGGCAGTACAAGGCTTGAACTTGTAAATCTAAAGGTAGAATAAAACAATATAAAAAGAAAAGGTGCCCTTGTGAGGCACCCTTCTTTTATTTAGTTTTCAGATTATTACTGAAGACCACCGCCATCCCACCAAACTCTCTGTTTGTGAGAATCTTCGCCCATACGGGCAACAGCTGCTTCAACATTTGTCTTGTTAAGTGTGAATTCTGAAGTCGGATATTTGAATCGTGCTACAACATCGGCTCCTGATTCGCTACCCGTTGCCGGAGTAAACACAACATCTTCACCACCAATCACTGCTGTAACCTCACCAGGTTTAACAAGTGATTTGGGATAACCTGTCCTTCTGTATTCAGCCCATGCTTCATGAGGCTGCATCACAAGGTGGATATACTTCTGTGTAATAACGATTTCCTTCTTGCCTTCTGCAGTTGCTGCATTGAATCTGGCAAGAACTGCGTTAACATAAGCATCACCTGCATCATCTGCACCCCACTGGGCTAAAGATGCGCGAATACCTTCCTCAAGCCATGCAGCATCCCATCCTTCAACTTCTGAAACCATGAAACAAACTGTTGCATAGTCAAGGAAGGTTGTCGGGAAGTTAGCATCGAGGATAACAGGGTTTCTTGAATAAAGACTTACTCTTGTTGCTGAGTTACCTGACCACCATTTCTGAGTGAGAACATCTGACATTCCATAAGGAACACCCTGTCTGCTTGAAGTATAGGTTGTATATACTACATATCTTGGATCGCTGAGGCCATTGAATGGATTAATAAATGAAAGATTGTTGTTTCCTTTAAGAAGGTCCAGGAAACGTGCTGTGTATGTAAAGTCATTTCTGCCGCTTACATAAAATCCGTTATACCAGGGAGCTTCATTAGGAGTACCTGATGATGAGAAAAAGAAGGTTGCATTGTCATCATTGCTCTCAAAAACTCCGTCAGCAATTGCATCCTGAGCTTCAGCAAGGTAAGTTGCATCGACATTTGAAGCCCTCAGAGCAAGGCGTAATCTGAGTGAGTTTGCAAGTTTGATCCATTTTGTAAGATCGCCGCCGTAGAAAACATCACCAACTGAAAAGCCATCGGTTGTTGAGTTTTCAAGCTTTGTCTGAGCGTCTTTCATTTTTGCAATCAGATCATCATAGATGCTCTTCTGGGTGTCATATACAGGCTGAGGATATTTCGCCATGTCAAGAGCCTGAGTATAAGGAACATCACCAAAATAGTCTGTAATAAGCTGGAATGCCCAGCATTTTACTATCTCAGCAATTGCAATCTGCATATTGTTATCGCCATAGAGGTTTGCATACTGATCCTTTGTTTTAGGATCAGTGTTCAGGGTGATGATCTTCTGAAGGTTGTTCATATAGATATAGTTGTTTCTGAAGAAACCGTCAGTTGTACCTGATCTGAAAGCATATCTGTCTTCAGAGGTATAGTTACGCTGTGCAAAATACTGGCTTACGACAGATGACTGACGGCCTGCATACCACACGTCAAAATCATTAAAAGCGTAATCCCTGATAGCCTGGGTCAGAAGAGCTGATGTAGCTGCCTCGGTAACTGCATTCGGATTTGTATTGATCTTGTCAAAATCCTTTTCACATCCTGTTATTCCCAACAGGACAAGCAGTGTGAGTAATATTTTGTATTTTCTTACCGCATTCATATTATTTCTATTTAAAAGTTAAAGTTAAGGCCACAACCGTATGTTACAAGACTTGGCAGATAACCACCCTCAATACCCTGGGCATTACTACCAGCCATCTGCAGATATTCAGGATCGAAATGCTTGGTTGCAGCACCGAAGATTGCAAGGTTACGTGCAAATGCAGAAACTCTCACACCTTTAATCGGACCTGTCCAGCTGGAAGGAATATTGTATCCGAGACTGATTTCTCTTAATTTGATGAAATCTGTACTGAAAATGCTCTGACTGTCCGGACCGTCATAATAAAATTCAGCCCATGCCTGACCATCTGCACGTGTAACGTTCTTAACAGGAGTTGCACTAACTGACCCGTCTTCATTAAGATAAGTAATCTCTTTTGTTACAGTATTATAGGAGCCATATACTCCCTCAAGAAGTACTCCGCCGCCGTCAGCAACATCATCCCTTATATTTTTTCCATTCTCATTGATCTGGGCTGATTCTTCAATAATACCAGAGTACATTCCCCACATATATGAGAGGTAATACATGTTACCGCCTCTCTGCATATCGAACAGAACATTAAAATCAAAACCCTTATATCTGAATGAGTTTGTAAGACCAGCTGTAAAGTCAGGAGTTACATTTGCAAGAGGTTTGATTTCTGAAGGAAGGTAAAGGCCGCTCGTGCCAACAATAAGATTGCCAGCGTCATCCTTTACATAATCAGTTCCATAAATAATAGGATATGACATTCCGACGAATGCACCGCTCTGAACTTTGAACGGGCCGCTGCCAAGTGTCAGGTAATCAAGGCCAGGACCGATTTCGTCAACTGTATTTTCAATTGTAGCAATGTTTAACATGATATCCCATGAGAAGTCTCTTGTTTTGACAGGTGTACCGCCAAGAGCAATTTCGATACCTTTGTTAACCATTTTACCGGCGTTAATATTCTTGAAGCCATAACCTGAAGCTCCTGAAACTCTTACAGAAACGATCTGGTCGATAGTTTCCTTATTGAAGTAAGACACATCAAGGTTAACCCTGTTCTGGAGGAATTTCAGCTCTGCACCTATTTCCCATGAATTTGTTTTTTCCGGTTTCAGGTTTGCATTTGCGAGTGTGCTTGAGAAGCCCATCCTTGGGTTGAGAACACCATATACGTCTGTAAATGAAGTATTAAGGGTTACATAGTCCATAAGGTCATAAGGGCTTGTATCATTACCAACCTGGGCAACACCACCCCTGAGCTTGGCAAATGAAAGAACATTATTGTCTTTCAGGCTTGAAAGCTCTGTAAGTACAAAGCTGACAGTAGCTGATGGGTAGAAATATGAACGATCTTCTGCAGGAAGTGTTGATGACCAGTCGTTACGGGCTGTCAGATCAAGGTAAAGCATCCTGTTATAATCGAGACTTACGTTGGCATATACACTGTTGATTCTTTTCCATGAATGGTAGTCATAAACAGTTGGTTTATTGTAAGAGTTGCTCAGGTTATAAAGACCCGGAAGCATAAGACCGCCTACTGAAATACCACCGTCTCTCCAGTACTTTCTGTCGAGCCTGTTACCACCGATAATAGATGTAAGGCCGATCAGATCATCTGAAAAACGTTTTTCGATTGTGAAAAAGAATTCAGAGTTCACATCCATGCTTGTCCATATACTTTTATAGTATTCTGAAATAGCCTGTGAACCGATAGCAAATCTCTCTTCTGTATAGAGTTTATAATAATCAAGACCCATCCTGCCGGTAAATTTCAGCCAGGGAGCAATTTTAAGGTTCAGACCATAGTTTCCATAGAAACGGTCGCGCCTGTCGTTCTCATAGTTCTCATAACTTGACCAGTATGGGTTATCTGTATAAGCAGGAGTCGGATCATCATACCAGTTCCTGTTCCATGTTCTCTGTGCTCCGGCAGGAGTTTTATAGTTTTCAAGATCCTTGTAATCAACGTTATTATGAATCCACTGCCACATTTTCTGCACAGGGTTCCTGTCGCCATAACCTGTTTCAGGACGGCCTGTTGCAACGTTCTGAACATAGTTTGCATTAATCCATGTGTCAAGACGATCGTTAACTGCAAGATTCCCACTGAGGTTAACAGTATTTTTCTTAAGGGTACTGTTAGGATAAATACCTTTCACATCCATGTTTGTATATGACAAACGAAGGGCACCCTTGCTGTTGCTTGCGTTAACAGCTACGTTATTTGTATAGTTGATACCTGTTTTGAAGAAATAGGTATAATCATTTTCCGGATATACCCATGGAACTTCCTTCATGTAATTTTCGGTATCAAATGAGTCAAATGCATTCCATGGAAGCACTTTAACTGAAGGATCGAGTTTCGGACCCCAGCTCTCATCTATTTCATAAGAAGGATAATTATAATCTGTTCCGTCAATTGTTATAACGTTGAAATCGCCATATCCACCACCGTATACTTTCTGATACTGAGGAAAATATTTTGCTTTATCAAAGCTCACACTTGAGTTTACAGTAACTCCGAAGGATTTTTCAGCAGTTGCTTTTCCTTTTTTTGTTGTTACCATAACAACACCGTTTGCAGCTCTTGAACCATAGAGAGCAGAAGCACTCGCTCCTTTAAGAACTGATATTGATTCGATGTCGTCAGGGTTGATATCTGATGCAAGGTTACCGAGGTCATAACCTCCTGCGCCTGTTGCACCATAAGAATAGTCGGAGTTGTCAATCGGAATACCATCAACAACGAACAGAGGCTGGTTATTCTTGGTAAGAGAAGTGTTACCACGGATGTTAATCTTGGCGCCACCACCCATCTGGCCAGTAGCAGTGGTGATCTGAACACCGGCAACACGACCTGAGAGTGTACTCACAACGTTCTGGGTACGAACTTTTGAAAGGTCGTCTCCCTTAACATCCTGGACAGCATATCCAAGAGCTTTCTTCTCACGTGAGATACCGAGAGCTGTTACAACAACTTCGTTCAATCCTACGAGATCTGATTCCAGTACACCGTCAATTACGCTGCGGCCGCCAATCTCCACCTCCATGGATTTCATCCCGATATAAGAGAAAACAAGAGTTGTTGCACTTGCAGGAACGGTAATTGAGTAATTACCGCTAACATCGGTTGATGCTCCTATTGTCGTGCCCTTCACCTGAACTGTTACACCAGGAATTGGACCTTCCCCCTCCACTGCAGAGGTAATTGTCCCTGTAATGACTCTTGTTTGTGCAAAGGTGTAGCCACCTAAAAACACAAACAATGCAATCAGCAGAAATAGTTTCTTCATACAAATTAGTTTTAGGTTTTAATTTAATGGCTTAAAGATATTATTTAAGAAATGAATCTCCAAAATTTTAAAATAATAATTAACATATTTTAATTTAATTATACGTTGAAAATAACTGATGTAAACTACTCATTTACTTGCAATTATAGGACATTTTTTGACGTCTTGCGTGATTGATTTTTTTAAGACAAACACTGAATCAGCTTAACAGAATTCTTAAAACAATGGTATTTAGGCAGATTTATTTAAATAATCAGCCATATTAATTAAAGCTTAAGACAAAGATTTTCATTGTTTTAGGCTGATGCAGCCTTTTTAAAGAATAATAGACATTCCCCTCTTAATAAGCTACTTAATAAAACCACACTGAGTATCGTGAATATTGAATAAGATCAACAGGAAAGATCAAAAAATCTTTTATTATCTATCTGAATGACAGACATATATGGAATGACTTACAATTTTTTTCCAGAGCGTTGCTTCCTGAGCTCCTCAGCGGCAATGCACAACTCTGAATACATCTCCTCGCCCAGTGCCCTTATCAGAGGTTCTTTAAGAAATTCATAAACGTATACTCCGTCATTTTTCCCCTTTTCCCTGGCTGAACTGCAGATTGGCAGTTCCTGATAGTTGACAGCCCTGAAATCGGAGTAATACTTTATACGAGCGGGAAACAGATGGCATGAAACCGGTTTTCTGAATTTTATCCTTCCCTGCTCAAAGGCTTGTTCTATTGCACACTTGAAAATGTCTCCGTCAACAATTGCATAAGCACACTCCTCATTCCCGACAAGAGGAGTTACATTATCATTTTCAAAATCTTTTACGCTTGTTCCCTTTTCCTGAACAGCAGCTATCCCTTCCGGACGCATGAATGTCTTAACAATAGGATATACAGATTCAAGTATATGCACCTCCTCATTACTTAAAGGGGCTCCGGAATCACCATATCTGCAGCAATTGCCCAGGCAGGCGGGCAGATCGCACCTGAATTTCTTTTCAAGTATGTCGAAGCTGAATATTGTGTCGTCGATGCGGAGCATAAAGCTATACCAGTACCTTCCCGGTCATTTCCTTTGGTATCTCAACACCCATTATCTTAAGCAATGTTGGTGCCACATCGGCAAGAATACCTTCCCTAATAGTCTTATAATCATCAGTTACAAGTATTGAAGGAACCGGATTAAGTGAATGTGCCGTATTTGGAGATCCATCTTCATTTATTGCATTATCAGCATTCCCGTGGTCAGCAATTATAAGAACGTCATATCCGTTCTCTCTTGCCGATTTAATTACTGCTCCCGCACATTCATCAACAGTCTTTACAGCTTTCTGAATAGCTTCATATATGCCTGTATGTCCTACCATATCGCCGTTAGCGAAATTCAGACAGATGAAGTCAAACTCCTTTGTCTCGATAGCTTTAATTACTGAATCCTTTACGGAGAATGCGCTCATTTCCGGCTGCAGATCATAAGTTGCCACCTTTGGCGACGGAACAAGGATCCTTTCCTCAAGCGGGAATTTTTCCTCGCGCCCTCCCGAGAAAAAGAAGGTAACATGAGCATATTTTTCTGTTTCGGCTATCCTCAGCTGTTTTTTGCCTGCTTTTGATAGGATCTCACCTATTGTATTATCAGCATTTTCCTTGTCATAAATAATATGCAGACCTTTAAAAGTTGCATCGTAGGGTGTCATTGTGCAGTAATGAAGAGGAATTGTCTTCATCCCGAACTCAGGCATATCCTTCTGGGTCAGAACTATGGTAAGTTCCTTTGCCCTGTCGTTCCTGAAATTGAAGAAAACTATGACATCACCTTCCTTTATTGTGCCAACCGGTTTTCCGTCCTGTCCGGTTATGACTATTGCCTTCATGAATTCATCAGTGACTCCATTATTATAGGAATCCTGCATACCTTTAAGTATATCTGTATACGGAGTGCCCTTCCCATCAACAAGAAGGTCATAAGCTTCCTTGATACGTTCCCACCTTTTGTCTCTGTCCATCGCATAGTACCTTCCTATGAATGATGCCACCCTGCCATTTGATTTCTTCAGATGTTCAAGCAGGTTCCTCATGTAACCGATACCGCTCCGGGGATCAGTGTCGCGGCCATCGCCAAACCCGTGAATGAAAACATTCTTAATACCGTACTCCTTAGTCATGTCACAGAGTGAGTAGAGGTGCTTGTCGAGTGAATGAACCCCACCATCTGACATCAGTCCCATGAAATGTACCTGCCTGTTGTTATCACGTGCATAGGAAAAGGCATCAGTCAGAGTTTTATTTTTCTTTATATCACCTGTTTTGCATTCCATATTTATCTTGACAAGGTCCTGGTAGATTACCCTGCCTGCGCCGATATTAAGATGTCCCACTTCGGAGTTTCCCATCTGGCCGTCGGGCAGTCCGACGTTCTCACCTGAAGCATGAAGACGTGAATTGGGATAATTATTTTTATAGTATGTAAGGTTGGGTGTACCCACCTGACTTATAACATCAGCCTTGGAACCATCACCTATACCCCAGCCATCGAGAATCATCAGCAAAGTTTTCCTGTTCTTCATATATTAATAATGTAAATGTTACTAACTCATAAAATTAAGGTGCAAATTTAGTGAAAATTCGGAAATGAGACTTTTACAGCCAGTTCAATTTTTACCACGGAGGACACAGAGTAAAAAACACGGAGGACACAGAGAAGGATTTTTTAAACTCTCTCTGTGCCCCTGTGGTTAAAAGCTCCTCAGCTCCCTGAAATGATCAGCTTTTTAAAGCCCTTGCTCATTCCGCCTGAAGATACCCGTATCAGATACATACCGTCCTTAAGACCCAGGTCATCAACAGTGAATTCTGTTTCACCGGCGCCTGTTTTGTAAGTTCTGACTATAGTACCGGAGAAATCATAGATAAAGATTTCAGTATCATCCTTCAAAGCTTCATCAAAGCTGAATGAGAGCTGATGCCGTGCGGGATTCGGATAAACTGAAAATCCGATATTGCCTATTATGCCCGGTTTTTCGATACCGACAGAAATATTCTTTGCAAACATCGATGAAGCCTGGTAGACTTCTTTGGAGATATTGTTCTGAATGAATGCAACAACCTCAATATCTGATTGTTTGAGCGATTTCTGAATAATCCACGACAAGTCATTTATTGAGAAGGTCATGCCTTTGCTCCATATTCTGGGGAGATTTATTCCTGCTGCATCGGGAAGGAATTTCCTGAATACATTTTTGAAAACAGTTTCGCCTGCAGCGCCTGTCTGAGTTGAATTTGTCTTCTCA
>JAKLDT010000111.1 GCA_022703405.1 Bacteroidota bacterium | reverse complement strand
CAGCGTTTTACCGTGAGACTATAAGGAAAAACAGATCTTATGTATCAATAGGCGAGGCTGTTGTGGAAATATTCAAAGCTCCGTATTCTAATGATCTGAGGTTTGACGGAACCCGTATATATAAAGGGAGGAAGAGCTCTGATGTTGAGAAAATGGACACTGTACTCTTTAAACTTCAGGGAGGCCCGGTAACTGTATTGCAGCTTGATATTGCAAAAAACACTGAATCGGTTCTCACACTGGAAGCAATGGAGAATTATGACTACTTAATTTCGGGAGTGATTGAAATTGATGGCAAGCCGCATTATATAATCGATTTCAAACAAAAACCCTCTGTTGAGCATCCTTTGTTCATGGGAAGTCTTTTCATAAACATGGAGACTTTCGGTATAACAGAAGCCGAGTTTGGCTTTAACCTTGAAAACAAGGAAGCTGCTGCTTCAATCTTTATCAGGAAGAAGCCATTGGGGATGAAGATATATCCTGAAATAGCAACATACCGCACAAAGTTCCGCGAACAGAATGGAAAACTTCACTTTATATATTCAAGGGCTGAAGTAAAATTCAAGGTTGACTGGGAGAAAAAGCTTTTCCATACCTATTATACTACAATGTCAGAGATAGCTGTTACTGACAGAACTGACCAGGAAGTTATTAAATTTGCAAAGGAAGAAAAGATAAAATACAGCGATGTATTCTCTGAAAAGGTTACAGACTTCACTGATAAGGAATTCTGGGGCGATTACAATGTTATTGAACCTGACCAGAGCATCGAAACAGCTATAAGAAGACTAAGCAGAAAACTTAAATTCAACGATAGGTAGGAATAGTTTTAAGGGCCGCGTTATGATGACGGACAGTGAAATTGCAGGGAGGATCAGGAAAGGAGATAAAGTTGCTTTTGAAAGCCTTTTCAGATCCTCCTATGTTTCACTTGTAAAATATGCCCGGACCTTATTGAAAGATCAGGACACATCAGAGGAGATCGTTCAGGACCTGTTTGTCAGGTTATGGCAGGAAAGGGAAAGTGTGCGGATAGAGAGTTCTTTTAACGGCTATCTTTTCAGGGCAGTTCACAACAGATGCCTGCATTACATTGAACACAGGAAGGTTGTGCAACGGCATGCTGATCAGAAAATAAGCGGGCAAACTGACAATAGTGAAGATCCGGCAGAAATACTGCACTATAAGGATCTCCAGAAACAGGTAGCCGCAATACTTGAAAGACTACCCGAAAGATGCGGGAAAATTTTTTGCATGAGCAGGTTTGAAGGACTCAAATACAGTGAAATTGCCGAGAAACTGTCTGTTTCAATAAAAACTGTTGAAGCAAGCATGGGAAGGGCACTCAGGGAATTCAGAAAAGAACTAACTGAATAAAAAAATGAAAAACCGGGAAAAATATACAGATGAACAGTGGGATGAACTGGCTTCATTTCTTTCAGGAGAGATAACAGGCAAGCCTGAATTAACAGAAGAGTTCATTAGGGATGAGGGACTTCAGAAAACCGGAATGAAATGGAAGGAAATAAAAGACATGAATGATAACAGGGAAATAGACGTTGACAAGGCATGGAAAAAGGTGACAGACAGGCTTGATCAGGCGGAAACAGAAAGAGGTGAGATAAGGAAGCTTACTATCGGTAATATTATTTTAAGAGTTGCAGCTCTTGGCCTGATCCTTGTAACCCTTGGAACCGGTTCATTTCTGCTTTATAACAAGGTACAGTTTCAGAAACAACTTACCCTTTCCACCGGACCTGACCAGAAAAACCTGCTTGTTGAACTGAATGACGGCAGTAAAATATACCTGAACAGGAACTCGGAACTAACTTACAAAAAGAATTTCGGGAAAAATGACCGCAGTGTTCATCTTTCAGGTGAAGCCTTCTTTCAGATTGCACCGGATCAGGACAAACCCTTTATCATTGACGCCGGAAATGCAAATGTAAAGGTTGTGGGAACCTCCTTCAATGTTATTACTGAAAATCAGAATTCAGAAGTAGAAGTATTTGTGAAAACAGGTAAAGTTCTTCTCTCTGATACTGAAAACATCAGGGCAGTTGAGCTCATCCCCGGAGATATTGGCAAAATTGATGCTTTAAAAGCTGAAAAAACAGTCAACACTGACCCAAATTATTTGTCGTGGAACACTGGCCTCC
This sequence comes from Bacteroidota bacterium, assembly GCA_022703405.1. Lineage (GTDB taxonomy): Bacteria > Bacteroidota > Bacteroidia > Bacteroidales > VadinHA17 > LD21. The sequence continues at coordinate 7,373 of JAKLDT010000111.1, read as the reverse complement.
TCGTTTATAACGGACAAAGCCTTGATGTTGTTCTGAAAGACCTGAAAAGAGTATATAATATGGATATAGTGGCCGATGACAAGTCAATACTTGAAAACAGGTGGACCTCCCCAATAGATAATCAGAGTGAGGAGACTATAATAAGACTTATTTGTGCTAGCTTTAACCTTGGTTATTCAAAGGATGGGAATGTTTACCATCTTTCAAAAAAATAATCCTTTTCATGAAATATGATGTCTCCCTCCGGCTTCATATTTATCAGATTGAAAATCATTCTTTTGTTTCTATTGCTCCTGATTCAGGGCAAAGGATTCAGTCAGGTCTCTGTACTTGATTCCTTGTTCAGCTTCAGGAACGGCCTTGTAAAGACTTCTGAAGCATTGAATATAATAACCCGGCAGACAGGATATAATTTTACATACGACAGCAGGCTGATCGATGCTGAAAGATTAACTGACCTTAGTTATGAAACAACAACCTTAAGGTCTGTTCTTGAGAACGTTACAGGAAACGATTCTCTTGAATTTTCAGTTATCGATAAATTCATTATTATTTCAAGAAAATCTTCCAAAGGGAGCCTTGAAACAGGAGGACCTGATGACTCTGATACCGGATATTTCACTGGAACCGTTAAAGACAAAGAGACGGGAGAACCGCTTCCCTTTGCAACAATTGCTTTGAAAAACAAGGGAAAAGGAACCGTTACGAATACAAACGGAGAATTCGGGCTTAAACTGGGTCCTGAAATGCTTCAGGATACCATATCAGTAGCCTATCTTGGTTATATAAATTTTGAATTGCCTGTAAACCAGATAAAAGGAACCAATACAGAGGTAACCCTCGACCGTGAATACATTGCAATCCCAGGAATAATTATTAAAAACCAGATTCCCCAGGAAATAATACACAAGGCTGTAAAATCAATCCCTGACAATTACAGTAAATCACCTGTTTATCTGACAGGATTCTACAGAGAAGGGGTACTGAAAAGAAAGGTTCTGCAGAACTATTCCGAGGCAATTCTGAAAGTATATAAAAGCTCTTATTCAATATCCCTGCTTGGAGATCAGATAAAGGTTCTTCAAAGTAGAAAAATAGAAAATACCGGCAGGAAAGACACGCTTACAGTGAGACTGAAGGCAGGTCTTAACACCTGCAATGAACTTGATGGCGTTAAAAGAACCTTCGATTTCATAAAAACCGAAAACATGCCAGAATACACTTACCGGATGACCGACATTTTACCTTATGAGGACGAATCGGTATTTGCAATTGATTTTGAACAGAAAGAGGATGTTGACTTGCCCTTATATAAAGGAACTGTATACATAAATACACTTGACTATGCTGTAATGAATGCTGATTTTGAACTTAATGAGGCCTACCTGTATAAGATGAAAGATGCTTTTATTTCAAATTCAACAAGAGGATTTTCAACATGGCCTGTTTCAGTAAAATACTCTGTTTCTTACAGGAAGATAAATGAAACATACTATTTAAACCATGTGAGAGGCGATCTGCAATTCGCCTCAAAAAGAAAAAGAAGGGTATTCAATTCCCCGTTCACTGTATTCTTTGAATTAGCTGTTACAGATATAGATACAATTAATGTAACAAGATTTGAAAGGGATGAAACTACTCCCGTTCATTCGGTTTTTTCAAGAGTTATTCCTTCCTACGATCAAAAGTTCTGGGGAAACCAGGACTTTCTCCGACCAGAAGATGATCTTCTTAAAGAACTTAAGAATATGAAGGTCAATCTCCGTGAGTTTACCGGCAATGACAAATAAAATTCCGGGAGCTTCTTCTAATATTTATCAATTATCTTATACAGCTCAGAAAGATCAGGAGTAAGAATTATTTCTGTCCTTCTGTTCTTCTGGCGGGCATCCGGAGTACTTTTACCGTCAACCGGGAGAAATTCGCTTCGTCCTGATGCGGTCAGCCTGACAGGATCAATTTTTGAACCCTCAAGCAAAACCCTCACAACAGTTGTTGCTCTTTTGACACTCAGGTCCCAGTTATCCTTCAGCTGGCCCGATCCGTTATATGGTACATTATCTGTATGCCCTTCAATAACTACCTGTATATCAGGATTCTTTTCAAGAACACCGGCAAGCTTTTTAAGGGCATTCCTGCCATTCACATCAATCTCATAACTGCCTGATTTGAAGAGAAGTTTTTCATCAAGTGAGATGTACACCTTACCGTTCTTCATTGTAACGGTAAGACCGTTATTTTCAAATCCCAGCAAGGCTTCGGAGACTTTCTTTTTAAGCTCCTGCACCATGTTCTTTTGAGCATCAAGTATTTTTTCAAGCTCTGACAGGCGGGCATTCCGTTTCTCAAGCTCATAAGTAAGCTCATCAAGTGAGGCTTTTTTATTATCGAGTGATTCAGAAAGCTGTTTCAGCAGATCTTCCTTTTTCTGAAGATTTTCCTGGGCAGCTTTCAGCTCCTCCAGAAGCTTCTGTGTCTCCCTGACATTCCCTTTGATCAGGTCCTCCTGTGCATTCTGCAACTCATTATATCTTGATGCCAGGCTGTTGTAATCTCCAAGGGCCTTGTCTCGTTCTGCAGCAACTTTTGATTGTTGTTTCTTAAGTTCAGTTGTTTCTTTTTCTGCAGAAGCTATCCTGGCCTCAAGTTCTGTATTTTTCATCTCAAGCCCGATATTCTTCTCTTTAAGGTCATCCCGCTCATTCATGAACTGCTTGCTTGTATCGTCAAGGCTTTTGTACTTCTTGCCGGAGACACATGATAAGGCAGATAAAACAATCAATGCTATACCTGCTGTCCTGAAAATAAATGATCTCATAAAATAAAATTTAATGCTGTAAATATAACAAGCAATTAAGATTAAAATTGTTATCAGTATTATGATTTCAAAGCCAAAAATAAGAAAAAAGGAGGGTAAGCACCTTCAGACAGACGCTAATAATAATTTGTATATTTGCAGGTCACAGAAATTTAGATCCTGGAAATGGAAGAAAAGGCAAATCTGCTGAATACAATTAACTCACCTGAAGATCTTCGCAAGCTGAATATTGAACAGCTGATACAGGTAAGTTCAGAGCTTCGCCAGTTCATAATTGATGTTGTGTGCAACAACCCGGGTCACTTTGGTGCAAGCCTGGGGGTTGTGGAACTTACAGTAGCTCTTCATTATGTTTTCAACACCCCTTATGATAAAATCATCTGGGATGTCGGACATCAGGCCTATGGTCACAAAATCCTGACAGGCCGTCGTGATATTTTTGCAACAAACAGGAGATACAAAGGTATCAGCGGATTTCCTAAAATGGCTGAGAGCGAGTATGATGCATTTGGAACCGGGCACTCGTCCACATCTATCTCAGCAGCGTTGGGTATGGCTCTTGCAGCAAAAAACAAAGGAGAGAAAAGGCATGTTGTAGCTATAATCGGAGACGGGGCAATGACTGCCGGAGAGGCTTTTGAAGGACTTAACAATGCAGGGATCAGCAATTCCGACATACTTGTAATACTCAATGACAACAACATAGCCATAGATGCAAATGTCGGCGCTCTGAAGGAATATCTGCTTGATATTACAACAAGTAAAACATATAACAGGTTCAAGGACAAGGTATGGAACATGCTTGGTGTATTTGGAAAGCACTCTCCGGGAGCACGCAGGGTAGCTGCACAGATTGAGGCCGGGCTTAAAAGTTCAATACTCGATAAAAGCAACCTGTTTGAAAGTCTTAATTTCAGGTATTTCGGGCCAATTGATGGCCACGATGTGATGCATCTTGTTAAAGTTCTTGAGGATCTTAAAAGAATTCCGGGCCCAAAACTACTGCATTGCATGACAACAAAAGGCAAAGGATTCAAGCTGGCTGAAGAGGACCAGACAACATATCATGCTCCTGGTAAATTTGACAGGGAAACAGGGGTGATAATAAGTACACCCGCTACCGACTCTGTATTGACCTTTCAGGAGGTCTTTGGCTCTTCAATGGTTGAACTGGCTGATCTTAATGATAAAATAGTGGCAATAACACCTGCCATGCCAACAGGAAGCTCCCTCACCACCCTGATGAACAAAATGCCTGACAGGGTATATGATGTTGGTATAGCAGAGCAGCATGCTGTCACTTTTTCAGCCGGCCTGGCTGCCCTTGATCTTATCCCCTACTGCCATATCTATTCATCATTCCTGCAAAGAGCTTATGACCAGATCATTCATGATGTTGCGCTTCAGAATCTGCATGTTGTTTTTTGTATAGACCGTGGCGGTCTTGTTGGAGCTGATGGTGCAACTCATCATGGATTTTTCGACATAGCCTTTTTAAGAAGCATCCCTAATATGGTTGTTTCAGCACCGATGGATGAAAAGGAACTTCGGGACCTCCTTTTCACTGCACAACTTGAAAAGAACAGAGTTCCGTTTTCAATAAGATACCCTCGGGGCCGGGGAGTTTATAAAGACTGGAAAAAACCTTTTGAGGAGATTGAAATAGGCAAATCGCGCATGCTTAAAGACGGCAATGACCTGGCCATACTGACTATAGGATATCCAGGGAATACTGCCTCAAAAGTCATTAATAAGCTTGAGAAGGATAATTATTCAATAGCACATTATGACATGAGATTTGCAGCACCGCTTGATGTAAATGCACTTCATGCTGTTTTCAGAAAATTCAGGCACATTATCACTATTGAAGATGGCATACTCAGGGGTGGATTCGGTAGCGCTGTAATAGAATTTATGAACGATAACGGTTATTCTGCAGAAGTAAGACGACTGGGAATTCCTGATTATTTCGTGGAACATGGCACCCAGGATGAGCTTTACAGGGAGTGCGGCTTTGATGCTGAAGGCATTGAAATTGCAGTCCGGGAGATGCTTGTTAAGATACAGATTCAGAAGATATAACCTGCACTTCATGTGAAAATGAAGAAACAGGCTAAAAACTCAGGAAAAATTTCTATTTTCGCACACTGCATGACCGCATGACCGCAAGACAATATTGCCCGGATGGCGGAATTGGTAGACGCGCTGGTCTCAAACACCAGTGGTAGCAATACTGTGCCGGTTCGATCCCGGCTCCGGGTACAGATACAGAGCGAGAGTGAGAGCGAGAGCAAGCACTCTCATTTTTTTTCATGACAATCACCATAAATCGTTAAAATAAAAAAGGGTGTCCTTTCGGGACACCCTGATTTATTTGAACTAAACCTGTTAGAAGTTAGGTCCTTCAACATCCCACCAAAGTGGTGTGCTTATAAGATCCGCTCCTCCGAGTTTTGTTGTGGCATCAGCAACACCTGCAGCGTTACTGTTTCTTTCTGCTGTTACAAACGGGAACCTGTATGGGAATCCGTCAGCAGGAATAACACCCCAGTCAGCATTACTGTCATTCTTCGGTACAAAATGAAGTTTAGGATAACCTGTTCTTCTGTGGTCGCACCATACTTCATTTGCGTTTGTGAATGCATCAATCCATTTCTGGGTGATGATCTTTTCAAGTTTAAGCTCCTTGCTGTCAGCATCATTCCATTTAACTGTTACTGTTGAACGGGTTGTATAGCTGTTTCTTGGATCTTTAGGATCAACATAGTTCATAGGTTTGCTTGTATCATCAGCGAGATAAGCATCAACACCACCTGCACCCCAGTTCTGGAATGAAAGTTTTACTCCATCCTCATAATATTCTTTTGCTGTTTTTGCTGTAGCCCAACCTTTGAGGTTAGCTTCTGCAAGAGCGAAGTTTACTTCTGCAGCTGTGAGGAATCTTCTTGATGTAACTGATTTCCAGTCTTCTGAAACCATTGAATACTTGAGCCTGTCGTCTTTTGCACCAAGATAAGCGCCACTGGCTATACCTTTGTATGGCTGTGTTGGATGATCAGCATAGAGTGATGCATCTGTAGCGGGCTGGAAAAACTTTGCAACCCTTGGGTCTTTAAGTCCAAGAAGGAATTCTTCCAAACCAGCTCCCATTCTTGTATCACCCCACTCAAAGCAGATAACTGCGAGTGGCATTTTCTGACCATAAAGTGAAACATTGAAGTTTTCAGCATTTGTAAGGATAAGACCTGCCGGATCATTAATTGCCTTCTCTCCCTCTGTTTTTGCAAGAGCGGCATCAACCTTTGAAATACGGATAGCAAGCCTGAGCCTCATTGAGTTCACAAGCTTCATCCATTTGTTGACATCACCATTGTATGAAGCATCGAATTTCTTCATACCTGTATAGAGCTTGTTGGCTGCAAAAACTGCCTGAACCTCATCAAGTGTTGCAAAAAACTTTTTATAAAGATCAGGTTCACTGTCATATTTGATTGTGGTAGCAGTTGAACCATAGTCTGAATAAATAAGCGGACCATGGTAAGCGGTAAGCCTTGAAAGACCCATTACCTGGATCAGCTTAGCCCATGCGCTGAACACTGTATAACCGTCAGCATCTGCAATTTTGATCACCTGGCGTGAAGGTGCCATAACACTTCCATAGATACGTCCCCAGAATGAGTTCCATGTAACATAATATGTAGTGTTGTTCCTGTTACCAACAAAAGGAGTAGGGGTACCTACGTGACGTACATAACTGTCAGTCAGAAGATCCTCTTCCACCTGATGGCCCTGAAGGTTTGCAAGCATTGATGAGAAATAAGCGCCAACGTGATTGAAATCCTGCTTAAGTGACTCATTTGTCACCCGGTAGGGGTTGGTGTTCATTTCATCAAATTTTTCAGTACAGGCTGCCAGTAGCAGCGTCAGTACCACAAAACTTAGTATTTTTTTCATAATTGTTCAGCTATTAGAAGTTAACTTTAATATTGAAACCGTATGTCCTGGTTGAGGGCACGTTGAAGTTGTCAAGAGACTGTGAACCAAGACCTGTACTCATAGTAAGCTCAGGATCATAAGGTGCATTTTTGTAGAGGAACAACAGGTTCTGTCCAACAAGTGAAACAGAAGCTGATTTAATTGGAAGATTCAAAGCTTTTACATCAAGATCATAAGTAAGGGCAAGCTGTGTAAGCCTTACGTTTGTCCTGTCGTATACATAAGCTTCAATGATACCATTCCTGTCACCAATAGCCCTGTACCATGCTTCAGGATCAACCTGGGTAACAGCGGTTCCTGTAGGACTAACACCATTTATTTCAACATAACCTGCATCCCTTGCATCGCCTGAACGCTTGCTTACGCCAGCTCCGTCGAGCATTGATTCAGTCTGGCTGATTGCATCGCCACCGAATACACTGTTAACAAGGAAGCTGAGTGAGAACTGCTTGTATGCAAAGTTATTGTTCCATCCAAGTGTGAAATCAGGGTCAACTGATCCGACTTTTTCCGGGAGAGCTGTTTTTCTTGGCTTATTCAGAGCGTCAAGAACAATTCT
>JAKLDT010000110.1 GCA_022703405.1 Bacteroidota bacterium | reverse complement strand
ACTGCTGAATTAATACAAAAACAGAATAAGACATGAAAAGATTATTATCATCAATAGTTATATCCTCTCTGGCATTCCTTCCGGCAATAAGTCAGAATGAGGATAAAGGTGAAAGGCTTGAGAACCTAGAGAACAATGAAAAACAGGCTTTAGACGATACACTCAGCGTAGAGCTTGGCGACAAGGTGTTTTCTGTTAAGGAAAGCGGCGATGAAACAAAAATCTCTGTAGGTAAAAAGGAATACCGGGTTGTGGAGGACAATGACGGTTTAACTGTTTACAAAAAAGACAGGAATAATGAGGAAAAAGAGATCCGCCACAGGAAAAATGACCGTTTCAGGGGACATCTGGGCGGTGTGGAATTTGGCATGAACGGATTTCTTACCGATTACTGGACAACATCGCTGGCCCCGGAGGACAATTACTTCGACCTCAATACTACCAAATCAAATGCGTGGAACTTCTATTTTCCCAATATAAACATGGGAATTACAAGGCATTTTGGAATTGTGACTACAGTCGGGCTGAGCTATAACCATTACCGTTTCGATGGAAACAACAGCATTGCCAAGTATGCTGATGGAGTCATAGGACCCCTTTATCCCGAGCCAGGAATACTCTATACAAAAAGCAAGTTCACAACAGCTTATGCCACAATACCTGTATTGCTTGAACTACAACTCCCTGTAAATGGCAGTCACCGCAAAACTCTGAACTTCAGCGCCGGTGTGATAGGTGCTGCAAAAATTGCATCAAAAACCAAAGTTGTGTATGATGATGGCGAAAAGCAGAAGTCAAAAATTAAGGATGACTACAGCCTTAACGTACTCCGCTGGGGAGCAACGGCAAGAGTTGGTTATGAGAATCTGCAGATCTTCGGCACAACCTACTTCACACCTATGTTTGAAAAAGGCAAGGGTCCGGAATTATATCCTTATGAGATAGGTCTGGCTTTCACTTTCAATTAGCCCTGCTTATTGGCCAGGATAACAATCAGCAGTATAACAGCTGCTGCGGCAAGTACTGCAAGCGTTATCTTGATCCAGCTGTAAGGCCTTTCCCCCTGAACTTCACCGGTTCTTCCATTAATGAGGAACCGGTATGTTTTATTATTGAAAGAGTAAGCGCTTATCCATATAGGCATCAGTATGTGCTTGAAGGTGATGTTCTTCCATGTCGTGTTCATTGAATGTACCCTCTGATGATCACCACCAATATCCCTGCAGATTGCTGCATTAATTGCAGTGTTCATCTTCGACTTGGCATCATCAAGCCCCTCCCTGAGGTCGACCTGGTAGCTTTCTGTTTTAAATCCGGTGAGATAACTGTTGCTGAATGAGACAAGATTTACGAGATCCCAGGGTTCAAGCTTCTCTACATATTCCTTCGGAAGCGATTTACTTGCAACAACAAGCACATCGTCAAAAAGCTTGTCTACATGACCGCTGACGCTGCTCCACCTTGTCTTTGTCACTGTCCTTGTTTTTGTCGTCGGTTTCCCGTTTTCAGTTGTCACATAGGTTTCTGTGGTCTGGTAATTATCTCCCCTTTCACCGGTGTAGTCGGTTGCCGTGTCGGAATCATAAGTCCAGTAAGGGATGTACAAGCCTGCAAGCTTTCCTTCCTGCCTGGCATATCGCTTCAGCTTATTCGGGGCAAACCATAATTTGCTTATCCAGTTCCTGAATTCTGCAAGGGCTTTGTCCTGGTTAATCCCGAATGGAAGAAGAGCCTTAGGCTTAATAAGATGTGAAGTTGTGGCATCCTTCACAACAAGAGGAGATCCGCAGCAGGGGCATGAATCGGATACAACATTCGGATTGAATGTTGTCTGTGCGCCACAACCCTGGCATTTTATTGTGGCAACCTCCTCGGTTGTCTCCTTCTCTTCAAATTCCTTTACAAACTTCTCGAAATCAAGTTCCTCGAAGATCTCCGGAGAGCTTTCTATCTCATTCTCTGCACCGCAATACGGGCATTTTAGTTTATTCGTGCCCGGAGCAAACTGCAGTTTGCCGGAGCAGCTTTTACATATTGATTCCTTCTGAATTGTATCAGATACCTGACCTTCCTGGCTCATGGGCTAAGCGGATTAATTTGCTGATATTTCTTTTATTTTGGTGGCAGAGGAGGAGGAACAGCGCCAAAGATACCTGACAGGTCAGGTTGCTGACCTGCAGCAGACCATTGTGCCATACCCTGCTTCCAGACAAGTGTATCATTGTTTATCTGTCCCTGTGAAGCCATTTGTTTGAGTGTGTTCAGGTCGAAAGGTCCTGACTGCTGTCCGTTAACTGCAATGAAGTAGCTCACAGCGCCGGGAACAGGAGGAGGTCCTGCCTGTGGCTGCTGTTGCTGCTGCCCCATCTGTCCCATCTGACCCATCATTGCATTTGCCATCCCGAAACCCATGCCCATACCCATGCCGGCAGCAGCGCCACCGCCTGCAGGATTATTTGCAGCGGCTTCCATAGACTGACCTATCTGGAACTGCTGGAATTTATTCATATCGCCTATTATACCCATGCTTGAACGCTTGTCAAGGGCTGCCTCAACATTCTCGGGAAGGGTAATGCTGGCCACAAGAAACTTAAGAAGATCTATTCCGTATTCAAGGAACTCGGGCTTCATCTTGTTTTCGAGGAATTTTGATATCTCATCGAAATTTGAAGCCATGTCAAGAACGGGTATTTTGCTCTCGCCTATCGCATCTGTGAAGCGTGTAACAGCAACATTCCTCAGCTGGTTTGTTATGCTTTCGGTTGTAAAATTACCGTCAGTACCGGCAATAGTCTTTATGAAGAGCCCCGGATCAGAGATCTTCATTGTGTAGTTGCCGTTTGCCCTGATACGGATAGGGCCAAATTCAGGATCCCTGAGCATAACAGGATTTGGCGTACCCCAGAGGAGATCGGTGAACTGTTTTGTGTTGACAAAATAAACCTCTGCAAGAAAGGGGCTGTTAAATCCATATTTCCATCCCTTCAGTGTTGTGAGGATCGGAAGGTTTTCTGTTGTAAGCTCATAGAGTCCGGGCTTGAAGACATCAGCAAGCTGGCCTTCATTTATAAATACTGCAACCTGCGATTCCCTGACTGTCAGTTTTGCGCCATTCTTGATTTCATTCTGGTACCTCTCGAAACGGTGTACCATTGTGTTCTGGGTAGGATCGAGCCATTCGATGATGTCGATGAATTCCCCGCGGATCTTGTTAAATAGTCCCATAGTATTATAATTGTTTGATTCTCCGGTTAAAAATCTAAGATAGTAATTTTTTAAATTGAAGTTATCTTTTCCCGCAGATTGCGGTGATTAGTGAAGGCGCAGGGCTCTTCTGCTCCCCTTCCTGGAGAGCCTGTCCTGCGTAAGCGGGAGGCCGGGAGCATAACAGTCAACCTAAGAGTGGCCTATGGTGTAATAGCTTTGCATTTTCTCCTCCTTTTGAAGGAGGGGTGGCCGCAGTACTTTGTTTATCAGAGTATTGTAAAGTCTGATTGCGGCCGGGGTGGTTGATTTTTATGTCAAATAAATTCATTTTCATATTTTAATTATTATCGTATTCTTCTAAAAGAAGATTTTGAAATGTAAAAATGTTGTCAGAATTTATTACATTATCCATACCTGGCTACTGATATTATTATCATTCTGAAATCCGTGTATTAAGTAATATATTTATAATATTAACCCTAAGATCAGTTTAATCAACCACCCCGGCCGGGTATATAACTTTGTATATATCATATAATCAATCGTCCCGGCCACCCCTCCTTCAAAAGGAGGGGAAACTTATAACAATCTTTACTGTCATAAAACTACCCTTAGGTTGACGGCTATAGGGGCTGGGGGTGGGTTGAGAACGACGCACGGCGCAAGACACTTGACACTCGACCAAAGACCAAAGACTAAAGACTTACCTCTTCAGGCAGCTGGCAGAATAGTTGACATTAGCGCTTCCCTCACTGTCAACTGTAACACCTGCAGGGGGAAAAGGCAAGGCCCAGACACACACCTTTCCGAGGGTGCTCATGTTCCGGATTTTTATTGTTACAAGGTTCCTGTTTGATGAAAGATCGAGGGACCGGATAAGGTTTGAAGAGCAATCGAGAAGGGTCAGTGAATTATTAACGGGAAGCGTAAGAACAGCGATCTTATTTGACTGGCAGAACAGTTCTGAAAGGATGGGTGTATACAAAGCATTAAGTGCCGTAAGCTGATTATCTGAACAATACAGTTTCTTAAGGCCGTTATTCTGCGACAGATCAATTGAAGTAAGCTTATTGCTGCCACAGAAAAGCATCGAGAGATATTTTGCTTTTGTGACGTCAAGCTTTGTCAGGTTGTTTTCCTCACAGAGCAGGGCAAGCAGCATTGTGTTTTTCGATATATCGAGGGCAGAGAGACTGTTTGCCGAGCAACTCAGGTACTGCAGCTTGCTGTTTGAGGCCACATCAATTGTTGTCAGTGCATTGGATGAGCATCCGAAAAACTTCAGCCGCTTATTCTTTGTAACATCTATCGAGGACAGATAGTTAACTGAACAGTAAAGATATTCGAGAAGAGTGTCCTGACTTATGTTCAGTTCTTTCAAAAGATTATACTCACAATCGAGATAGCGGAGCCTGGGATTACCTGAGGCATCATAAGCTTTCAGGAGGTTCTCCCTGACTATAAGTGAGTCGAGGTTTTCGAAAGCCTCTATCCCACCCAGGCTTTCAATATACTTTCCCCTTATGTCAAGCCAGGTTACCGGTTGAGCTTCAGTCCTGCTTATCTTCCCGTCGCCATCCAGATCGACCCCGTTCTCTATAAGCGCCTGCAGAAAATTATCATCACTGATCTTTATTCCCGAGTTTTTTTCACAGGAAGAAAAAACTGCAAGCGACAGGGAAAGTAATACCAGAATTGAGGAACGGTTCATCTTATGATTTATTTGGGAAGTGAAAGGTAGAAAAAAATGCAATTCAGGCAGCTTTCTTTCAGACAGTTCCGTAAAATAAATTTGAAACTGAAGCCTGTGTTATGTAATTTTACCTGAATCGTAACTGAATATTAATTATCAAACCAATGGAGAAAAACAAAGTATTTGCTCTGCCTTTTGCCAGTGTCTACCCCCTTTATATTCAGAAAGCAGAAAAAAAGGGCCGCACCAGGGCTGAAGTTAATGAAATAATATGCTGGCTTACAGGATACAGCGAAAAGAAACTACAGCAGCAGATATCGGAAAACAAGGATTTTGAAAGCTTCTTTGCAGAGGCACCTCAGATCAATCCCAATGCATCAAAGATCACAGGCATGATCTGCGGTTACAGGGTGGAAGAAATTGAGGACAGCCTGATGCAGAAGATCCGTTATCTTGATAAGTTGATTGATGAGCTTGCCAAAGGAAAAACTATGGAAAGGATCCTGAGGAAGTGACTGGTTCTTAACAAAACATTCATAAAATTGTTATTATTCTGAGAACCACAATAAAACAGGGAAAAACATGGCTGAGATAAAAACGAAACCGGCAGGAACAGATCTTAATCAGTTTCTCCTGTCTGTAGAGCCTGAGAAGAGAAGACAGGACAGTATTGAATTGAAAAAGCTTTTTGACAGTGTACTGAGTGAAAAAGCAACACTCTGGAACAATAATATGATCGGTTACGGCACCTACCACTACAAGTCGGAACGGAGCAGGCAGGAAGGAGACTGGCCTCTGACTGCATTCTCACCACGGAAACAGTACATTGCCGTATACATAATGTCCGGGGTTAACAATTATGCCGACCTCCTCAAAAAGCTCGGGAAATTTAAAGTAAGCTCAGGATCGTGCCTGTACATCAATAAGCTGGAAGACATAGATCCGGAAATCCTTAGGAAAATAATCAAATCCTCGGTTGAGGATATGAAAAAGAGATATAAGGTTTAAATTCCTGCACAGCAACATACTTTGTTACTTTCCGGATGCTTAAATTTGTCATAACAGGCAAATATCCGGTCTAATGAAGCATTATTTTGTAGCAAATATCAGGATCCACGACAAGGCTGAGTACCAGAAATACCTCGATAAGGTTGATGCCGTATTCGAGAAATTCAGCGGAAAATATCTGGCAGTAGACTCTTCCCCCCTGCTTCTCGAGGGGAAATGGTCTTATTCAAAGACTGTAATAATTGAATTCAGAAGTAAGAAGGATTTTGAGAACTGGTACAATTCAGACGAATACCAGGCAATACTGAAACACAGGCTGAAGGCCTCAGAATGTGATACAATTCTCATTAAAGGAAGCAAATAGGATACGTATCTAAGAATACTGCCCCGGCAGTATTACGAAAGCCGGCAAGCAGTGAAATGCAGGAAAACCCGGGTAAATGATTATTTGCCCGGATTTTTTATTATATACACAAAAAGAATCTATTAAATGGCATCCCTGTTTACATTATAATTTCTTAATTTTAATACGGGAGTGAAAGTGATCGTTAGGCATGAGCAGGGGAATGAGTTGTGGGTCAGCGAGTTGATAGTTATTGCTTGTGTGACTGATGTGACGTAAGTATGATGCTAAACTATAAGTACTTGATAAATGTGGCATCCCCTCCCTGCACCCCATGACGCGCTCCGCTGGCTGGCAGAGCGGTCAGGGTAATGGACGTGACAGTTAAACGGTCCAACTACTGGCGGATGCCCGTTGCTGCGTCGGGTAACGCTTACTACTTTACTCGAAGGGCCATCAGGCTTCAAACTCGCTACCGGTGAGTACTTATAACTAATAATAATTGTGAAAAGAGAATTCTTGAAAATTCGAAAATTGAAAATTACTTAAAAACCATTTATATTAAATTACATATACCCAAAATTTTACCTTCCTTACAAAAGCTGAATTAAAAAATGAAAAATAGAAAGAGTATTTTCTTTATTGTTGGACTATCTCTTCTTGTTGCATTAATGCATTTTATAATAGGCCCTGATTATAATGGAATCTTCAAAAACTTTATCAGAGGCTATTTAATCGATTTGATACTTCCAATGAACCTTTATTTATTACTGCAAATTTCATTGCGTGATAAAGTTTTAATAGTTAAAAGCAGGGTAATTGGTGCGATATGTACTTTTTTATTTGGAGTGATTGTTGAAATTTTGCAATTCCTTAAAATTCAATTTTTAGGCAGCACCTATGACCCCCTGGATATAGTAATGTACGGGATCGGAGTTATGGCAGGTTTATTAATCGATTACACAATTATTGACAAATTCGAAAATCAACATGGCTAAATAAAACAGGTTTGTCACACTTTTTGCCGAAGACACTCCGTGCCGTCCTGACAAAAACTGTAAGTTGACTACGGACCCGAACGCGCTTTTTTCTTTTACTCTTTTCATCTCATTCCGGGTACCTGACCCGGCTGAAGTAAATGGAATCATGATGGTGCCGGCATCCTGACACCCCGGTCAGACAGGTCAGGTTACGAAAACTTAGTTGATAGCATAGCCGTCAGGATTAAAATGTAACAAGTGAACCAGAAACACCATATTGATCAAAACATCTAATTATGAAAAGCTTACTTAAGATCATTCCTCTCCTTTTAGTAATTAACCTGCTCTTCAGTTGTAAAAGAACTGATGAATACCAGGTATATGCAATTAAATATGCCGATGGATGGAAAATCCAGGCAAAAGACTGGGTAACCGGAGCCGATCTGTCCGATAGCGTTGATGTCTGTGAAATGTTCTGGCTGATAAAAAGCCACGACGGGAAAAACATACTTGTTGATGCAGGATTTATTGACTCAACGAATACATTTAAAGAATATACCAGGCCAGATTCGATGCTGAAAAAGTTGAATATTGAAGTATCAGAAATATCTGACATAATAGTAACTCATCCACACAATGATCATATAGGCGGATTGATTCTATTTCCGGAAGCCCGGGTATGGATGCAGCAGGATGACTATGACTACTTTATTGGCCCGGCCTGGGAAGAGAACGGCTATAGAACCGGTTTTGAGAAAAATGATGTCGAAAACCTTCTTTCAATCAGCAAACAGGGCAGACTAAAATTAATAAAAGGTGACAATATCGAAATTATGCCGGGGATCAGCGTATTCACCGGTTCAAAGCATACTTTCGGGAATCAGTACCTCCGGGTAAATTCAGGTAAGAATAAAATTCTTCTTGCTTCAGATGCCATATGGTTTTATCTGAACATGGAAAAGGAGCTGCCTGTCTGTGTTTGTATGGACACAGCATCTTATGTAAAGACTATTAAGAGAATTAAGACCCTTGTGGCAGATCCCGGCCTGATTATTCCTGGTCATGATGATATGGTGTTCCGGAAATTTACTGAAGTTCAGGACTGGATAGTCAGGATTGAATAATAAACTCCTGATCAGGTAAAGGACAACAGTAATAATCCTTTAAAAACTTCGAATATGATTGCTAAAAATCTGAGATTCTTTATTCTGACATTCTTATGTATTGTCATGTCACAAAGAATCTTTCCTCAGCCGGAAGCTGGTCAGAAATCCCCCGATCCAAAAGCTATCCCCTTATTTTCAAGATTACATACACTCTCGATTCATGTTCAGGACACAGTTACCCAGGATTCTGTTTTCCGGTTTTTAGCTGATAAACTCAAATTACCGGTGTATTATAATCCGGTCAAATATGGTAATCGTAAATATGCGGGAGTTTATGCCGGCAATCTCGTTTTGGAACCTTGCGGTCCATACTCAAATTTTTCATATGCTTCGAAGGACTTTGAAGCCATTTTCTTTGGTTTAACTTTTGAACCTTCTAAATCAATCGCCTTGTCGGCTGATGGACTTACTGACAGAAAAGTAAATTACGAGTCGGGTGACAGTTATATCTATATTAAAGATCCCGTTATCTGTGGAGATAATATAACCATAAGCTTTATGGATAAAGGAACAGGCAAAGCAGAAGATAAGAGGATTACTGATTCGCTGTTAACTGAAATGACTAAAGATGCACTGGATGAACCGGGAATTGAATATGTAAAGGAAATATTGATTGGCTATAAGGATAATTACAATTTAACGAAATGGAAAGAGTTAATCAGCCCTGACAAATTGATAAATAATAAAATATGGGATAAAAATGACCTGCCTGAATTCCACTTCAGTAAATCCGGAATTAAAGAAGTACAAAGTATAACTTTTAAGGTAAAATCTCTGGAAAGAGCCAGGCAGTATCTGTTGAGAAACAATTTGTATGGGGATTTTATAAATAACAGGATCATTTTAAATAAGACAAAAACCTTTGGATTGCAAATATGTCTTTATGAATAAGATAAATAAAAAAGGTACAATATTTAAGAATCTCAATTAAGTTTAATATGGCAACAATTTTAAAATGTGAAGACAGGGATTTTCAGGCAGACCCGAACAAAATTGATAATTACAGATTGTTCTATGATATCTCACGAAGGAATAAGAGTCTGAATCCCAGATATCTGAATTTCGATCTGAGGTTACTTAATCCCGGACAATTCTCAGCTCCGTATCACTCACACAGGTTCGCTGAAGAATTGTTCATGAT
>JAKLDT010000011.1 GCA_022703405.1 Bacteroidota bacterium | reverse complement strand
GAAATAGTTCTACAAAATTGGTTAAACGATAAAACCAATAGCAAAATCATCATACTTTTGTTTTAGATAGCTTCAAAATCTATTATCAAATCAAACATGCGGATTTTAGGAGCTATCGGAACCTCTCCCAGGGGAGAGGGGCTAGAATCCTGATCCTTTGGTTCTTACTCCCCTTCTCCCCCGGGAGAAGGGGCCGGGGGATGAGGCTTCACCCACAAGGATAAGGTTTAATTCTTACGCATGTTCCTTATAAGCCCTAACAATTCTCTCCAAAAACTCATTCTGATCCTGTTTCCACCATAAGTTGGAGAAGATCTCCACTTCGATGAAACCATTGAAGCCTGCCTTTTCCACCCATGATCTTATTTTCCTGAGATTGATGCATCCTTCTCCCATCAGTCCGCGGTCATTGAGCATATCAACAGTTGGAGACTTCCAGTCGCAGATATGAAAGGCCAGGAGATTTCTGTTCTTTCCGCACCTGTAAATTTCCTCTTCCAGGTCGGGATCCCACCAGAGATGGTAAACATCAACAGCAACACCAACATACTCACTGTCAATAGCCTCAACAAGATCATTTGCCTGTTTGATTGTATTTACAGCTGACCTTGTATCGGCAAACATTGGATGAAGTGGTTCAACAGCCAGTTTAACACCTGCTGCTTTTGCATCGGGCAATACTTCGCATATTCCGTCATAGATCTGCTTCCTTGAATCTTCGAGAGATTGGCGTGGATCAGCGCCGCAGACAAGTACAATCTTGTCAGTTCCCAGCTTAAAGGCTTCCTCAACGGCCCTGCGGTTATCAGTAATTGCAAGATCTCTTTTTGCTTTTTCTGTGTTAGCAAAAAAGCCACCCCGGCAGAGAGAGACAACATGCAGGCCGCTTTCACGAAGCAGACCTCCTGTTTTTATTATGTCCCTGCCTTCAAGAGTGTCCCGCCACACTGTTATTCCTTTCACACCAGCCTTTGAATAGTTACGTGCAGCCTCCTCAATGTTCCATGGCTTTGTTGTTATTGTATGCAGGCACAGCCTCGAAAGGTCCTTCACCGGTTCAGCATTCATCTCACACAATTATAATATGTATAATAATTTCCCCTGCTTATTATCCTGCCAAGGTAAAGACACACTTCACGGAAATGGTAATCTCCCCACATGCACGATTCACCGTAAGGTATTTTGCTTCCTTCAGGGATATGGTCCCAGCCATTGGGTCTGTGGTAAATTGTATGCAGTAGAAGTCCCTGGTGAGACGGATCAGTACTCAGGTAAAGTTCTGATAAAAGGGTATTTACAACGCAAAGACCTGCCTGCCAGTAGGTCCTGCCATCTTCCGGATCACCGTTTTCAGAAAGATAATGACCGAGCCTCAGTAGTCCCTGTGCTGCAATAGCAGCAGCTGAACTGTCGACAGGTTCGTGCTGGTTAAAAGGATCTGAAGGTTTATCGGTATAAGCTCCCATATTAGCAAGGCCTGGGGCTCCGGTGTCCCAGTAAGGTACACCGTCGGTTGGTGTATTTGCAATATAAAAGTCGCAGGTGGCTTTTGCAGCACGGAGGAATATTGCCTTAAGTCCTTCTTTTCCGCCAAAGTCAGCAAGTTCTTCCTCCTTTACAGAACTTATCCACTCAAGCTGTTCTGCAAAACCACACATTGCCCATGCCAGGCCACGCGTCCACGTGCTGAAGCCCGAGTAACCCTGCTGGGTACCGGGGCACCTGAAATTGCCATCCTTCACATTGAAAATGCTTTCGTGTGCTGTCCTGCCCCATACATCATAACTGTCGCGTCCTTCGCCATAAAACACAGAATATTTTGCAGTGGCCTTCATGTGGAGAAGAGCCCGTTCGAGCAGACTTATCCTGGCGTCGCCCTCTCCCTGGAACACATGTCCAAGAGTATGGCTTACAATAAGTGCCCGGCAGGAACGTATTGTGTCAACAAAAAGTGAATGAGCACCGTTGAAAGAATGAATAAATCCACCATCCCTTACAGCTGTCCAACGCGAGGCTTGTACTGCGCCGGAGATTTTGAGAGCCATTTCATAAAAATTCTTTTCCCACTCATTGTAAGGTATTTTGCCCTCCCTCATCAGCCTCAGCAGGTTTCCATAAGTGCTTACATTGTTGAAGCCATGATCATGCACTCCGATATGGCTTACATGAGGAGCCATTTTTTCCAGTGTTTTCTTTCTGCCGTTCTCAAGCATCATTTTCTCTCCGGTAGCATCGAATTGCAATATCGATGAACCATACTGAAAGCCCTGTGTCCATTCAGTCCATCCGCGTGTTGTATATTTTCCCTTAACTGTAAAGACAGGCGAACCCTTCCCCTCACCATACTCTTTTTCAATAAGATGTATTTTTTTACCTGACAACTGCCAGAATCCTGTCAGCTTTTGTGAAAGGGCCTCATTATTAATGCTGAAGTCAATTTTTATCATTTCAGGGTTACTCTTTTATTAATTTAAGTAAGATGGATGTAAAGTTAATTTTCAATTCAGGAGAAGCAAATATTCCCATATATCATAATCCGGCAAGTGTGGTCCTGGCTGTTTTTACCATGCTGGCTGCAGGAACCTTCTCAATACTTTCTGCAGTGAACGGGGCCAGCATCTTATCAATTTCAGCAAGCTTCACCTTATTTTTTTCGGTAGTAAACTGCTCCCTGAGAATCCTTATCTTTTCGAAATCCTGTATTCCTTCAATTAGTTTCTCATAGCGTATTGATGAACGCGGACCGGGGTAGATCTGGTAACATTCGCCGCCAGGCCAGGTCTTGTATCGTGTATCATGAAGCACATCGCTTGTCCAGTTGTTATAAGCCCATCTGAGATATCCGCTGTATCCTTGTGCTGCAGCAAACCAGCTGATCCATGTTGCTTCAGCGGGTGGAGAAAATGAATGGCAGTTGGGACGCCTCTCTCCGCATGCTGTATAATATGTGCTTGGCAGACCCGCAGCTCTTCTTGCATCGAGGATATCCCTGTCAAATTTCTTACCCCATATAATACAGTAATCATAAATGTCCATTGCTATTTCCCTGTGGTAATTTCCGGCCAGGGCTGTTTTCCATGCGGGATCAACCGATTTCAGAAGCTTCATCACTTCCAGCATACCCTGCATATCCCTCTCATCCATTGCAATTGTTGTTTTCTCAAACCAGCCTTTGGACTTAAGATGCGCTGTAAAATCAGTGATCATCGGCAGCCAGATATCCAGGTATTCACGAGTGCCGGGACGTGCATATACGGAAGCCGTATCATCCTTAGCCTCATCAAAATAGATAAACCTCAGGTCCCAGGTGATCATGGAATAGCAGTTTATCCGCCTGTCTATTCCGCAGCTCATCACAAAACCGATATATTTATCAAAAACAGAATAATCATAAGACCAGCTGCCGTCCTTTCTTTTAGTCCATGAAATTAGTGAAGGGTCCCTGTGATAGACGTGGTCAGGGCCCCAGGGCTGATCAATAATAAAAGCTGTTATGCTTTTCTGGCCGGCAGCAGCAAGCATCTCATAATAAGGCTTCATGAGCCTGTAGTGTTCATCGCTCCACAGTTTTACGCCATGTACCTTAGCAACAGGATCGGGATTCTGCCAAAGATCCAGGTCGTATTTCCATTCCGACGGAGGAGGGAGAATATGATCAGCTACATTAATTGTTACCGGAAGTCTGAACTCCCTGCCTGTTTTAACAAGCAGCTCTCCCCTGTAGGTTCCGGCAGGAGTTTCTGCAGGAACTTTTACTGTAAGCCATACAGGCTGTACTGAGTTCTTTTTAACTTCGATGTGATCGACAATGTCTATTGGATCAGCCACCAGTGAAGAATCATATTTCCCGGGATAACGGATGTCGCAACCCTCCCCGAACTCATCAGTCATTACATAACGGACAAAGCCTGTTTCAATATTGCTGCTGACAATGCGGTTTCCACTGTCGTCTATGAGGTCACCTGCAATGACTCTCAGTTCGGGTATTCTCGATTTTGAATAGACAAGAACCTGTGTATGAACCTTTTCTCCCTTCCAGGCATAGGCAACCCATTCTGAATATGTCACTGACGGGACCCTTTCTTTAGGATACCTTATATTATCATCTCCAAAGCTGACATTTGTTTCTCCCGGCATATTAGGCCATTCAGCAAGCGGGGCAGATGCAGGATTTTTCAGTTCGCTGTATACCTCATTTCCCGGTTTGCTGTAGCTGCTGTCTTTCGTTGATTGCGCACAGCCCGCAAGCAATATGACAGCTGTAAAAAACAAATATTTCATGATCTTCCTGTTTCTATCTGAAATTAAGCCTTAGATTTCGTGTGAAAATACAATGAATCATTCAGAAAAGGGCCCATACAAGACCATTTTTTGAAAAATGTGAAAAGTATCAATCAATCAGGCCTGCTATCTGCAGAAGATCCTTAAACACCTGATACAGGTGCACAGGCTCCCGCTGCTTATCCATGACATCACATACAACAAACGTACCGGCAAGATAATTATAAGTGAACCGGCTGAATTTTTACAACAGCACTGAATAATCAGCTCTCAATAACCTTTTTATTCTGCTGATCCCATTTCAGGTATTTCCTGTTACGGAATGATTCAACCCCCATCATACATGCTACCACACCATACATGCCAAGGTTATGATCGCACTTAAGAGGTTCATTTTTTCTTATTGCAGCCTGCAAATTTCTGTGGTGCAGAGTTACATCTTCGGCGCCGTTTTTCTTATGTGTAAAAAGACTAGCACCTTTTACTGCTTCGCCTGTACCACTTATTTTAGCCATTTCCGATTGCTCCTGTGGTGTAATTGTAAAGCCTTCTTTTGTAAATTCGAGTGTTGCCTTGTGCCCTCTTATCACATGCCTGATTGGCATATCATTTGCCAGTGATGAAACAACCATGACAGTTGTTTTTTCAGGATAGTCGAGCATCATATTAAATGTATCAGGAATCTCAGCCACGCTGTTTACAAAATTCCAGGTGCCACCGGTAGCGGCAACATAATCAGGAAAGCTCAGTCCCAGTGATTTTATAATCCTTGTCACCCGGTGAATGAACAAATCTGTTGCGATGCCTCCTGAATAATCCCAGTACCTTCTCCACTGGAAGTATCTTCGCGGGTCCCAGGGCCTTTTTGGTGCCGGGCCGAGCCATGCTTCCCAATCGAGATTTACTCCGGGTCTGGCATCTTCATCGATTGGGTATGCCCAGAAATCATCAGGATAGTTTCTGGAATAATCAATATGAGCCATAACAACTTTCCCGAGTGCTCCTTCCTGAATCATTTTATTCGCGGTTTCATAAGAATCATCCGACATCCCCTGAACCCCTACCTGTAATTTTAATTTTGTCGCTGACATTTTCTGGCAAATGTCTTTAGCCTGCTCAATAGTATGGGTAATAGGTTTTTCAACGTAAATGTGTTTTCCAGCACTTATTGCATCCAGTGTCATCTGATAATGCCAGTGTTCTGGAGTTGCAATCAGCACATAATCAATGTCCTTATCCTGCAGTATCTCCTTGTAATTTTTAAAAGCCCGCGCTTTTGTAAGCTCTTTAGCCTTCTCAAGCCTTGTAGTATATATATCACAAACAGCAGTAATATCGATATTATCTGATTGCTTCATTGCCAGCAAGGCCTCTATATGGCTACCAGCCATTCCTCCGCACCCAATAACACCAATATTTATCCGTTCATTCGCTCCGGAAATACGCGAATAACTTAAAGCCGACATCCCAGGACTGCCTCCGAATACTGCAATTCCTGCAGCACTCCCTGCCACTCCTTTTACAAATTTCCTTCTTGAAATGCTATTACTTTCCATTGTTCTGTTGATTTATATCGTTAACAATAATTATTTGAAATCACTGTAGTTCAAAGCTATTTAAAAAAATTCAATCTGATCCCATGTATTCTCCTATCCCGTTTCTTAAACACTTTAAATTTCAAACTATCCGGCTTTTCTTTGATAATTAATTAACAGTGATTATCATTTTGTCAATTTCTCCAGCCTTTCAGCCATGGCCCTCCTGGCCAAATAGAGCTCATTAAGGTTACGTGAGAAAGTGCTTACATCGATTACCATATTGTTAACAATCTGTTCAGCAAAAGTTGCATCACCCCTTTCTTTCAGCATCCACAGGTACTCATAGTCTTCTATCCCGTCGCGCAGAAGCTCAAATCGGATAGAAGAAACAGCGCCATTTACATCCGGCTGTCCTGTATAGGTTTTTGTGTGGTTTCCCGGGTAGATCAATGATCCTTCACCGTTCAGAACATATCCGTTACTACAGGCAAATCCCGAGATAAAAGTCACCGGATCGAGCCATGGGTCAGGGGTCTGGTTCCAGAAATTAGCAGCCCAGTAAAGGAATCCGTTCATTTTGTATCTTTCTGTGATCCAAGGGATCATTACCGGATCAAGGGCAGGCGCATCTATGAAATAATTTGGCTGAGGATATGCCTGGTCGCAGGAGATATACCAGGTTGCTTCACCACCTTTCACCTGCTCCTCGCGCAAAGCTTTCTTAACCTCAGGATCATTGAGATTATTCCCATGAACACAGAAATTGTTCACATAACCTCTCAACGTCCCCCATTCGGGATTGTCTGTAACCGGAGACTCAGTTGCCAAGAATGGTATACCGGGAACCGTTTCATGAACAAGCTGTGCCCATTTTCTGGTCTCTTCATAATCCTTTTTAGTATTTGGCTCATCAATTGGGCTGTTGAAGACCAGGCGGTCCCTCCAGCCATTACGTCTGAAATATGACTCTACTGATGACAGGTACTGTTTAACCATTCTGATATTGGCATCAGAGAATTGGTCTTCTCCTGAATTTCTCAAAATCTCATTCGGAGCAGTTTCAAGAATTACTCTCTTTGTTTTCTGCTTATTAAGATACTGGTCATATCTCTGGTCATTGAATTTAACCTCAACAGACTCCCCTTTAACGACAATATCAGGCACAAGAGGGTCATTGAACCATGTTTCCATCCTGTGTTCATCAAGGAAGGTAAAATAGTTTCTGGTAAGCTCCTCAAGTTCAGGTGATGAAACTTGCTTGCCATAGAACCGTGCAATTTCGCTCTTCGAAATATTCATATAGGTAATAAGGTGAGTTTCATCTGGAAGCGAGAAACCAAAGACCTCAACTTCAACGGCAAGTGTTTCAATTATTTTCTCAGATTTTGTAATTGTTATTTTTCCTCTGTAAATACCTTTCGGAGTACCTGTTGGAATGAATATATCGATCCAGACAGGCCTGTTGCCCACTACAGCGTACTGAGCCTGCATGCTGAATGGCTCCTTCAGAGGAGCTAGAGCATCGGGCCAGTACCCGGTAGCACCTACCGGACTCGATTTTGCATAGATCTGAATATAATGCTCAAGAAACAGACTGACTTGTTTATTTTGAATCAGATTACCTTTATCAGATTTCAGATCTGATGCCGTCACGAAAAATCCATCCGGAGCTTTTGGCTTCCATCCCGGAGGCACAGGCGTGGATATCACAAGCTGGAACGGAACATGTTCATTTCCTGCTCCTGAAACCTTAATTGCCTTTTTATCTGCCGACCATACAAGATTATTTGTTTCAGGAATATCATCAGGTCGGACCTTCTGCTCGCCCGGGACTGCCCATATTTTAATTTCTTCCGATTTTACAGGCTCCTGTGCGCTGGCTCCGTAAAAATAAATTATAAAAAACAGTGTAAGTAAAAAATACTGACAGGTTCTATCTGTCCATGTTTTTCCCAGATGAAAAAACAATTGAATTGTCTGTGTTTTCATATCCTTTTTGTTTTAGTGTTGATTCTTACATTTTGTCCTTTAAGTTTTTATTTCTGATCTCTCCCTTATAGTTGATGAGACTGACCGTTATTACTCCGGACGGCACCTTACAAACTCTTGATGATTGTGAAAGGTACCCGCTGCCATAATAGAACTCCCGGTATTCCTTATCCCCATTTTGATATATAAGTCTTGCAGAAACATCATCACTTTTCAGCCTTATTATACGCTCAGGTGATTTTAATGACTTTATGACTTTAAGGCTATCAGAATTTCTGGAAATAAGAATAATTGAACTCCCATCCTTCATTGTAAGTTCTGCCATTGCTTTTGAATCACCATCAGCAAAGAATCCGCTCTCACGTGGTTGAACAGGTTTGAAGTTCCCTTTTCCGTCTCCTGCCAGCAAAAGGCCGCAAAATGAATCGTACTGCCCGTCGGATATTGAGGTTGAGTACGAGTTGCCGGCAAGCAGGATATCGTTGTTTCCGTCAGCGTTATAATCATTTGCAAGAATACCGTATATGGGAGCTGTTTGCGCTTCATCCGGAAGCGGAGAAAGCCTGAATTTACCATTCCCCAGATTTTCAATGTATGAAGTCTCGAATAAACGACTTTCTCTCACATAAGCATCCCTCCTGGTATTCACAGGAAAGATATCATCCAATAAGGCCTTTGCATAATCTTCATAAGTTTTATACCGGTTCCTTAATGAAGGGATCTGTATAAGAAGAGTATTTCTCTGATAAATTGGATAACTCTTCCCCTGAACATAATAACTGCAAACAGGATCTGAAGTGCCATTCCTGTCAAAATCTTTTGCCATAATCCGCATCGGTTCAGACTGCGATACTTTGTATTGTGTATTTAATCCCAGGTTACCGGCAACATAGTCTGTATCACCATCCTTGTCAAAATCGGCGCCGGCAATACTGTTCCACCAGCCTGTATAGCTTTCAATACCGGTGGATGTTGTTACATTGATCAGTTTCCCATGTTCATTTTTAAAGAAAGTGAGAGGCATCCATTCTCCGGCAAGTATCAGGTCAGTCCATCCGTCATTATTAAAATCGGTCCAGACTGATGATGCCAGCAGCCCGGGTCTTTCAAGTTCACGGTTGACCTGTGAAGTTATATCAGCAAATCTTACTGTATTTCCCTTACTATCATTTCTCAAAAGAAAGCTTCTGGGCGGAAGCGGATAATTTTCAAGGTCAACTCTTCCGCAAACAAATAAATCAAGATCCCCATCCTTATCAAAATCTGATGCTGTAACCTGGGAACCACAAACACGCACATCTGGCAATGATTTGGTGTCGTGAAGAAATTTACCCTTACCGTTGTTGATATACAATCTGTCAGCATAATACCGGCTTCCAGGCGGCAGGCCCGATCCTCCGCTCACTATATAGAGATCCTGATCACCATCACCGTCAGCATCAAAAAAAAGTGACCCCATATCCTCATAATTATTATCTCCCGGTAAAGGGTATGAAAAGAATTTACCTGTTCTCTGCTGAACAAAGATTTCTCCGGAGAAGCCCGTGGAACCACTAATGAAGAAATCATCCATCCCGTCTGAGTTAACATCGCCGACCGCTATTCCAGGACCCTCCTGAGAATACATGTGAGGGACAAGCGGCTGATATTCGAAATCAACAAATACTTTTTCATTATGGAAATAATCTGTATTCAGTTTTCCCCTGACTGATTTAAAAAACCCATTGTTGTCTGATTTTGAGATACTTGTTGCATTCCGGAAGGAAGAATTGGAATAATATAATGTGAGCATCTGGTTGACAGGCAGATTGTGCAATTCTTGTTCCTTCCCATCAGGCCACCTTATATGTAATGAATCGATCATATTTTTTTCACCCAATCCGAAATGAATTCTGGGATCCATCATTGCCTGAAAACCTCTTATAGGGAAATGTTCATAATACTGCAGATCCTTACTGCAGAATATACTGATCTTCGCCCCTATTCCACCCTTGTTAAATGAATCTCCCGACAGTTGAATTATAAGATAGTGATTGTTCCTGTTTACAGAATCCTTATTAATAATACGGTTCTCATAAACTGAGGCAAAATCATTGATATTATTTAAAACAAGGTCAAGATCTCCGTCATTATCGAGATCGGAGAATGCAGATCCAGGTGAATAAATAGGCTGCTCCAAACCCCATTCAGCAGTTTTATTCTCAAAGATCAAGCCTCCTGAATTACGGAAAATTACGTTTGGTTTTTTCACATTTCCCCGTTTATCAAGGTCATTTTTAAGAAGTTTGTAAAGTACAGCGAATTCAATTTCCGGATTCTTCTTTATCGTTGTCATCCATAAGGAAGAGAAATCCATATTTGTCATATCATGTCCTATCCCGTTTCCGATGAAGAGGTCTTTAAAACCATCATTGTCAAAATCTGCAAAGAGCGGAGCCCAGCTCCAGTCAGTCTCAAAAATCCCGGCCATCTGTCCTATTTCACTGAATCTGTACCGACCTTCAATTTCCCCCATGTTGACATGAAGCATATTACGCACATACTGCGGAGAATAGCCGGCCTTCAGCTCATTTCTATATCTTGTATATGTACGCATATTGCCTGCCATTGTCCTTTTCCTGAAATAATCCTCAGGCTGCATATCCAGGGTTAGAACATCGATTAAACCGTCATTATTGAAATCAGCTATATCGACTCCCATAGTACTGTTACTTGTATGCTTCATATAATCTTTCAGCATTTCCCTGAAGGTGCCATCACCCTGGTTCACATAGAGAAGGTCATTAGATATATAATCATTCCCGACGTAGATATCGGGCCAGCCATCTTTGTTTATATCACATACTGCTGCCCCCAGACCGAATCCATCCCATGTTACGCCAGCCTGTTTTGAGACATTCCGAAAAAACGGCAATCCTGTGCGGGCATCTATACCTTCATTCCTGTATAACCTGTCGGTATTGATCATTGATCCGTCATTTTTTCGCTGCCTTATAGCATTTTTATTTGGTGTTGTCATTGCTGCTGTAACTATGTAGGCATCAAGGTCACCATCCAGGTCATAATCAAAAAATTCAGCCTGTGTAGAATAGCCGTTATCATCAAGACCAACGTCAGCAGCACATTCCTTAAAAGTCAGTTTTCCACTATCCCCGTTGTTGATGTAAAGCAAATTATGGTAATCATAATCGATATTACCTGCAGCACAGAAATAGATATCCAGCCAGCCATCGTGATTAATATCCACCATGCTTACTCCGGTTATCCATTTGCCTGTGGTATTAATTCCGCTTTCCTCAGTAATGTCGGTAAATACAAAATTACCATTGTTCAGGTAAATCCTGCATTTGGTCATGTTAGCCCCAAAGACAATATCACTTAAGCCGTCATTATTCAGGTCTCCTGTTGCAAGGCCTGCACCGTTATAATAATATTCGTAGAAGATAGAGTTTGCACTGTCGGTCTCCTGGAGCTGATTTTTAAATTTTATCCCGCTTTCGCCGGGAGGGATACTCCGGAACTGAGTACCGGATTCCTGCCTGTATTCCTGATCACTTCTCCTGCAGGTCAGGGCAATAAAGGCAACAAACAACAATAATAATCTGATCTTAAGGAATTTTGATTTTGTCATCAGATGATATTGAAGCACTTTCTACTTCAGTGTACTTAGAGTATCCCTATCAAATATATAAAAGATGAAGGTTTTTAAGAAATTGCCACCTTAATGATTGTCAGGTGGCAATTTCCAATAAACCTAAACTAAAAAACCACTATGGTCTTGTATATCCCGGATTCTGAGAGAGACTCTTATTCAGCCGCAGATCTTTCTGGGGTACAGGCATAAGATAATCATACTCCGAATAATTTGGCAGGTAATCAGGATCTGTTACCTTATCCAATATCCTTTTCCTGCAGATGTCGAACCAACGGTCATATTCAAAACAAAGCTCAAGGCTTCGCTGTTGTATCACAGCTTCATCAAACTGTTCTTTCGACATAGCAGTTGTAAATAAGGGATCAGCAGGATTGGGTATTCCGCCTGTTGCCCTTTCAACTATCTGGTTTACTGCATCACAGGCTGCCTGTGTAGGTCCGTTCACCATATTTTCAGCTTCGGCAAACAGTAACAGAACATCAGCATATCGAAGTATAGGTTGAGCCTGGTATGAAACGTTCTTTTCCATATTTTCAGGAGTGTCATAGAGGAACTTCCTTACATAAGGAGCTGATTTGTACCATTCAAGATATGTAGTGCCAGTTCCGAACCAAAGATCCTCAAGCAGCAGATATGCATGCTTGCGTGGTTCTTCCGGAAAGGCTTCCCCCCAGATTTTTTCAGCAGTAACATCACCCCAACCCCCGGCCATTTCACCAGGAAGCCATATCTGAGGTTCAATTACATATTCTTCCTCAGAATTATGCCATGCCCACATGAACTCAGGGCCAAACTCATTGCTCATTTTAAACACATCCTCAACTTTCGGGACAAGGCTGTAACGTCCGCCATCCATTACCTGTTTTGCCATATCCCTGGCTTTGGCATAGTTTGCTGTTGCATTCAAGGGAGCTGTGGCCATTGTTATATATACTTTTGCAAGAATTCCCCTGGCTACATCTGAGGTTGGACGGGCATTATTATCACTATCCCAGACTTCAGGAAGGTGTTGTACTGCAAACAGCATATCCTCAACTATCTGATCATAAACAGCAGCTACAGGAGACCTTTCAATCTCTCCTTTTATTACATCAGTGTTTTCAAGAATAAGAGGAACATCACCATAAAGCCTTACAAGCCAAAAATAATTAAATGCTCTGAGGAATTTTGCCTCTGCCATCAGCTGGTCTTTTGTTTCCTGGGGAACTCCAGCTCCCAGCTGATCATTAACAAGGGCTTTTATTGCAGGATTCAGGTCGGCTATTGCCTGATAATGAACCTGCCAGCTGCCTGCCGCATCATTATCGCCAATTACCAGTTCTCCTCCATATAACTGATCATCCTGAGCAGGCCATTCAGGGCTGCCCATCCAGTCGTAAAACTGCCATCCGCCCCATTGTCTTTGCATTGCACTGACAAATGCAGATTCAACCTGTGCCGGTGTTTTAAAAAAATTATCAGGTCCGACGAAATCTGTTGGCTTTTCTTTAAGTTTCTCACATCCGGTAAGAAGTAGTAAAAATCCTGACAACATTACCAGACTCAATATTTTTGATCTTTTTATATTCATGATTGTAATTTTAATGTTGTTAGAAAGTGAAATCAGCACCAAAAGTATACATGCGGGCAGTCGGATAAACACTCTGATCGACACCGATTGTCGCGTCATTAGTGGGGAACTGTGCTATTTCAGGATCGTACCCTGTATATTTTGTCAGTGTTATCAGGTTTGTTCCGGTGAAGAACAATCTTGCTTTTGAAAACCCGATCTTCTGCAGAATAGAAGGCTGAAAATTATAGGCAAGGGTTAAAGTCTTCAATCTTGTAAAAGAAGCATCTTCCACCCATCGTGATGAAGCGCCTTCGCTACTCCCGAGAAGGTATTTATTAACAAGGTTCTGCGACTGAACCCAGGCACCGTCGTAACGTGCAGGAATATCTGTGTCCTGATTTTGCGGAGTCCAGTAATCCCAGAGAATTGGATCATTCCCCTCATAGGTTTGTCTGCGGATCCTGATTGTATTGAACAGGTCGGCACCATAGGCTCCTGTAACAAGGAAGGATAACTCAAAGTTTTTGTATGTGAAGAGGTTGTTCCATCCAATAGTAAAATCGGGGTAACCATATCCAATAGTTGTTTTATCGAGTTCATTGACAATTCCATCGGGAACACCATTGGGGCCGGTAAGATCAGCATACTTAGGTAACCCGGGGAGTTGTCCGTAAGCTCTTGCTTCAGCATCCTCATCAGCTCTCCACAAACCCAGGAATTTGTATCCTCTCATCTGACCAAAAGGTTGTCCTACTTCAAGGAACATATAGGAAGAGCCAAGTGAGTATCCTCCCGAGGTGGGCGTATAACCAATTCTTTTAGTACCTTCACCCAGGTCAAGTACCTCATTTCGGTTCATGGTGAAATTGAGTGATGTATTCCACCTGAAATTTCCCACAACAGGATCACCACCTATCATAATCTCAAGGCCTCTGTTTTCGATAGATCCAATGTTATCAATAACACTCGACACACCAACATAATCAGGTAACTGCCTTGGCATAAGAAGATCTTCAGTTACTTTACGATAAACATCTATTGTGGAGATGAGCCTTCCTTTGAACAATGATACGTCAACCCCGATATTCGACTGGGCAGTAGATTCCCATTTCAGGTCAGGATTAGCGATGCCTGCTATTCCGAAACCGATATTAAGATTTTGCCCGTTCATATAAGGATACCTGTAACTTTCACCTGATCCCAGCCTGGCCAGCGATCCATAGGGGCTTATACCCTGGTTTCCTGTAACGCCATAACTTATTCTCAGCTTAAGGTCAGTAATAACCTCTGAATCCTGGAGGAAGCCTTCCTGCGATATCCTCCATGCAAGTGAACCTGAGGGGAAGTAACCCCATTTGTTATTCTCACCAAAAACAGATGAGCCATCAGCCCTGTAACTTAATGTAAGGAGATATTTGTCCATCAGACCATAATTAATTCGTCCCATAAATGAGACCAATGCTCTCTCTCCTCTCCATGAGTCAACTGATACTGATTTAGCACCATCCATATTGTCGGTTCCCAGCTGGTCGACAAGAAAATCCTGTCCGTTCATTGAATTACCGAACCATGAACTGAATATTTCCTCTGCCACACCTGTAACTGTTATGTGGTGAATACCCGTTGTTTTATCATAAGTAAGAATATTGGTATTCTGATACATATTGCTGAAGGAGTTACTGACGCTTCCTACTCCGTTCATTGCATAACCGTTACGGGTTTTAGTATTTTCATATTTGTTGTTATACTCATTTGCAAATGTTCCGCCACCCATAATCTTCAAAGTCAGTCCCTTTGCAATTTTAAAATTCAGGAACATGTTAATATTGTTCTGGTATGTCGGATTTTCAATCAATGTCTCCAGAGCAGTTGCAACCGGATTCCATGTATCATAGGCACCATATCCCGGCCTGTGCCTGGCGTAGTTACCGAATTCATCATAAACCGGTTCAGTGGGAGCCCATCGTGGAGCATTGTTTACTGCAGTAAATAAATTGGCATTAAATGGAGGAGACTTATACCTTTCACTTGTATATGAATAATTCAGGCCAAAGTCAACCCATCTCGTTATATCTGCAGCCAGATTTGCCCTCAATGATAATCTGTTATAGCCTGAGTTTAACAATATTCCCTGGTGATCGAGGTAACCCGTTGAAACCATATATTTCAATCTGTCAGTTGCACCACTAATTGCCAGGTTTGAAGTCTGCATAACACCAACATCATAAATCTCATCCTGCCAGTCGGTACCTCCATTCTTCTTGTAATTATCTATTTCTGCCTGAGTGAAATAATATTTTGGAGTCTGCCCATCCTGTGTATCAAAACTATGATACCAGTTATTATATTCTGCAAATGAACCAGCATCCATTACATCAAGCTTATGTGCAAGGGTTTGAAAGCCGATACTGTAGCCAGCCTCTATAACAGGTTTCCCAGTCTTTCCCAGTTTAGTTGTAATCAGGATAACACCATTTGCACCCCTGGAACCATATATTGCTGTAGCTGAGGCATCCTTAAGGATTTCCATTGATTCAATATCATTAGGGTTTAACTGATTAATATTTGCGCCCTGTAAACCATCGACAATGATCAAAGGATCGTTTCCGCCATTAATTGAGTTACTGCCCCTGATACGTATAAGAGTATTACCCCCCGGTGAACCATCAGTGTTAAGGATAAAAACACCGGTAGCCCTGCCCTGGATGGCCTGGTCAACACGCTGTGTAGGTAATTGCAGCAACTGCTCTGTTTTTATTGAACTAACAGAACCTGTCAGATCACTCCTTTTTACAGTTCCATACCCGGTAACAACCACTTCATCAAGTGAAAGAAGGTCTGAAGCAAGCTTAATATCTATTACAGTCTGACCATTGATAGGAATTCTCTGTGCAACATAACCGATATAGCTAAACTGAAGAGCTCCTGTAAGGTCTGGCACATTCAGGGTAAACTTGCCTTTTACGTCGGTCATAACGCCAATTGTAGTACCTTCAAGTACAACATTCACTCCAACAAGAGGTTCTGATGTTCCCGCATCAATTATTGTACCTGTTACCCTTACCTGTTGCTGTAAAAACTCTCTTGGAGCAATTACAATAAGATCATTGTCATACTTTTTATAAGTGAGTTTTGTATCGGCAAAAATATCATCCAGCACATTAATAATATTCCTGTTTTCCGCATATACAGATATTCTATCATTCATAGCCATCAGGTCGTCACTGTAGAAAAAACGGACCTGACTTTGTTTTTCTATTGATTTCAGTACTTCACGTATAGGTTTACCCTGAAAATCCAGGTTGACAGTAACCTGGGAATAGGTTTTTGCACTGACCTGCAGAACGCTTAAAAAAACGATAATCAGAGCTAGTTTCATGATCATTAGGAGTTTTTCTATTCCGGGTATAGGTAACGGAATAGTGTTAGGTAGTTTTTTTTTCATAATTTTGCATAGTTTTTGGTTAAATGATCCAATGTTTTCCGGTAAAAGGCAGCATTGGTGAAATTTAAAAACTCTGCGCGGGATGTTACAGCATCCTGCGCTTTGGTTTCAAGGCAATTTTTAATGTTCCATAGGCAAAGACTTCTTTAGGTACAGCTTACTTTAATTATTATACAGATTGTTTTTGACACCTTTAAAATTCCTGCTTTCAGATAATGTCACTACCCTTCCTTCAAGTTTGTACCGGATCGGAGCTGAAATACTCATGGCTTCAAGCACCTGCTCAATGGGCTCAGCAATTATGGTGCCTGTGAACCTGTAATTCATAAGCTTTTCCGAGTCAAACCTTATTTCAACATTATATTTGCGTTCAAGTTCCACAGCAATTTCTGAAAGAGTTTCTCTTTCGAATATCCACCTGTTATCCTTCCATGAAATTATTTTCTCCACATCTACATTTTCCTTTACTAACCTGGGAATTGAATTGATCTTTTGCTCAGTTATTTGTTGAGTCTTACTCCCTGTATTTTCATCTGAAACAGCCGAATTTTCAACCATGGTTGAATCATTTCTGTAAAAAGTAAGCTTCTGATTTGGCTTAAGGATCACAGCTTCAGCCTTATACCCGTCGTTTACAGGTTCTACCTTTATGGAACCTTCAACAAGTGTAGCCTCGGTCTTATTGTCATCACTATAAGCTCTCACATTAAACTCCGTACCCAGGGCTCTGATAGTCAGACATGAAGTTTTTACAATGAAAGGTTTCTGAGTATCTTTTGCTACTTTAAAATATCCCTCACCTGCAAGCTGGACAACTCTTTCCTTTAGACCGAAACGATTGTCATATTTAAGACTGCTGCCTGCATTCAGTGCTACTGTAGTTCCATCTGATAATGAAAAGTGGGCGTTTGAACCCAGTGGAACACACAATTCGCTGATTGTCTCAACCGGATATTCAGCTTTACTTTTACCTAATTGATAAAATAAAAAACCGCTTAAAGAAATAGTAATAACTATAATTGCAGCATACCTCGTTATAAGCCTGATAATACGAATTGTATCTGATGATTCAGGCTTGTTCGCTTCTTCACTGATCTTATGCTTGAATTTCCAGAATCCTTCATGATAATTATATCCGGGATTCTTCAGTAAAGCTTTGGCACTGACCCATATTTCACAATATTCATCAAAGTATTTCTTATTGGCCGGATCTTCTTTTATCCAGTCAATTAACTTTTTCTCCTCATCCTCACTTAGCTCCCCCTGAATATAACCATGAATTAATTCTTCCGCCGGGTCTTTATGTTCGTTTCGTTGCATAATATAATATATGATCTGATTATAAAGACAGGAAAAAACAGATCCGGGGTGAAAGAGTAGTGAAAAAAATCAGGAGTTCTTCAGGAAAGAAAGACTTTTAGATTTTCTCGGAGTCGTGACAGGGCAATTTTCATCTGGGTCTTTACCGTATTCACTGATATTCCCTGCTTCTGTGCAATATCTGAATATTTCATATTTTCATTGCGGCTGAGAAGAAATATTTGCCTGCATCCATCAGGTAATGAATTTATACCCTGATCTAAAACTTCTAAAATCTCTTTTTCGAATAACTGCCCGAGAGGGTAATTGTCATCCCAGACCAGTATTTCATAATCTGAATCAGAAATGCTCTGAGTCAGCTTTTTTCTGAATTTGTTACTCTCAATATGATTTAATGATGCATTGTATACAGCCCTGATGAGGTAGGCTTTAAGCGATGTTGTGATTTCAAATTTTTCCCTGATATTCCATACCTTCATAAACACATCTGATACAATCTCCTCTGCATCATGCTGATTTCTTACAAGATGCTCGGACAAAAGACAAAGATATATGTAGAACTTATTAAAAATAGTTTCAAAAGCAGCAATATCACCTGATCTTATCTTATCAACAAGCTGTTGATCAGAATACTCCATTTTAAATTAAAATGTTACTTATTGCTATCGCAAAGTTCTTTTCACCAATGCATTATCAGATTTAAAGTTAGCATAATTATGTCTATAACGATGTTTGTATAATAAATTATTTAAGGTACCGGATTAAGGCTTAAAGTCTTAAAAAATATCCAAATGTTAGTTAATTCCACATTACTTATAGAAATAATTCATATATTTTCAGAAGATAATATTATTACCTATGCCATATTTTAAATATATAAGTAAAATGAAAATAAGAAACCTGTTGATTATATCGGCATTTCTGGCAAATATGATAACTGTGTCTGCTGAAGATCCGAAAACACTAGATATTGGTGCACAGGCTCCTCCATTCTCACTGAAGGGAATTGATGGCAAGACATATACACTTAACAGCTTCAACAAGAACAAGATACTTGTTATTATTTTTACAGCAAATCACTGTCCTACTGCTCAGGCTTATGAGGACAGGATAGATAAGCTATATACAGAATTCAATCCCAAAGGCGTTGGTTTTGTCCTTGTCTCGCCAAACAATCCCCAGGCAGTATGTCTTGAAGAGATGGGCTATACCGACCTTGGTGACACCTTTGATGAGATGAAGCAGAGAGCCGCAGACAAAAAGTATAAAATGCCTTATATCTACGATGGTGATAAGCAGGAGATGGCCATGGCTTATGGTCCCACAACAACACCTCATGTATTTATTTTTGATTCGCAGCGAAAACTCCGTTTCTGCGGAAGGATTGATGAACTGGAAAATCCTTATGAACAGGCTAAGGAACATGATACAAGAAACGCCCTTGTTGCACTCCTTGAAGGTAAGCCGGTTCCTGTTGAAAAAACAAAGACCTTCGGCTGTTCAATCAAATGGGCGAACAAGGCTGAATACAGAAAGAAACTTGATGCAGACTGGAAGAATAAGCCGGTTGAAATAATTGAAGCCGACCTTGATGCCATCAGGGAAGTTATTGCAAACAAATCAAATAAGTACAGGCTTATTAATGTATGGGCTACCTGGTGCGGACCATGTGTTATAGAATACCCTGAACTTGTAAACATGCAAAGGATGTTCGGAGCCCGCGATTTTGAATTCGTTTCAATAAGTACTGACGGTTTAAAGAAGAAGGACAAGGTTCTTGAATTCCTTAAGGACAAGAATTCAGCTGTGAAGAACTATCTCTATACCTCTGAAAATAAGTATCCTCTTATTGAAGCAGTTGACAAGAACTGGTCAGGTTCACTGCCTTATACAATGATTGTTGCACCGGGTGGTAAGATTGTCTATGCACATAACGGCGTTATTGATGCCCTTGAAGTCAGAAAAGAGGTAATGAAGTGTATCGGAAGGTTTTTTGCCGATGATTAACCCCCCAACCCCCCAGGGGGGGCTTTTTGAGCGAGGGTAAGTCCCCCCATAGGGGATTTAGGGGTGGAACCTTAAAGACAGATTTCTATAATAATATATGAATATGAGTATAACTATTTCCCGCAGGAATTTTGCTAAGCTAACGCTGGCCGGAGGTGCATCGGTTGTTGCACTTAAAGGTATGGCAGCAAGTGCATTTATCCCGCAGTCACAGGCCTGTGTAAGGCTTGGAGGACCGGTGTTTGGAAACCTGAAAGACCCTGCTGAATGGGTGAAGGCCATAAAGGCCAAAGGTTACAGCGCTTCTTACTGCCCTGTTTCTCCGGGAGCAGATGACAGTACTATTAAGGCCTTTGAAAAGGCTGCAAGGGATGCAAACATTATAATTTCTGAAGTCGGAGCCTGGAGCAATCCGATCAGCAGGAATGAAAAAGAGAGAAATGAAGCCCTTAAAAAATGTAAGGATGCTCTTGCACTTGCCGACCAGATCGGAGCCAATTGCTGCGTAAACATAACAGGTTCCCGCGGTGAAAAATGGGATGGTCCCGATCCTGAAAACCTTACAAAAGACACCTTTGATCTGATTGTTCAGGTTACCCGGGAGATAATTGATGCAGTGAAGCCCAAAAGGACCTTTTATACACTCGAA
The DNA here is from genome assembly GCA_022703405.1 of Bacteroidota bacterium. Lineage (GTDB taxonomy): Bacteria > Bacteroidota > Bacteroidia > Bacteroidales > VadinHA17 > LD21. The sequence continues at coordinate 14,256 of JAKLDT010000011.1, read as the reverse complement.
ACAATGCCCTGGGCTTATCCCGACTCACCCGATTCATACCTTCAGCTGATAAAGGCTATAGACAGGAAACAGCTTGCCGTTCATCTCGATCCCGTCAATATGATCAATTCACCTGAGAGGTATTACAGGAACGGGGAATTCATTAAAGATTGTTTTGCAAAACTTGGACCATACATTAAAAACTGCCATGCCAAGGATATAAGACTTGGCACTAACCTCACAGTACATCTCGATGAAGTTATTATAGGAACAGGAGGTCTTGATTACAGGGTATTTCTTACCGAGCTGAGCAGACTTAAGAATGTTCCACTTATGCTTGAACACCTTAAGACACCTGAAGAATATGACCAGGCAGCTGCTGCTGTAAGAAAATATGCAGAAACCGCACGCATTAATCTATGCTGATTACCAGACAATAATAAAAATAAACCATGACAAATTCGGACCAGTTCATTCAGCCACAGGAAAGGATACTCTCTGTCGATTTTTTCCGCGGACTTACAATGTTCCTGCTGATTGGTGAAAGTACTATGCTTTACGAACATCTTAATGAGTTCGGTGGCACTGGTATTGTACATTTTTTTGCAACACAGCTTAGTCATCATGAATGGAACGGACTACGTTTCTGGGACCTCATACAACCCTTCTTCATGACTATTGTAGGTGTGGCCATTCCCTTTGCTGTTGCCAACAGGAAAAAGAAAGGTGATTCGGACAGCAAGATTCTTCAGCATGCATTAAAGCGCTCACTGTTGCTGTTGTTTTTCGGATGGGCCGTCTATTGTATCGGTCCCGGGAAAATTGTATGGAGATTTCAGAATGTCCTGGCGCAGTTATCTGTAACCTATATAGTTGCCTTCCTCATATTGAACAAAAGCACAAGATTCCAGCTGTCGTTCACCTTGCTTATACTGCTGTTCATCGATCTTGCCTACAGGTTTTTCCCGGTTGAAGGTTTCAATCAGCCCTGGGTACCGTATAAAAACCTCGGTGCATGGTTCAATCAGCTTGTTGAAGGGACAGATAAGACCAGTATCTGGGCAACTCTGAATTTTGTATCAACAACAGCTCATACTGTCTGGGGAGTTCTTGCCGGCAAGCTGCTCATGAGTGCGAAGCCTGCAATGGAGAAAGTAAAGATACTTGTTATAGCCGGTGTCATTGCACTGGCAGTGGGATTCGGACTTGACTGGCTGGGTATTACGCCTGTGATCAAAAAGATAGCAACCTCATCATTTGTCTTTGCAAGTGCAGGATGGACAATGCTGGCCCTGGCTTTCTCCTACTGGCTGATCGATGTACGGAAATACTTCATTGAAGGAGCAAAATTCTTCATCATTGTAGGCATGAACTGCATAGCAATTTACCTGTTTTTTGAAGTAGGCGGAGCAAGTCTTCTTTATAAGATCTTCACCCCATTTACAACATCGCTGCTCGGCTGGGCAGGAAGCCTTACAGCAGGTACAGCCACAAGCATTATTGTATGGGCAGCACAGTGGTATATGTGTTACTGGCTGTATAAGAATAAGTTGTTTATTAAAATATAAAAAACTCACCCCCCTGCTCCCTCTCTGCTTCGCAAAGAGGGGGTAGAGGCAACATATTATAATCATTATTAAAAGGCAGAAATGGCAACTCTAATCCAGGCAGAGAAGGCACCCGACAGGGTATTATCAGTCGATTTCTTCAGAGGTTTCACAATGTTCATGCTTGTAACAGGCATTACAAATGTTTTTCATGAGCTGGCCCATAACGGTATGGGAGGGTCAGTAATTGCTGAACTGAGCAGGCAGTTTGAACATGCAGAGTGGAATGGACTTTTTGCCTGGGACCTTATCCAGCCCTTCTTCATGTTCATTGTCGGGGTGGCAATGCCTTTCTCCTTTGCAAAAAGAACAGCCCGCGGCGATTCTTACAAAACAATCCTGATGCATGCCTTATCAAGATCATTCTGGCTGCTGGCTCTTGGCTTCATGCTCGGATCGGACAGGAATTCACATGCTTTCCAGAATGTACTTGCGCAACTGTCATTCACCTACCTTGTGGCTTTCCTCCTGATGAGGACAGATTTCAAGATTCAGATTGCTGTTTCATTCGGGATGATTATACTGTCTGATGTAATATACAGGGTATTCCCGGTTGACGGCTTCAACCAGCCTTTCACACCTGACAAGAATTTCGGAGCCTGGGTCGATTTGCTGATTTCCGGACATCTAAGCACAGGTCACTGGGTGTCATTCAATGCAATACCAACAACTGCTCATACAATGTGGGGTGTGCTGACAGGCATGCTGCTTATGAAGGACTGGACACACAATAAGAAACTTCTTGTTCTTCTGATCCCGGGAACAATAATGATAATCACAGGCTACCTTATGGATCCGTATATTCCTATAATCAAGAGGATATGCACAAGTTCCTTTGTTATAGTAAGCGGAGGGTACTGCCTTGTAGCAATGGCATTTTCGTACTGGCTTATTGATGTCATGAGATACACCAGGTTCCTCAACTTCTTTGCCATAGTGGGAATGAATGCAATATTCATTTACCTCTTTTCAAATCTTGGAGGCAAGAATCTCCTCCGTGGCGCTGCTGATCCCTTCACATCCCGGATTTTCTTCTTTATGGGGGATGTCGGGAAAGATGTTGTGGTCACCCTTGTTGTTGCAGCAATGGTATGGTATATGTGTTACTACCTTTATAAGAAGAAGATATTTATAAGGCTGTAGGCGTCCCAATAGTTATCGTGAGGTGAAAGGCACGGATTACGCTTCGCTAAATCCGCGCCAGCGATGACATAGAGATCACAGAGTTTCACAGAGAATAAAGTCAGAGAACAACTCTGTGAATCTCCGTGTAATCTGTGCCTCAGTGGTTAAAACTGAATCTGAAACTATTTCTTTATCTCCCTATACCATCCAGTGCCTCTGGCAGGACGGGGAAGAGGATTTATGTTATAAAACATAATTTTCTCGGCATGCTCTCCGTAGGGTCCCATTAATTCTTCCTTGCCACCAGGGCTGATAATCAGAGAACAACCTATGCATTTCCAGTTTTTTCATGGACCTTCTGTGACAGGACCAACATTGCTTGCAGAGGCAATCCAAACCGAAAACTCCTTTGCAACAGGCATATAGGCATCTCTCCATGTTTTCCCATAGGGTTCCTTTTTATTGTCATGATCAGGAGGTACAGCCCAGCTTGAAGGTGAGAGAATCACATCTGCTCCCATATAGCACAACGACCGGGCAAGAACATGATCGATAGCTGTTCCGTCGGCGCAGATCATCAGACCTATAGTACCCCATGGCGATTTACACACATTGAGCCTGTCTCCCTGGGCATAAACATCATGAGCTATGTCGAGCTCATTGAGTTTGCGGTGTTTAATTACAAGTTTCCCCTCACTGTCAATTATCACAGCCGAGTTGTACACCACATCTCCATCCCTCTCAACAATCCCGCAGCACAACCATATTTTGTTCTTTACTGCAGCTTCTGAAAGGGCTTCAAATGATTTTCCTCCGGGTATTGTACCGGCAAGTTTCTTTGCTGAGGGATGCGTCCAGCCAAGGTCAAGAACTTCAGGCAGCAGTGCTATATCAGCTCCTCCCTTTGCAGCCTGAGCAATAAGATCTGCCGCATGACCCAGGTTTTTCTGCAGTTCACCCGGCTCGACGTACATCTGCACAAGTGCCAGCTTAAACTCCCGCAAAGGCGACTGGGCGTTCATAGAAAAAAATTCTGTAACAAGAAACAGAAGAAAAAATACTCTTTTATAATATAGCATGCAATCTTATAATAAACATGCAAAAAAAAGCCCCTCTCCCGTGGGAGAGGGGTTTGGTATAAGGTCTTCTACCTGGTTACTTCAAGAACTCTTTTAATGATCTGGAAGTTAACATCTGAGCTCAGGTTCTTCTCAAGTGAAGAGGCAGTAGCCTGATCGCCAGTTGCAACGGCAGCAGCCCATTTCTGTGCAGGGCTGTTTGATTCCTTCATTTTCTGGACCAGCTCATCAGCAGCAGTTTTGTTGCCAAGGCTGTTCAAAACATTTACTGTAAGAATATTGCTATATGAAGCTCCTCTCCTGTGACCGGTATATTCCGATATTGATTTTTTCAGAGCTTCTGTCTCAGCCTTGCGGTTTAGCTTGTTCAGACAGTATATATTAAGGTAGTCCTGAATCCTTGTATCAGTAACATAGGGTTTGCCAACGCCAAGATGTTCAGGATAATCTTTTGATTTTTCAATCATTTTAATTGCATCTGCATATTTCTTCTTTCCAATAAGATCCATAGACATCAGCAGTGATGCCTGCTCATAGATCACCTTACCTTCGCTGGCGCCTTCACCGGGCAGTATTGTCATGGCATCAAGAAGTTTGAGACTGTTAGCGTATTGCCCGTTATTTATAAGAGCAAGTATATGCTGAACCTCTATTGCCTGGTTACCTTTGAATTTTTTAGCACCGGCACTGGTGAGAGCCAGCATGGTCTTATAATCCTTATTGTCATAGTAGTACTGGATTAGTCTTCCTGCGGAACGCCAGTCATTGGGATCGAGCTTAACGGCCATCTGAAGGTCAGCAAGTTCTTTTGCATCATCCTTCGGAGTCATAAGCGCTGCCCTTGTAAGGTAGAAGGGAGCATAGTCAGGTTCATTACCGCAATCTGCAAGAAGTTTAATACCCTCTGCCCTTCTCTGGATAGCAATCTTGTTAAGGGCAAGGTAATACTTGAATTTCCAGCTGTTGTTCTTTGAAACTGCCCATTCGAGAGCAGATACATCTTCAGTCCTGTACGGGAATACAAATGCAGGTGATGCCACTGCAACTTCATTCAGCATTGAGACATCATTTTTCAGGAAGGCTTTCCATAGTGTAACTACAGGCTGAACAGGAGCATTTGACAGCAGAGAAACAGCATCATCCTTAAGACCAAGACCATAGTAGATCATAGCTGTCTCAAGGTAGGTCTGGTATGCCATCTCGTTTGTGATAGTCGATTTGAATTTTTTAAGATTATCCTCTGAAGGATTCAGCAGGTAAGCTTCAAAATCGGCAAAGTGGCTGAGCTGATCAACACTCAGTATTGTCTCGATCACCTTTTGTGCATTTTCCTTCTCTCCGGTTTTTCTGTACATAACTGCCAGTACCTGGAGGGCATTGAAATTACACCTTTCATAATCAAGTGACTGCTTTGCATAATGTTCTGTAAGTTCCATATTGTTCAGCCTTAATTCGATAGCAGCCATAAATGCATAAGCCACAGATCTGTATTCCGGTGAACGGGCTGCCCATCCGAGGCTCTCTATTGCATCGGTAAGGTTACCCTGAGCCAGATAAGTAATACCTGCAAAATAGTTTGCAGCAGGGTGATAGGTGTCAAGCATAAGGGCATTGTTTGCAAAATAAAGCGCTGAATCATACCTCATTGAACGGTAATACACCTCAGTCAGAGCAGACATTGCATCGATATACATCGGGTCTTTTTCAAGACATTTCTTAAATAACTCCTCTGCCTTTAAATAATTCCTGGCTTCCTTATTCTCATTACCTTCCTGGTAAAGAGTAGCTGCCGTCACTAGGTCTTTAGGCATTGTTGAAACAAATGGTCTCTTCAGGGCTTTCTTTGTGAGCGGACTGAATTGCAGATCCATACCCTCAACAACAACTTCATAGTCAGTATTGCTGTTAACGGCCACAGATGTTGTGAAAACATCCATTGGTTTGAATTTCCTTGATTCAGTAAAAACTACTTTTCCGCCGGTTTTTACCGAGATTTTACCTTCGGCAAATGAGAGGGAATTAATTCCGACATTAAGTTTCCCGCCAGTCACTTCAGCATGCAATACGCCAGCTGGAGACATATCGCTGATGCCTCCTATCTCTTTTACAGGGAACCATATCTCATGCCACCTGTCGGTAAGTCCGGGGTTGAAAGGAGTCTGTGAAATGGGTGTTTTGAAAGCAGTTGTACCACCATACTGGTTATGCATACGGCCGGCCTGAAATTCCATGTACTGGCCATCGCTGTCGGTAAGCAGCTGTTCCCAGATACCCCCGTCACGTGCAAGTGACCACAGCCATAGTTTATGACCGGGCATATCATCATAAAGGGCATAATGACCATAGCCAAACTTCGAATTATGATAATAACCTCCCATGAAGTCGTTGTATTCACCAACAACATGGTATGACTTGCTTGATTCAAAATTATTATTCTTGTACCAGGAGACATCCCTGCCATCCTTATTTACCGGCCAAAGACCGAATTCACCGCCATGTCCGATTTCAGCAATACCCGGATACTGGAACTCAAGGTCGTCGGTTACAACTGCGGCTCCTGTCATCCAGTTATAGTATGTCTGGTTCAGGGGAGTGGGGTTAATCCACATTGCATAGGTGTCGAAATATGCCTTGTCCTTCTGCAGTCTGACTTCAACATACCATTTTGTTCTTGAAGGAAGATCGTAATTACCTACAATACAGCTGACACTTCCGTCTGCATTCTCAGTCATTTTATAATCCACAGGAACACAGGTTGAGGGATTATGACCGATAAAACCGAAGTTCAGCTCAATACCTCCTGAAGTCCACGGGCCACGCATTGATATATTGCGGTATTTCATAACCTCATTACGGTAGACAAATTCCTTTCCGGTTGATTTTTCTATGGCACCCCATACCTTACCGCCATCGGAAGGCATCACCCAGACCTGTATGTAATCATTTTCAAGTTTTACAACATCCCATTTCTGAATTGTTCCCTTTACAGCATAACCGTGGAATGAATGGTACGGAAATATCTCGTCGCGCCTTTCGGTGAGAATAGGTGCCGGATTTGGATCGTTGTAAGGATAAGTGAGGATGTCCCTTTTTTCAAGAGTTATTGTAGCTTTCTGACCTGCGAGAAGTTGTGGCAGAATGAGCAACAAAAACAATAAGTTCTTTTTAAGCATAACAATATGATTTAAGGTTTTTATTGATTTGATTTAATTTCCGGTTTAAGTTTACCAAATGTAGCCAAGATAATTCAATTATTTGTACAATTTATGTTAAAGAACAAGGCTGGGATTTTCACCTCAGGCAGTACAAAGATTTTATACAAAGGTCAGAGAGGCAATTATTGATTATATTAGCAACAGGGATTCAGACATATAAATTGTCATCTGAAATGAAAAAAATGAATCTTAAGAGAGCAGCATTTATTTTCCTGACTACAGGAATTTTATGCTTCTCGGCAAGCTTTCTGAACGGTCAGCCACAGGAAAAAAGCACCGGAAGAATCAGGATTGCCTCGTGCCAGTTTCCTGTTTCGGCAGATATCAGGTCTAACTACAGGTTTATTGAGGCACAGATAACTGAAGCTAAGCTTAAAAAGGCAGATATTGTACATTTCCCTGAATGTGCTCTCTCAGGCTATCCGGGAACAGACATGCAGACTATGGAGAACTTCAACTGGACCCTCCTGCACCAGATGACCGATTCAGTATGTGCTGTTGCCGGGAAGCTGAAAATATGGGTGGTTCTTGGTTCTCTTCACAGGCTGGGAGGGAATAATAAGCCTCATAATTCACTGTACCTTATCACTCCTGAAGGAAAAATAGCCGACAGGTACGACAAGAGGTTCTGCACATCGACTGATCTGAAATACTGTTCTCCCGGCGATCATTTTGTAACCTTTGACCTGAAGGGACTGAAATGCGGACTACTGATATGTTATGACATCAGGTTTCCGGAACTTTACAGGGAATACAGGAAACTTGGCGCCGACATGATATTCCAGTCATTCTACAACGCAAAGGCAGACAGGGGCAGCATTCATCCCCTGATAATGCCCATAACAGCTCAGGGTCATGCGGGAGTCAATTACTTCTACATGTCACTGACAAATTCATGTGCCCCTATGAGCTGGCCCTGCCATTTCATAACACCTGACGGGCTGATCCAGAATAAGCTTGCCCCCGATGAACCGGGCATACTGATTTCAGATATCGATCTGTCGCTTAAGTATTATGATGCCAGCGGCGAATTCAGACCTGATGTTCTCAAAGGGAAGCTGAATAGCGGCACCCTCGTAAAAGATTCATTGTCAACAAACAGAACAAAAATATACTGAGCAGGATCTGATGAGCAGATTTACCTTAAAGGACCTTGAAAGCCTTACCGGCATTAAGTCGGATACGATCCGGATCTGGGAGCACCGTTACAGATTGCTATCACCGCACCTGACTAAAACAGGAAGGAGATGGTATGAGGACAGTGACCTTAAAAGACTGCTGAATATTTCAGTACTCTATAACAGCGGAGTGAAAATATCCAGGATAGCAAAGATGACCGGAGAGGAGATTGAATCTTGTACCATGACATTATCAGAAGGGCACAGGAAACCTGAGAATATAATAGCAGCCCTGATTATAGGCATGAACAGTCTAGATGAAAACGCTGTTAACGATCTGCTCATGAAATGCCTGATAAACAAGGGACTGGAAAACACATATACAGAGATTGTTTTCCCCTTCCTGTACAAAGTAGGCCTCCTGTGGCAGACAGGGTCAATAAATGCCGCAAAAGAACATTTTGTTTCAGGAATATTCAGACAGAAGCTTTTTTCTGCCCTCGATTCCCTCCCTCCAAATACAGGGAAAAGCGGGAAAAAGGTACTCCTGTTTCTTCCTGAAGGTGAGTTTCATGAACTTGGCCTTCTGTTCTTCTCCCTGCTGATAAGAAAAAATGGTCATAATGTGATCTACCTTGGCCAGTCAGTACCCTATGATTCAGTTATTGAGACAGCAGAAACATGGATTCCTGATTTTGTTGTCACAGGTAATCTTACCAGCCTGAACATGAAGGACTCTGGTGCTTATCTGAAAAAACTGTCAACGGCTTTGCCGGAACAGAAAATATATGCAGGAGGTGAAATGGCTCTTTCAGCACAGAAACTGAAACTGAAGAATGTGAAGCCTTTGTTTGTGCTCAGTGATCTGGATTTTCTTTACAACTTAAAACCATAATTATATGTCACTTACAGAAAAAATTTCAGCAGATCTGATTGCTGCTATGAAAGCCAAGGACACCATTGCCCTTGAAGCAATAAGGGCTGCAAAGACAGCCTTCATACTTGCCAAATCGGAAAAGGGAGCTGAGGCTGTCCTCAGTTCAGATGAAGAACTGAAGGTAATTCAGAAACTAGTTAAACAAAGAAGGGAATCAGCCGAGATATATAAGCAGAACAACAGGGCCGATCTGTACCAGAAAGAGGTTGCCGAGGCCGATGTGCTTGAAAAATATCTCCCTGCAAAGATGAGCGAGGCTGAGCTCACGGCAGCTGTTAAGTCCATTATTGAGAAGGTAGGCGCCAAATCACCTGCCGATATGGGTAAGGTTATGGGAACTGCAACAAAGGAACTGGCAGGCAAGGCTGATGGAAAGGAGATTTCAGCAATTGTGAAGAAACTTTTGGGATAATTATTTTTTTACCACGGAGTGGCACCGAGTTTCTCGGAGTTTCACGGAATTTATAAGCTGTGCATCAGTACAACTCTGTGTAACTCCGTGGTTAAATGGCTTTAAAAATAGCCTCCTATCGTTCCGTTAACGAGGGCTTTCGCCAGGTCGATGTGATACCATTCTTTTGCGTAGAAATATGTAAGCACGGCCAGGGCTGCAATGAAGGCCAGGAAAAGGCCCAGGTATTTTCCGGCAAATGACTTGCCCGATTTTACAACCTTCATCGACAGGGCCTTCACCCACTCTTCCATTTTAGCAAACAGGGGATAAAAAATAACTACAATAATTCCCATTGCTATTAAGGTAAAAGTCACAGGCTGTACATGGCTTTTATAGCTTATGAGATAGTCACTTATGGCCTGGGTTAAAAGATTGGCTGTGAGGATTGTCAGGGTAGTAACAACGAACCTGAAGAAATATCGGTACATTTTTTACAATTTAGTTACTTAAGTATTTCCAATATTAATCAATTTCCTCAGGAGTTTTTCGAAATCAATTGTAATTCATTGTAATTCGCTGCGCTGGAAACTGTGGAAAATTCATTTTTAACCACAGAGTTCACAGAGGCGCCTTCGGCGTAACACAAAGGACTCAGAGGGTAGCAACAGGTATATAATTAAAACGAATTACCAGCCTTCACTGAAGTTACGGCTGGCAAAGCAGCGAAGCGAATTACGCCCCAAGGGCTAATTACTATGAATTACAGCGAAGCGAATTACGCGCGAAGCGCAAATTACGCCCGAAGGGCAAATTACTATGAATTACAGCGAAGCAAATTACGCCCGAAGGGCTAATTACGGCGAAGCGCAAATTACTCTTCCAACCTGTCGAGGAGGTTCTGGGGAAGGGATTTTGTTGTACCGGCGCCAAGATCCTTTATCTTCTGTATCCTGCCGATAATGGTATCTCCCTTCTTCTTCGACTCATAAAGCTTGTTCATTGCATTGACATATTCACCCTTTGCATCATCAAGCTTCTTTCCCACTGCTATAAGGTCCTCAATAAAACCAAGGAATTTTTCAAAGAGGGCTCCGCTCTGACTGGCAATCTCATCAACATTTTTACGCTGCTTGTCCTGATTCCAGATGAAGTTGATTGTTCTCAGCGTGGCAAGAAGCGTTGATGTGCTTACCATCACAATATTTTTCTTCAGTGCTTTCTCAAACAATGAGGGATCTTCCCTCTGGGCAAGAGCAAGAGCCGGCTCAATGGGTACGAACATCAGTACATAATCAGGAGGATTGATCCCGTAGAGTTTCGGATAATTCTTATCGCCGAGGTCACGCACATGGTTAAGCAGGTCATTAAGGTGCTGCTTCAGCGCTGGTTCCTTAACCTTGTCGTCATCGGCATTAAAATATCTTTCATAAGCCACAAGCGAGACCTTTGAGTCGATAATAAGCTGTTTGTTTTCAGGAAGGTTGATTATATAGTCGGGCCGGAAGTTCTTACCTTCCTCATCCTTCATATTTTCCTGTTTGCGATAGTGCACATCCTTTTCAAGTCCTGCTTTTTCGAGTATCATCTCAAGCTGTACCTCACCCCAGTCACCAAGAAGCTTTTTATCGCCCTTGAGTGCATTTGTAAGCTTATGGGCATCATCGCTGACCTGCTGGTTAAGCTTTACTATGTTCTCAAGCTCCTTCTTCAGCGAGATCCGTTCACGTGTCTCATCCTTGTATACTTCATCAATCTTGCCTTCAAATTCCTTTATCTTCTCTTTCAGCGGATTAAGCAGATTTCCCACACTTTTTTCATTCAGTTCAAGGAATTTCTTGCTCTTCTCCTCAAGCAGTTCATTCGACAGGTTTTTAAACTCAAGGGACATCCTTTTATTGATCTCCTCAAGCTCCTTCCTGTTTTCAGCGAATCGTTCCTCTAAATTCCTCAGGTTTGCATTCAATTCAGCTATCCTGGCATTAAGGGCTATAATGGTCTTTTCCTTCTCGCCGTTCTCAAGCTTCTCCTGCTTAAACAGATCAAGAGAGATATACCTGCTGTTTACCTCCTCCAAGGGTATTCCTTTCCCCTTCATTGCCTGCTGCCGTGTGAAGAGCCAGCCGATCAGAACGCCTGTTATAAGCCCGGCAAGCAAAAAAACAATTTCCATAAACTACTTAATTTCAGATCTTTGACCGAGTAATAATTTTGAATTTTTCAATAAGTTAAGATAACAATTATAGTTTAAACAGGATATATTTTTCAGGAACTTACAAAGATTGAACATGGTAACACAGAGGAAATCCTGAGTCCCGATAGCTATGTAACACCTCACAATTAATGTAACAAGCAGTATAAATGAATTTTGATTACAGTTCTCTAATGTTGAAACCCCCATCCTGGCCTTCCCCCAGGTGGGAAGGTACAAGAAGACGTTTTGCAAAGGAGAAAGTATAAAAAAGCGTTTCCCCTCGTGGGGGGAAATTGAAAGGGGGGTTATAACGAAAAAAAGTGTTACATGAATTCTGAAGAAATACATTGCTATCGGGACACAGAGAACACAGAGTAAAGCAAAATATTGAAATTCAAACCATAATTATTATCTTTGATTTGATACTGAGACTGATAAGATGAACAATATCCTGCAGCAGATAGCAAAGATCAAGGATCAGCCATTCAGAGACAACCTTGCCCAGGTGATTGTAAATGCATCTTCTGCAATAAAGGACAGTGATTTACCTTTTCTCATTAGCGAATTCAGTGAATTTTATAAATCACAGCTGTCAGGCGACATTTTTCCTTCAATAATAAGGATCAGCACAGATTCACGCACAGAAAATGACAAAGCTGTAACCCATGTACCGCGAATTGTAATAATCGGAGATATCCACAGTGACTTCAATGCACTTAGTTTGATACTCAATAAGCTTGCAGCATCACAATATGATTATTTTGCCGGTGCGTACATAATTTTCTGCGGTGATTATACCGATCGGGGAAGAAGGCCTTTTGAAACAATGAGGCTGTTGTATGCACTGAAAACCGCAATGGGTGAAAGATGTATTTTACTAAAGGGTAATCATGAGCTTATCAGATACAGCTGTATGATGCTCAGGCCCACCTTCCTTCCGGCTGACACCAGTGAGCTGATGAACCGGAAGCTTTCACCGGAGGTCAATAATCTTTACTTCTCATACCTGTCGAGGCTGCCATATCTTGTTTCACTGGATCATTGCGGTACAAAATATCTTATAACTCACGGCAGTATTCCGCGTCACGACTACGCTCCCCACTACAATGAAGATAAGCTTGTTGAATGCCTGTTGCCCCTGAGTGACCATTCCCGTGAAGGGATAATGCTGAACCAGATGCTCTGGGGCGATCCGGGAGATGCAAGCTCTTCCTTCAGGGGTACAGAGCTGAGGTTTGAGTTCAGCAAGGCGGAATTCAATGAATTCATGGACAGGCACGGTTATGATATCCTGATCCGTGGACATCAGCCAGTTGACAGCGGTGTAATGTTCTGCTACAATAACAGACTCATATCACTGTTCTCATCGGGAGGACATAATAATCCCGATTCCTGCTATCCTGATGATGTAAGCTCCCCCGCTTTCGTCATTCTCAATGAGGACGGGGAGGTGTTGTTCGAGAAGGTATTCTGAAATTATCTACCTTCGGACATCTATATTTATAAGGTATGACTTCAATTCCCAAAACCATGACAGCTGCCGGCATTGACAGGCCCGGAGGAACATTATACACCAGGGAAGTGCCTGTTCCCTCTCCCGGTCGTGGTGAGGTACTTGTCAGGATAAGCGCGGCACCTGTGAATCCTTCGGATCTTGCCAGACTGAAAAGAGGAGGCTTTGATCCTGAAACCTATATTCCCGGACTTGAAGGAAGCGGAACTGTAATTGCAGCAGGAAGCGGATTACTTCCCGCAATTTTGAAGGGAAAAAGAGTGGCATGCACGGCAGAATACCCTGCCAGCGGTACCTGGGCTGAGTATATGGTGACAAAGGCAGGAAAGTGTTTTCCCCTGAATAAAACTATTGATGATGAGCAGGGATCGATGATGATGGTTAATCCTCTGACGGCAATTGGATTCCTTGATATTGTGAAGGAGAATAAGCATAAGGCTCTGATAAACAATGCGGCAGCCAGCGCCCTGGGACGCATGGTTGAGCTGATGGGAAACAGGCAGGGAGTTCCGGTAATAAATATTGTAAGGAGTGAAAAACATGCTGAGACACTCAGAAATTCAGGATCAAAATATGTGCTTAACAGTTCATCGGATTCTTTCATTGACGATCTTGGCCGGCTGTCGCATGAGCTGAATGCAACAGTCCTTTTTGATTCCACATGCAGTGAACAGCTTGGAAAGATGATCGGGGTACTGCCCGACAGCAGCTCCGTTGTCATCTATGGCAACCTCACCGGGGAGGAACATATACATGTCAATCCGAGAAAGCTTATTGACAATAATATAAACATATCAGGCTTCTTCCTGGGTCAGAGGGCAAAGGAAAACGGGCTGCTCAAAAACCTTATAAACCTGCGGATTGCAAGCAGGCTGGTGAGCAGTAACATGAAAACAGCAATCCAGGGCCGGTATCCGCTACAGAAGGTTCAGGAGGCTGTTGATGCCTATATGGGAAACATGTCGGCAGGGAAAGTGGTGTTGAGAATTAATTCATTGGAAATTGTGTAAAATTCCTTTTTAACCACAGAGTTCACAGAGGCGCCTTCGGCGTAACACAAAGGACTCAGAGGATAGCAACAGGTATTTAATTACAGCG
>JAKLDT010000109.1 GCA_022703405.1 Bacteroidota bacterium | reverse complement strand
ACAGCCTTTCGTTTATTCCCTTTGCACAGCTCCAGATGTCCAATGTTTATCAGGTCGTGTGCAGTTAATTTTCCTGCAGAGAGCCTTTCATAATACTTCTCCGAATCGGCAAACCTGCCAAGAGCAAAGTAACAATAGGCTATTGGTCTTAATATCCTGATGTTATCCGGTTCATTGTATTCGACCCTGAAATAGTATTTTAATGCCTGATCATAATCCTTCAGATCGAGGTAACAATGTGCTGTCATTATTACGGTATGGATATTTTCAGGTTCCATGTCAGCCGCATGAAGATAGTATTCAAGCGCCTCCTCTGTCTTGCCCAGGCGCCTGAGACACAGACCTATTTTCTTGAGAGTCCATGGTTTGCGGTCAATAAGCTCTGCCCTTTTATATTGTAAAAGGGCATTCATAAAATCTCCTTTTTCCTGGTAGCAGTAGCCTGTTTTTTCATATAACTGCGAATCATCGGGCCTTTTCTCCGACTGCCGGAGGTAAAGAGCCAGAGCGTCATCATAGAAGTTCTTTGTGAAGAAATAATCTGCAAGACCTGCTTCTGCTTCCTCTCCGTTTCCAGTCATCCTGAAGAATGCTGAATTGTAAATATCAAGCCTTCCCGAAAAGATATCCTCGAATTCCTTTTTGTAGGGAGAGAGCTTAAAAAACCTGTAGATATCCTGGAGGTACTGGGTTACATTTATTCTGAAATTCCTGTAAGGATCAATAACTGATTCATCTTCATTAAGTTGCTGAAGACCCTCCAGTTCCATTTTGAAGACCTTAAGCATCATACTTTTCTGTGCTGCAGGAAGGAATTTCAGATTCAGTACAAGTGAATACTTGTCGGAATTGCAGATGAAAGGTGTTTTATATAGCGCCTCGGAGAGCTCATTGGTTCCGGGTCCGAGGATCTCATCCCTGTATATCTCATTTATTATTTCATGATCGGGATAAAATGGCACAAACCAGTTCTGAAAATCCCTGAAGAAATCGAAGTGCTTCATATTTGCAAATGCAGACATGTATACATCAGCCCCTTCCATCTGGAGTTTTGTAAGATCTTCCATTGTTTTGAAAATCTCTTCAGAATCCCTGAACATCTCCGACCAGTCGGGATTCCTGCCTTCAGTCATATCCTTTGGAAGGATATTCTCAAGGTCAAGTTTTTCTTCAATCTGTGGCTTCAGCCGTGCCACCTGAGGCAGTATCTCATCATGCAGCTTCCGTGCAAGCATTTCTGTTTCACGCGATCTGATAGTCTGCAATACAATTATCCGGCAGTGTTCACTGAATCTCTTATCGCGTCCCATCTGCCTGATTCGTTTCCCTATTTCAGGGTAGAGATGTATCCTGCCGTTATAATAATGCAGGTTCAGAATCAGCCCTGACAAGGCTCTTTCAGCAACCTGTTCCTGTCCTGCATTATATATTTCGATAAGAGCCATCAGTTTCTCTGACTGCCATGTTCTGAGCGAGCTCAGAGTAACAGCCGAGGTGAAGAGGCTTGCCTCATACCATCTGAATTTTCCCGAGCTCTGGATAATGTCGATTAGACTGAATTCAGCCTCACCATAATAATCTGTCAGCCACAGGTGATTGAAAATATTTCTTATCAGGTACCTGTGCCTTTTTGATATTTCCGATTCAGGATCGGGATTGATTTCATTGCTGAGCTTCAGCAATTCATCGAGCTCCGATTTAAACATCAGATCATCTACAGACTCAACTATCGACTTGCCGGTAAGCTTTAGCTCCTTTTCTGTCTCCTGCTTTACCCAGTAAGTATGCCAGCCGGAAAAATGTGACAATATGTCCTGCCTCACCCTGTCTGACAACTTCAGGATCGACTGTATAAGCTTAAGATATATCTTATTTCTTTCAGGATCTTCAATGCCGTCTATTGTATAAACAAGCATATTCCTGTATGTCATAGTTATATTTTCAAGCTCATCCCGCAGCTCGCCGGAACTGCTTGAAGAGATCATATTTGACAGAATATCAAGACTTTGTTTGATTTTCTTTTCGCCAACAAGCTGACAAATCTTCCTGTGTTGCTGAATAACCCGTGTTACTTCCATTTTATTAATTAAAAAAGGATTATAACATATCCTTTGATCTTATGTACAACAATCAGACCATTCAGGAACAGACAGTTTTTTCAGAAGTTATAGCCTATGCTGATGTATGTACGGAAATTGCCGGTATGTAAATCGCCGGGGTACGATCCGTACATTATACCTGCTTTAACCGGCCCGATTATTGAATTATAGCCTAATCCCAGGCTGTAGCCTGACACGAGGAGCATTTCATAAGGGAAAAAGTTGTCTTCCATCATAGCAATATCAGCAGCAAGATTCAGATGAAGGTCCTTCAGAAACTCTATATCCATCTCAGTTCTGAGGATTGCCATCCTGTTCACCTTAATCTCACCCGGATTGAAGCCGGCCATTGGAATTGATCTCCTTGTATCCTGTTGAATACCACCCAGTAAATAGAAATTATTTTGAGCTGAAAGCGTATCAGTATCGCTTATATACAAAGCCTCTCCTCCAAAAGCAAAAGTTACTTTTTCCCCGGCAGGCACGTATTGTTTTAATCCGGCCCTGAGAGTATAGAAATAATCAGGCTTGTAGCCTTCTGCATAGGAAAGCGGATATTCGGTATTCTCAATAAAGGATGCAGCATATCTGAGTTCAGACATTCTTCCCGAAACATTCAGAACAAGTCCCTTGTCCGGAAAGTATTTGCTGTTCAGTGTATTACGTGAAAATGATAATTCTGAAGAATAATAATCATAAGTATAATTCCTGATATTATTAATTGATATGAAATCAGGTCTGAGATTTGTTTCATTATACGCAGCCGAAAAGGTGATCAGGTTATTGAGGCCGGCAAATTGATTGAGCCCGATTTCAAAATACTGGTTCCTGCTGAATGTATTTCCGGTTTCTTTATTATGCAATAACCATGGGAAAAGGGTATTATCAGCTGAATATCCAAGCGAGACACCAAATTTCTGGTTCCTGTCGAGATATTGCAGTATTCCCAGTTTTATGCGGTAATACTTGCCAAGAAAGGAGTTAAAATCAATAACGGAACGATTCAGAACAAGGTTGGTAAGTGTAGTTCCGACTATAAGGCCTGATTCAAGAGAGTTGTCATAATGCACTGAACCATAAAGCATTGCCCTTGGACTCTCTTCGCATTCAATTGCCAGGATCACTGAATCATTTCTATGCACTATCCTGTATTTTATCTTTTCAAACCAGGCTTTACCGTAAAGCAGTTCTATCTTTTCGGTCATATCATCTCTTGTTACAGCATCACCGGGCTCTATATCTAGAACTCCTTTTATAATATCATCAGAATAGTGCATGTTACCATGAACTTCAACCTTGTCAAAAGCAATAGGAGTACTCTCAGGCAGTCTGGCATACTGCCGCATTTTCCCCATTTTATTCAGAGAATCTGCAAGCATTCTGAAATCTGAGCGGAATGGATTAGCTGCAATATACCCGGCATTTACGAGAGAATCAACATTGCTGAATCCAGCCACTGAAAACCTGTCTACACTGGGCTTAACAAGTATCCTCACAAATTTCTTTTCCTCGTTGAAATCTTCAAGGCTCCTGAACATGGCTATCTGACCTATGATTCCGGGAAGGGTCTGAAGCTTTTCGGGTGAGTTTTTTTCGAATCCGACATAAGAGCCAATAAGCAGATCAGCGCCCATTGCTTTAGCCTCACTTGCCGGAAAGTTCCTGATAAGTCCGCCATCAACAAGCAACAGCGTATCTATTCTGAGTGGAGTGAAGATTGATGGCACCGTGAAGCTTGCCCTTATAGCATCAGGAAGATATCCATTGTGAAAATTAAACTTGCTGTAAGTCACAATATCTGTTGCATTGCACATGAAAGGAATTGGCAGCTTTGAAAAATCTCCGATATCTGAAACCGGCCAGAGGTAATAGCTGAGTGAATTTTCAATAAGCTGTCCATTATTGAGTCCTGAGGGAATGTTGACCTTTTTTTCAGATATTGACAAGGAAATGATGCTGTTATAAGCCCTTGCCTTCTCCGGAAAAATGATCCTGTTCTCCTGAAGCCTGTTCGACAGCATGTCATCCCAGTTTATTGACTTCAGCAGCTTGTGAAGGCTGTCGCTTGAATAACCGCTGGCATATAAGCCGCCTATTATGCTGCCCATGCTTGTCCCTGCAATGTAATCGGGATACAGTCCTTCTTCTTCCATTACCTTTATTACACCCAGATGAGCAATGCCATGAGCTCCTCCTCCGCTGAGTACAAGTCCGAGTGAAGGACGGTCCGGATTCTGTTGCCCGTGAAGTGATATTGTATTCACTAAAAGCAGAAATGTTGAGAAGCAGATATAAAACAGTGATCTTATGACTTTTATATTTATTGTTATTGCAGACTTCATTTTGTGTTGTTCTCTAATTCCAAACAGAAGATTTGACACTGCAAGTTAGTTAATTAAGTAAATTAGTGGCGTGAAAAATGAAAACTTGTTCAACGCTTCATGGCTGCCAACAACAGGTAAGGAAGCAGAATTCCTTGGCTGGGATGAATTGGATGTAATCCTGTTCAGTGGTGATGCCTATATTGACCACCCGTCATTTGGACCGGCAGTTATCGCCCGTCTGATCGAGGATGAGGGTTTTAAGGTAGCAGTAATTCCGCAACCCAACTGGAAGGATGATCTGCGTGATTTCAGAAAACTGGGAAAACCAAAATATTTCTTTGGAGTTACGGCCGGAAATATGGATTCAATGGTAAACCATTATACAGCAGTTAAAAGGCTGCGATCCGATGATGCTTATACACCTGGCGGGAAAGCTGGTTTCAGACCCGACTACCCTACAATTGTCTATTCAGGGATACTTAAGAAGCTGTATCCGGATGTTCCTGTTGTCATTGGTGGGATAGAGGCTTCAATGAGGCGCCTGACACATTACGATTACTGGAAGGACAAGGTTGAACCCTCAGTGCTTTTCAGCAGCGGGGCTGATCTGCTTGTTTACGGCATGGGCGAACAGCCTCTGAGGGAAATTCTGCGCCTGCTTAAAAAAGGTGTCCCTTTCTCAGCGCTTAAGACAATACCACAGACAGCAATAATTGTTAGTGCCGATGATCACGTTCCTGAACGCAAAGGATGGAAAGATCTTATCCTCAATTCATTCGAGAAATGTGTCAGTGATAAAAAACTCTTTTCCGATAATTTTGTGACCTTCGAGAAAGAATCGAACAGGATAGAAGCTGCAAGGCTCATAGAACCTGTGGAAAGGAAGAAAATCATTATCAATCCTCAGTTTCAACCAATGACTGAGGCGGAAGCAGACCAGACTTACGATCTGCCATTTACATACAGGCCGCATCCGCGCTATAATAAAAAGGGTGCGATACCTGCCTATGAAATGATCAAGTTTTCAGTCAATATTCACAGGGGTTGTTTCGGAGGCTGCAGTTTCTGTGCAATTGCGGCCCATCAGGGAAAACAGATAGTCAGCAGGTCAGAGGAGTCTGTTCTGAAAGAGGTCAGAAAACTGACTGAGCTTCCTGATTTCAAAGGTTACCTTACCGACCTCGGAGGACCCTCTGCCAATATGTACAGGATGCATGGGAAGGACATGAAGCTTTGCAAGACATGCCCGCGTCCGTCCTGTATCTGGCCGTCAGTGTGTAAAAACCTGGATATCAACCACAAGGCTCTTACTAACCTTTACAGAAAGGTTGATAAAACCGGGGGTATAAAGAAATCATTTATAGGCAGCGGGGTAAGATATGACCTGCTCTTTGCCGAATGGAATAAAAATGCAGGTTCGGATGAAAGGGAATACCTTGACGAGCTTGTTTCAAGGCATGTGTCAGGTCGACTGAAAGTTGCACCTGAGCACACTGCAGGTCAGGTGCTTTATGAAATGAGAAAAGCCCCTTTTGAGTTGTTCCGGAAGCTGAAAAAAAGGTTTGATGATATCAGGAAGAAGTATGGCCTGAATTATGAACTAATACCCTATTTCATTTCCTCACATCCCGGATGCACAAATGAAGATATGCGCACCCTGGCGGAAGAAATGAAAAGCCTTGGCATTAAACCTGAACAGGTGCAGGATTTCACCCCGACACCAATGACGCTTGCAACAACAATGTACTATACCGGTTTTGACCCGTATACAGGTAAAAAAGTATATGTTGCCAGGAGTATTGAGGAGAAGCGCAGGCAGAAGGAGTATTTTTTCTGGTATAAGAAAGGAGAGGGTGCAACTGCTCAGAGGCACAAAGGCGCAAGAGCTCAGGGGCAAAAGGGCTCAACGGCACAAGGGCATAAGGGCGATACGGCGCAACGGCGCAATGGCGTTGCGGCTCAAAGGCATAAGGGAAAAAAATACTAAACCAGATACTTAATTATCTTTCCGGTCTTCGCGGCATAATCTATTTCCCTTTTTGTTGATTCGCCGATATACCCCCCCGGATTAACTACAAAGATCTCATCAGCCAGATCAATCTTTCGCAGGTGCATGTCATCGAGCATCTCCTTTTTGTTTTCAGTATATACTTCATTATCACCTGAATGGCCAAAGAGGCCTACACTTATTACTATATTGCCTTCAAGAGTTAGCCTTTTCTGTGCTTCAAGATATTCGTTCTTGAATTTCGTACTTCCGCAAAGCGTGATGATTTTGTATTTGCCGATCATATATTATCTGATTTTCAGATAAAAGTAAAAAAAAAGGAGGACAAGTACCAGGACCTGTCCTCCTCTAACTTCAATTAAGAACCATTAAACTATTTCTCTTCGTATTCTTTCAGAATTCCCTTAACATCGTCGGGTGCCACCCTTCCATAAGTCTTGTCACCGACAAGAACAACGGGAGCAAGGCCGCAGGCGCCAACGCATCTTAAACTTGACAATGAGAATTTATTGTCTTTTGTGGTTTCTCCGACCTGGATCTTAAGCTCTTTCTTGAATTCCTCCAGCACTTTTTCTGCTCCCCTTACGTAGCATGCTGTACCCATGCATATACTTATCGGGTGCTTGCCTTTAGGGGTCATTGTGAAGAATGAATAGAAAGTAACAACTCCGTAGATCTTGGCTACAGGTACATTAAGATGCTCGGAAATCACCTCCTGAACTTCTGCAGGAAGGTAGCCGAAATGCTCCTGGCAGGAATGAAGTACATTGATCAGTTCCTGAGGATCATTATTGAATCTGGAGCATGTTTCCTTTATAAAGTCAACATCCTCTTTTCTTAATTCTATTTTTATACTTGACATGATCGTGATTTTTATTTTGTCAGCAATACTTTGAACTATTTCTTCACAAGAATTTTTTCCTTCCTGTTAAAATAATGTGTATGAAGCAGATGGTGTGCTTTCTCACTTCCCGGTTTACCGAGATATTCTTCATACAGTTTTATTATGAAAGGATTTTCATGTGATTTCCTAAGTGGTTTCTTCCTGTCTTCAGCATAAATAGCTGCAGCTCTTGCCTTGATTATCTCCGAATTTCCATGATGCAGTGGCTGGCCTCCGCCTCCGATGCAACCACCCGGACAGGCCATAACTTCAATAGCAGTAAATTCTGATTTTCCGTTTCTTACATCTTCAAGAAGTTTCCTGGCGTTGCCAAGACCATGTGCAATTCCGATCTTTATAGGTGTTCCGTTGAAATCGAGAGTTGCCGAACGGACTCCTTCCATGCCTCTCAGCTCAGTGAAATCTATTCTTTCAAGCTTCTTGCCTGTGTATATCTCATAAGCCGTTCTGCATGCAGCTTCAATTACACCGCCTGTAGCACCAAAAATCACACCGGCGCCTGTCGATTCTCCAAGTGGAGCATCGAACTCCTCATCATGCAGATTTTTTATATCAATGTTTGCCTGTTTGATGAAGGAAGCCAGCTCCCTTGTTGAAATTGAGAAGTCAACATCTGGGTTGCCATCAACTGCAAATTCATCTCTCTGGCATTCGTATTTCTTTGCAAGACAAGGCATTACTGATACAACAACAAGGTCTTTCCTGTTTATGCCTGTCTTCTCGGCGAAGTATGATTTTGCTATTGCACCGAACATCTGCTGAGGTGATTTGGCAGTTGAAGGAACATCCTTCATATCGGGGAAATAATATTCAAAGAAGTTCACCCATCCCGGGCAGCATGATGTAAGTATTGGTATTCTTGCTGTCTTGTCGCCCTTGAGATGTCTTGTAAGCCTGTCAAGAAGCTCTGTCCCTTCTTCCATTATTGTGAGGTCGGCAGCAAAGTCAGTATCAAATACATAGTCGAATCCAAGTGCCCTGAGAGCTGCTGTCATCTTACCAGTAACAAGTGTTCCTGGTTCCATTCCAAACTCCTCACCAAGAGCAGCCCTTACTGCCGGGGCGGTCTGTACGACAACTGTTTTTGTCGGATCTGCAAGCGCCTTGAGAACCTGTGGAACATGATTAACCTCTGTAAGTGCGCCAGTAGGGCATACTGCAACACACTGGCCGCAATAGGTACATGATGAATGCTCGAGGTTCTGTTCAAATGCCGGACCAACAGCTGCCATGAATCCCCTGTTGAATGCTGAGAGTGCACCCACTGTCTGAACCTCATTGCACATCGTCTCACAACGACGGCACATGATGCATTTGTCAAGATCCCTCACAATTGAAGGTGATGTGTCTTTTCTGTATGATGACATCTCTGCGAATTCCTGACCGGGTATCTCCCTTATTCCAAGCCTGTGTGCCATGTCCTGCAGTTCGCAGTTGCCTGATTTTGAACATGTAAGACAGTCTTTTGGGTGGTCGGAAAGGATAAATTCCATCACTGTTCTCCTTGCATTCAGAACCCTTGTTGTATGTGTTTTAACAACCATTCCGTTTTCGCATTTGGTTGAACAGGAGGGGGCAAGGTTTCTCCTGCCCTGAACTTCTGCAACGCAAATCCTGCATCCGCCCGGTTTATTCTCTATGTCCAGGTCATGCAGGTGCATGTAGCAAAGTGTAGGTATATCTATTCCGAGCTCCTTTGCAGCTTTATATATTGTAGTACCTTTCTGTACTTCAATTTCCTTATTGTCAATAGTAAGCTTTACTGTTTCCATTTTTCTTTTCTGTTAGCTAATATATATTGCATCAAACTTACATTTCTCCATGCATGCACCGCACTTGATGCAGATATCTCCGTTTATTGAATGCACTTCCTTTCTGCCGCCTGTTATTGCATTTACAGGACATACCCTTGCACAGGCAGTACAGCCTACGCAGTTCTCAGGATTGACGATGTACGACATAAGGCTCTTACACTTACCTGCCGGGCACTTTTTGTCAACGACATGTGCAAGATATTCCTCCCTGAAGTTTTCCATCATCGAGAGAACAGGGTTTGGAGAGGTCTGACCAAGACCGCAGAGTGAGGTGTCTTTAATAACAAGACTCATATTCTTCAGTCTGTCAAGGTCTTCCAGTTTTCCCTTTCCTTCGCAAATCTGACCCAGGAGTTCATGAAGACGCTTGTTGCCGATACGGCATGGAGCACATTTTCCGCATGATTCCTCAACAGTGAATTCAAGGAAGAAACGGGCCATCGATACCATGCAGTCATCCTCATCAAGAACTATCATGGCGCCTGATCCCATCATTGAACCGGCTGCTATAAGGTTGTCAAAATCAATAGGAGTATCAAGATGTTTTTCTGTGAGACAGCCGCCTGAAGGCCCGCCGGTCTGAAC
>JAKLDT010000108.1 GCA_022703405.1 Bacteroidota bacterium | reverse complement strand
CTGATTCAAGCATTTTAAGGGCAGTCATGGCACTTTCGGCGCACTCAACATGATAACCATCCTCGATGAACCAGTTATAAAGGGAATCACGTACTGATTCCTCGTCATCCACAATGAGTATAGATAGCTTTCTGGCCATATTATGATTTTTCTAAATTTTAATAAGAGGCAGGACTATAGATATTGTTGTCCCCTTGCCCAGTTCCGATTCGACGCCAATTTTGCCGTTGTGAGTCTTGACAATTCCATGAACTATAGCCAGTCCCAGGCCGATACCGCTGGTTTCTCTTTTTGTTGAGAAGAATGGTTCAAAGATATGCGGGATATCATCCGCAGGAATGCCGATTCCGTTATCACTAATGTCAATCTTTATATGATCATCATCGGGATTGCTTGTCCTTATTGATATTTCACCGTTTTCCTTCACAGCTTCAGAGGCATTTACAAGCATGGCAACACAGGCCTGTTTCAGCTGATTCGGACTACAGAAGACAAGGTCGGATTTAGCCCTGAATTCATTAATGAAACCAATATTTGCAATTTTTATCGGGTGAGTCATAAGGTCAAAAGTCTCCTGCAGGATCTTATGAACATGTTTTGATTCGAAATCTTCCTGTTCTTTTTTCGAAAATTCAAGCAGTCCCCTGACTATTTCACCACACCTCTTTGTTTCGCTCTCAATAAGTTTCAGATGCTTAAGGGCAGCTGCCTTTTTCTCGGGAGTCACTTCAGGATTGCTGAGCTGCTTCTGAATAAGTTTTGTATAAACAAGAATCCCTGATAAAGGATTGTTTATTTCATGCGCCACTGAAGAAGAAAGTTTGCCAAGTGACGCAATTCTCTCAATATGAATCAGTTCATTCTGTGCAGCTCCAAGTTCTTCCGACTTCTTCTGAACTTTGTATTCAAGCTGCTGCGACCAGTTCTGAAGTTCAATCTGGGCAGCCTGCAGATTATCGAGCATCTCGTTAAAAGCTGTCGATACCATTCGCATGTCATCAAGCTGATTTGGCTTGATCTCAAGTCTTGTATCCCTGTTTCCTCCTGCCACCGACTGGCTTGCTTTCAATATCTCAAAAAGCGGATTCTTGATCTTCTCCCTTGTGAAGAATATCAGGGTGATTATAAGCAGAATTGTTGTGACTGTTGCCAGGATGAAAAATTTTGTGGAAGATCTCTCCACTGTTTCATCAAGATCTGAAAGTGGCATCTTAATTATAAGCGAGCCAAGTACTTCATCATTCTCGCTGTGGTAATGGCAGGCGCTTGTATAACAGGAGCGTTCATTTAGAATAGGAGAGCGGATGAGCAGATGCCTGTGACCATTGTCATTTTCATTCATCGTACATTCACTCTTCATTTCAATAATCCTGTAAGCTTTTTCCTTCCTGGGAAACAGTATGCTCATATCCTGATGGCACATAAGGCAGTTTGGATTGCTGTGATCAGTCGAATCCTGAGGGAAAGAAGAATATACGAGACTGTCCCTGTCATCATACATGTTTACCTCATCAATGCCTGAAATAGTATTAATGATATCGAGGGTACTCTGAAGCTCGCTTTTGTCATTTTCGAGCATTGATTTGTAAAGAGAACCTTCAACTATTGAACCGATGTTATTCCCGTTCTGACGGATAACAGTATTAAGGTTCTGTTCGTAAACCGATCTGAAGATGATGCCGAAGAAGAAAAAAAGAATTATTGATGAAACAGTAATTATTATTACAACACGGCTGTAGATAGAAGACCGGAATCTAAGGTTATTCTTGAAGAAGGCCTTCAGGCTGCTACCATTATCTGTATTATTACCGGGCTGATCCATAAAAACTTCTGATACTGAAAATACTTCAGCTGCACATTAATTCTACAATATGCAGCAGAGCATGTTATTATATGCAAGATACAATAAATCCTGTCTTGAGGAAAGACAGGATTATGTTTTTTTGTCCTTTCAGTTCAGGAAAGATCGCTGAAAATCCTGCCATACTTCATCAGGCAGTTCGGCAAGTGGTCTGTCTATCAGTTCGCCTCCATCCTGCAGGGTGACAAATGAAGTTTCAGGCATGTAACTCTGCATTGACCTGGCAAGAAAATCCCTGAACTTTTCAAGTTCTTTTTTTGTCCAGGCTATTGCTTCTTCTGCCATGAAAAGGGAAGAAGTCTCAGCCTTCCAGTTACCCGGTTTTACCTTGTAAATCCATCCCTTGCCATAAGGATCCTCAGCCACTTCAGCCCGGCTTTCCGAAAGCATTTGATTTACGCCTGTAACAGTTCCTGAGACAGGGGAATATATCCTCAGCACTTTGCCATCATTTTCAGCCATTACAATAAGGTCTCCCTTCTTTATAACATCACCATCACTGTAAATGGGATTAAGCTTCAGATTTCCCGTGATATGCAGCAGAAAATCGTCTATTCCAAGTCTTGCTGTTCCGTTCTTTTCGAGAAAAGCCCAGGTATGGTTTTTGTTGAAGTAAAGGCCTTCAGGAATTCTGAGAACAGCCGCGGTAAGAACACCGGCAGATTTCTTCAGACTGCGTGCCAATGCTGATTTTCTGTTTATTGCCACCCAGAACGGGATTATGAGCAAAAGGAAGGCGATAATAATCAGGTATTCGATTCCCTTTGTCTCAAAGATGTTGGTGTAAGTGAATCCGTCCATATTGCTTAATTATTAAGTTAAATAATTGTTTATTTTTTCATTCTAATGCTGGTCCTTTGCCCATGACGGTGATTCCCTCAGGACAGGCATCCTGGTGATTATCCATCTGAAAATCCAGATCTCTGCAAATATAACTGTCAGTGTTACAATAAATTCCATCGCAGAAGGCACATATCTTACAGCTTCATCCCATTTGAAGCCTATCACAGTAACATTAAGCCTGTTTATTATAATGCCAAGCATTGTAACAATTGCAGCTATGCGCGCGACAAGTACTTTATTCCTCGTGTAGCTGTAATAGAACAGGACCATGGGGAATATTACAAATCCTATGATCTCTGTAAGATACCAGTAACCCATTGGTGAATTAATATAAGCCCATCTTTTGCCATGCACGAATGTTACAATCTGCAGGAAGAAGTAGGCGAACATTGCAACAGAACATATTTTTGACAAGCCGATAATTATGCTGTCATGTTCACTGTGATGCTTCTCAGGAATCTGGTCAGAAAAGACCTTGTGAGTTATTGATCCTTCAAATATGACCATTGACAGTCCGGCAAATATGCTTGATACAAAAAACTGTATAGGTATGAATTCGGAATACCAGAGAGGGTGTATTTTTTCCTTTGCCATGAGATACAGGGCTCCAAGTCCTGACTGGTGAAGTGTTGACAGTGTGATACCGAAGATCACAGCAGCCACAGTCATGCCCGACAGTATTTTCCTTGCCCTTCTTGCGCCAAGCCATTCAGCCACTGCAGGTGAAAACTCAATAAGCTGAGCAATCATATACAGAAGGAAGTGCCAGGCAACAAGGAAAAGAACTGAGCTTACCCCGAAGCTATTCCCGATAATCGGATTGATAACATTCCATGGCCTTCCCAGGTCGAGGAGCAGAGCACCGGCATAAAAAACGTAGGCCAGAAAACCGTTAAGCACAGTTACCCTGACAATTGAATTATATTTCTTCATGTTCAGGATGTAAACCATGAAAGTGAGTACATAAGCGCCACCGGCAAAGGCTACTCCTGTAACAACATCAAATCCGATCCATAAGCCCCAGGGAACTTCCTGTGTGAGGTTTGTAACCGATCCGAGACCTTTCCAGAATCTTACAACTATTATTACAAGGCCTGCGAGCATTACAGGCAGTGAAATAATGTTGAACGGAGTCAACCATTTTCCTTTTGGCTTTAGCTCCTTCAGGATGAATTGTATTATATTCTTCCCGTCATTGTCTCTTGCAATTGTGATATCAGTCCTGTCCATTTTCCTGGTCGTTTTTGTTATTGTCTTTCGTTCCTTCTCTTATTCCCAGCAAAATAGCCGGCCACAATATAAAGATTGTCGGTACGCTGTACAGAAATCCCTTTGTAAGTTCAGGGTACGACTTTGACTGGATATTTGTTTTCATACCCAGTTTCTCAAAGGGAACTGCTGAAAGATACAGCCATCCGGTACCACCTGCCTCATGTTCCCCGTAAATATGATCGACATATACACCGGGATTTTCGATTATGCGTTTGCGTGCTTCTTTTATCAGTTCTCTTCTGCTGCCATACATCAGTGCGTCGGCAGGGCAGTTTGCCACACAGGCAGGCTTTTCACCCTTTTGTGTGCGATCATTGCACATTGTACATTTTTCGATCTTCGGATTATAGCTGTGATATTCAAACTTTGGCATGTCGAAAGGGCATGATACCATACAGTATCTGCAGCCCATGCACTTGTTGCCTCTCCATATAACCGCTCCTTCATGAGTCTTGTGCATTGCCTGTGTGAGGCAGGCGGCAGCACAGGCAGGCTCATTGCAGTGCATGCACTGTGTTTTTACATAAACCTCACCGTTTTCAGTCTGAACTGCATTTATCACAGTACGGTACTTGTCGGTTGTCTTCCTTACCTTGCCTGCTTCAGGCGTATCTTCCGGGGGAGTCTGTCCATTTGCTTCGGCACATGAAACCTCGCAGGTCTGGCATCCAACACAACGTGTTGAATCATATAGCACTCCATAAAACTCCGTATCGCTTTTTGCCTCACTGCCATACACTTTCTCCTTACCCGCGGCAAGTGTAAGTCCGGTCAGACCAAGGGCTTTTAAGAAACTTCTTCTTCCTGTGGACATATATTTTACTTTTTAAAATAATTCATAGAACCATATCTGCCTCGAAGGATCTATATATTTCATCTGAAAGTCCTCCCATACTTCAGGACCCATCCCGGAGAGTAGTCCGTCACGGAATTCACCTCCGTCCTGCAGCACAACATTGCCGGGAGTCAGTTCATGAGCTGCAAGCGCAGCCGCAAGGAAATCCTTAAGCCTTGTGAATTCCTGGCCAAGATACTGACGGTATTTGTCAGCATAGAAAAGCAGCTGGTTTTCACGAATCCAGTTTGAAGGTTCAATCCTGTATATCCATCCATCGTTATAAGGTGAAGCATTAATAAGCCCTGTATTTGTTTCAAGAAGTGAATTGCACTCAGTTATTGTTCCTGATACGGGGGCGTAAATGTCGAGATGTTTTCCGTTCTGCATAATTGAAAGAATCTGCTCCCCCTTCTGTACAAGTGTTCCTTTTTTCTTCATCCTTACCCTGGTAATAGTACCAGTAACATGCTGAAGGAAATCATCAATTCCCACCTTGACAATCCCGTCCTGCTCCATGAATGCCCAGGTATGAGCCTTGTCAAAATAAACTCCCTTCGGAACAATTATGCCTGCTTCGGAAAACACCTTATCAGATTCCGGGAGAGGCTTGTAACCAGCTTTTTTATAGTTCTTTACATATCTAATTATAAGATCAGCCAGCAGTATAAGAACAAGAACTCCGGCAGCAAGTATCATTAATACAACGAAAGGCGATTTTGTCTCCTGTGATGCAGATGTATATATCCTGGCTTCATAAAGCTGATCGACTGCCTTCTGACGTTCAGCAAGAAGAAGATCGCTGTAACCGTTTTCAAACAACAGCTTCTGTCCGTCTGTCAGAACCCATCTCAGGAAGGCCTTTGCAGCCTCACTCTCAGGCTGTTCAATTCCTGCGGCATAGATACCTGTGCTCAGCGTGTGGGGATATTTACCTATCCATACACCACGCAAGAACAGTCCAAGTCCCGAATAAATGTTTTCAACCTGATCAAGAACAGAGTTATTGTTCCTGTCAATCGGAACAATAGCAAGATTACTTTTCATAAGCTGCTTTTCAAGGTCAGCCACAGTGGCCAGATTGCAGAAACTTACTGCAAGAGCGTCATTAGTAATTGCAGTTAAAAGAGAGGCTGCATCCGGAACCATAGTTCCTGTTTTAATAAGATCAGTCCCGCCCAGGAAAGCAGCGACAGGTTTTTCAATGCTGCTTTCTTTCATGTAGTAAAAATGAAAACTTGTTCTGACTCCCTCTTCTGATCCGGAAGTTATCTGTTCACCTTTAAGTATTGCCCTGAATTTCTCTGCTGATATACCTGATTTCATAATATCATTTAAAGCCGGATTCCTTGTATTCATAACAGGTACGATAACATCGCGGCCAACAAGTGTATGCCAGCCAGCGACTGCCGGATTTAATTCATTATCTGATGAAGTAACAAAGCCCAGCATTCCTCTGCTTATTTGCTCATCCAGTGTCTGTTTTCCGTCAGGCATAATAACACTAACCTTAACTGACTGGTTTGAACTGCTGTAAGCTTCAGCCCAGGATTCAGCAAGAGAAAATGCTGTGGGAGAAGCTGTAATCCTTAAGGTGTCTTTTGAAGGAGCCTTTGCACTCATCATTATACTGCTGATGAGGCAGAAACTGATTAAGGAGACGATTAATTTTTTCATAGCCTGAATATTTTGATTGTTTTTGCTCTTTTTAAGCTGTATATAAAAACTCAACACCATATAACCAAGTATGATGCCAAAGAGAAAAACAAGCTGTATATATCTGTTTTTCTGCTATTTACAAAATCATTTTCAGGCTATTAAAATGATCATTGTGTTGAATATTTAAACAGTGTTATAAACCCGGCTGCTATATCTGCTGCCAAATCAGGCTCTTAATGATTTTGTTGTATTTTTCAACACCTGCTTATATTTTCAACACGGCCTTTATTTTTAGCAGGTTTGCGATGGAAAGATATCAGCCGGCCCAGCCTTCTTTGTCAAGATTTCTGTAATTAATAGCTTCTGAAATATGTTCGGCTCTTATATGTTCTGCTTCATCCAGATCTGCTATTGTTCTAGCCACTTTTAAGATCCTGTCATAGGCACGTGCGGATAGCCCTCTCACCTCCATTGCCGTTTTAAGCAGGCGTCCTCCGGCTTCATCGAGCTGGCAGTATTTACGTTGCATGGAGCTTGTCATCTGTGAATTGGAATATACTCCTTTGACACCATCAAATCTGATTGCCTGAATATTGCGGGCCTTTACGACTCGCTCACGAACTGACGAAGAGCGTTCAGCACGGACTGTATTTGAAAGCTTATCATAGTTTACCGGAACAACCTCAATATGGATGTCTATCCTGTCGAGCAGTGGTCCGGATATCCTGTTAAGGTACTTCTGCACCATCCCTGCAGAGCATAAGCATTCCTTCTCGGGATGGTTATGAAAACCGCACGGACAGGGATTCATTGAAGCTACGAGCATAAAGCTTGCCGGATAGTCCACAGTCGATTTTGCCCTTGAGATAGTAATTATCCTGTCCTCAAGAGGTTGCCGGAGCACTTCAAGTACACTTCTCTTGAATTCAGGAAGCTCATCGAGGAACAACACCCCATTATGTCCGAGTGATATCTCACCCGGCTGTGGATTTGTTCCTCCTCCTACAAGCGCGACATCAGAAATTGTATGATGAGGACTTCTGAAGGGCCTGCGTGTCATCAGTGAGGAATGATCATCGATTTTACCGGCAACTGAATGTATTTTTGTTGTTTCAAGCGCTTCTTCAAGAGTAAGAGGAGGGATTATTGTAGCCAGGCGTTTTGCAAGCATTGTTTTTCCGGCGCCTGGAGGACCTATCATTATTAAATTATGTCCTCCTGCAGCTGCTACTTCAAGAGCCCTTTTAACATTCTCCTGACCCTGAACATCTGAAAAATCAACATCGTATCTGTTTGCTTCAATACTGAAGATCTCCATCAGGTCAACCTTCACCGGCTCAAAACTACCTGTCCCATTGAAAAAGTTTACAACATCACCAAGGTTATTCATCCCGTAGACATCAAGTCCGGAAACCACGGCAGCTTCCCGGGCATTCTTTGCCGGAACTATCAGCCCTTTAAATCCTTCGTCCCTGGCTCGCATTGCAATAGGCAGTACACCTTTAACGGCCTGGAGGCTGCCATCGAGAGATAATTCTCCTATAAGAACATAGGATTCAAGTTCTGAACTGTTGATTTTTTCATCAGCGGCCAGAATCCCCACCGCAAGGGGAAGGTCGTATGAAGAACCCTCCTTGCGAATATCAGCAGGGGCCATATTTATTACTACCTGTTTCCCCGGCCAGTGAAGATCGAGTACCCTGAGAGCAGATTCAATTCTCTGCTGACTCTCCTTAACAGCAACATCCGGAAGTCCCACAAGGAAAAACCTTACTCCGCGTGAAACATTCACCTCAATTGTAACTGTGGCCGCATCAATGCCATTTACGGCACTGCTGTATGTTCTTATAAGCATAGGTGTTTAATTTTAGCACGTTGGAAACACTATCCAAATATAATAAATGAATGATAATTGGCAAAACCCCTTTCTGATTTGGATGTTATTCAAAAATATATAGTAATTTTGACTCAGCAGCATTTCCTTCATTTACTATCAACGATAGTAGAGTATTGCAGCGAGACATTTTCCTTATAGCACGAGGAGTTAACAATCAGGAAATGCTGCTTCTTTTTTGTAACCTTCACAGTATAAAATTGTTTATGCCAATGGTTTTTAGTAAATTAGCATAAAAAAGGGGTAAATCGGTAAAAATTTAAATCAGATTACAATGGAGAAGCTTCATATACTGCCAACCAGCAAAACTCCCGAGATACTTCTTGATCCTGCCGGTCAGATAAAGATCAAGGGTCGTGCTATCGATGAAAGCCGCTCAGGTATACCTGAAAAGATGATCACATGGATTGACGAATATGTAAAAAAACCATCTGAATCCACAGAGGTGACAATAGCCCTTGAATTTCTAAACAGCTTCAACACGCTCATCATCACGAACTTCCTGAAAAAAATAGGACAGCTGCATGAAACTCACAGGAGGCTGCATGTAAAGTGGTATTATGAGGAGGATGATGTTGATATTTATGACAGGGGAGCATATATCTCCTCTGTTCTTAATATCCCCATAGAATTCATTATAAGCGATAACGTTTCAGAATGCTGAAAAAAAACCGGAATTATAAGTTCCGGGCTCACGTTTCAATTCACTGGCTCTCTTATCATATTGCGGTACCTCCTCTTTCTCCTGTCCTTATTCTTATACATTCCTCAAGAGGCGAGATAAATATTTTCCCATCACCAACCGATCCCTCTCCGTTTGTCCTGGCCGATTTCAGTATAGTATCTACTGTTACATCAACAAATGCATCATTTACAGCTATTTCTATCTTAATCTTTGGTATAAGGTCAGGTACGATCCTCTGCCCCCGGTACATTTCCTCTATCCTCTGCTGACCATTACCTGAGACACGACTGACAGTAATCCTTGTTATTTCAGCTGTTATAAGAGCTTCGCGAACCTTATCGAGCTGTATTTCCCGTATGATAGCAGTTATCAGTTTCATATTCTGTTTTTTCAGTTCAGTTTGGATTAAGCATTCCATAACCACGTTCACCATGATAAGCCCTGTCAAGTCCGGCCATTTCATCATCCTCGGAAGCCTTGAAACGCACAAATCTGTTAAGAACAAATATTATAAGAGCTGTCATCAAAGCAGCATATATTGCGGCAATAAGCACGGCAAGGGCCTGTACGCCAAGCTGATCCAATACACTCCAGGATCCCCCTGCTGCAGCTGCTGCTTCTGACATCCACGAAGGACGGATAAAGAAAACAAGCAGTATTGCACCGGTTATGCCTCCCACACCATGAAT
>JAKLDT010000107.1 GCA_022703405.1 Bacteroidota bacterium | reverse complement strand
GGATCAAAATTCAACAGACTTGTGAATGTCGAATTAAGGTCCTTTTCTGCAGTATCATGGAATTTAATGTCGTCCTGAAACATTAAACCCCTCTCATCTTCTGCCTTAAACCTGAATCCATAGGCTGTAGCCTTAACAATAAGGTTGTATGGCATTCCATACTCAACAGCCAGGCTGATTGCTCCCATGAAGCGGTCATCTATACCTAGTTTTCTGATAAGGTCGCTTCCAACCCTGTAAACCGTATCCTGCAGAGCTTTGTTCCTGAATCTGCTGATTAGATCATCGACATGTTCTTCCAGGTCTGACAATGGCAGATCAGCAGGGTATGCTTTCGCCAGTATGGCAGCTGACTGCAGCATAACTTTCCTTGTAAAGTCAGCTACCTTTTCGTCATCAAGTATCTCATACATGTAAATCATTTCCGGATGCAGGTAATAACCGTAATATGCAGCCGTCGCATGTCCAAGGTTATGAATGAATGCTTTCCTGTCAACCCAGGCCTTTATGTTTTCCTTGGGAGCCAGCCCTTTAACATCAGGTATGGGATTCCTGAAACCTTTTGCGTCCAGGATCAGGGTGTTGTAAGGCTCTGCAAAAACAATAAGAGGATCCTTTTTTATTTCCGTGGCGGGTATTATGGGAACCATCTTGCCTATGCTCGTTTCAAGCAGTCCGACATAACTTTCAAGAGGAAAATCAGCAGGGAGATTTACTGCAAGCTCCGATTTAGTGAATTCTGCCGCAGAACGGTGATTTTCAGCAAGTATGATATCGAGCGGAGTGAATGGATTATGGAATAACCTTTTCTCAAGACCTGCTGCAATTACAGGAATTACCTTACCAAGTGCAAACTTACCAACAGACACGGCTGCAATTCCTGCTGAGCATACGGCGTCTGTAACATTCTCTGTGTCAGACGAATGAAGCGCACTAACATTTGAGATACAAAGAATTTGTTCTGTATCCCCCTTTATAACAACCCTGTATGAACCTCTTTCATTAAGCAGCCTGACAATCTCATGATCCACATCAATAAATACTGTTTTGTAGCCTGCTGAACCGAATAATTGTCCGATAAATGATCTGCCTATTCTTCCGGCTCCGAAGATCACTATCTTTTTAGGATCAGCCTTTAATCTGCTCTCTGAAAGCTGCATAATAAGGTTCAATTTTTTTCTGTTTTTCCCCCGGTACTTCTTCAAAATATGTACCTCCAAGATAAAAGCAGGTATATCCGCCGGAAACGATGCCTCTCATGCATGCTTCCCTGAGTTCAGGCATCTTGTTTCCTGCTTTGATCTGGTTTATGAGGGAGGCCATCACACCACCTGCAAAATTATCCCCGCATCCTGTTGTGTCTCCCTCCCTGTTATATTTAAGCTCTTCAGTTATTTTTTCTGAAACAGGTAATCTGAACATTCCTTTTTCAGCAAAGAAACTGCCGTCAGACCAGGCTGTTATCTCATTTGAACCATCAGTAATTATAACTGAAGCTGTCCTTTTTCCTATGAAGAACTTAAGTGCTGAGTCAATTGATTCCGTACCACTCAGCCTTAAAGCTTCCTCCCTGTCGGCAATCAGAAGATCGGTCAGGGAATAGCTCTCATCACTTTCGCCAAGCGGCCATCTTTGACCGGGATTACGCTTCTCATTCCTGAAATCGAAAACTGTATTTACAATAGTTCTGCATCCTTTCTTCTTTGCTTTTCTGAGAAGTGATGTCATATTATCATGAATTCCGGGGACAAGACCTGTTCCTCCGAAAACCGTAAGGTCAGCTTCAAAGAAATCTCCTGGAAGATCTTCATGTCCATATTCCCAGGCAGCAGCTATTGAGTTTATGAACATCCTTTCCCCATGACCGTTCTCATAACCCGGATCGGAGAGCACAACTGTTGAAGGTGTAGCCTTGTCAATAAGCCTGAAATCACTCAGATGCACTTTCGTTTTCCGGAGTGATTCAATAAGAAACCTACCTGGTTCATCATTGCCTCCCCGACCATAGAATCTCACCTCGCATTGATTAATATCAGCCATTTGAGTGATATTAATCAACGATACAATAGATGGTCCTCCAATGTTAATTTTGTCTGGTTTGCGGCCTCCGGTTATTTCATTAAGAGCCGTGTCGAAAGTTTTTTTGCAGAATTCCTCGAATTCCTCCCTGAATACCAGGTGTCCGGGGGATAATCCACCGTCACCTCTTTTTATGCTCATGTATTTCCTGAGCTTGTCTTCACGGAAGTTAATATCATTATAAAGAATGTCGACAAGGCAGCATCCTGTACCTGAAACTTTTATTGCACTCATAATATAAAAAGCTCTTTTACAGGTACATGGAATAATCATTTACAAGCAGATGCAATGGCCTGACATCTTCGCTTATTTCAGGGAATCTGCCCACTTTTTCATAAAACCGGTTGTCATTGGCATCATCATTTACCATGCTTACCTCTCCGATGAGTACCCTGCCGTGACCTTTTTGTCCGTAGAACCGGTGATAAATACGAGGTTTGAGACAGATGCTTTGTCCGGGTTTCAGTATTAGTTGTTCGCCTGCTTTAATGCAGTTCAGGATGCCATCAATGCTTACAAGTACATCTTCATTCGACAATTCGTCATTTCCGTTTGCCTTGTAAAGCTCCATAACAAGATTTCCTCCGCCCCGGTTGATAATATCCTCGGATTTGTTCCAGTGAAAATGCATCGGAGTTTCCTGACCTTCATCTGCAGCCATGATCTTCTCACAGTATAACTTATCCTTTTTATCCCAGCTGCCATTACGGATTGTAAACAGACATAGTCCGGTTTTTTTGAAATCACCACTGCCAAAGTCCGTGATATCCCATCCCAGCTTATTATCCACAATTTCACTGCACGATTCATATTTCCCTTTCCAGTCTGCTGGCGACCATGAAGCCCATTCAGGAAGCATGAAATGATGTTCATTCATGAAGGCGCTGAATCCGGCTATTATTTCGTTTACTTCACTGCGTTTCATATTTTATAAAAAATAAGGAATAATAAAGATATATTTTTTTTAAGAACTAACACTGAGGAAATCAGGAGGACCGCAGAGTTACACAGATGAAATTTCTGTTTCCGGTTGACTAATCTCTGTGTCTGTGTATACTCAGCATTCTCTGTGCTGGTTCTTAAAGCTGGTATTCTATGGATTTCAGATTCTTTTAAATATCTTAGTAAAGAAAAAACATTAACTGCCACCTGATATCTGAACCTATGGAAAACAAAGCTCTGGTTATTATACTTTTTGTCATATTTGTTCTTGCCGCTTGTAAAGGAACTATAAAACAGACAGATAACGAGACGATAAAGGCTTATGATATAGACTTCAACTGGGGCGAGGGAGGTCCCA
Source organism: Bacteroidota bacterium (assembly GCA_022703405.1). Taxonomy (GTDB): domain Bacteria; phylum Bacteroidota; class Bacteroidia; order Bacteroidales; family VadinHA17; genus LD21. The sequence goes on along the minus strand of JAKLDT010000107.1, from coordinate 6,394 downwards.
ATGGCTTCGCTGCACCCGGTTTATGGGCAGATGCTGATCCCAAAGCTCATGTTGACTGGTATGCAGCTCTCGGATGCAATGTAATCCAGTCGTTCGCTGTATCATGCAACGGCTATGCCTGGTATAAAAACGGCATAGTACCTGACCAACCCGGACTTGTACATGATTTTCTTACAGAACAGGTCAGGCTTGCCCATGAAAAGAATATCAAGGTCTTTGGCTATTTCTGTGCAGGATCAAATACCCGCTGGGGACTTGAAAATCCTGACTATAGCTATGGAATACCCTCACTTCCGCATATTCCCTATACAACAAAATATCTCGATTTCCTGTGTGCTTCAATTGAAGACGCGATAAAGAAAACCGGTATCGATGGTGTTTTTATCGACTGGCTATGGAATCCGGGTGCTACAATGGAACCTTATCCACCTTTGAAATGGCTGACCTGTGAACAGGAGATGTTCGCTGAACTTATGGGCGAGCCTTTTCCCGGTGCTGACAAGATCACTCCTGAAACTGAACTTCAGTTCCGCCGCAGGGCAATTGACCGGACCTGGAAGAGAATAAAAGAGACTGTTAAAAAGACTGATCCTGAATGTATTATATGGCTCACATCATGCCAGTTAACAAGCAGGGATATTGCCGGTTCCGACATGCTGAAGGAGGTTGACTGGGTTTTGAATGAGGCGGGAGACACCTCCACAACGGCTTCAGCTCAGGCAATGCTTGGAAAAAATACGAAAATGGTTACCTGCCTGGCAAACTGGAATGGCCAGGATGCAGCAATAGTAATACCAGACGCCCGGAAAAAGAAAATTGGCTTGTATGGATTTACAAAGCCTGTCAGTGGTTCAGTAATGAAGCCAATAGACTATTATCTTTCAGTGTATCCCGACAGCCTTAAGGGTGATGAAAGGAACATAGCCCTCCTTGCAAGGACCTATAACGGATTGCCATTTGATTATGTGAGAAAGTAGGCGTAAGGCGTAAGGTGTCAGGCGTGAGACATGAGATGTGAGGCATGAGACGTGAGACATGAGACGACCGTAACATGTCAGGGGCAGACAGTTCTTGAGGTTCCCCTCCAGGGAGGGGCAGGGGTGGGTTAATATTAAGATAATTTTATGTATCAATGAGTTATTTAGTAGTTTTTTTATGAAAAAGAATATCTGCCTTCTTATCCTGCTGTGCACATACCTTGCTGGGTGTAATACCGAAAAGATTCAGAATTTACAACTGCACGGTGATCTGATTGCCAAACAGATAGTTACAGCAAAATTTATCCTGCCTGAAGCTTATTCCGAACCAGAAATCACATGGTCGCTGGCTTCTTCACCCGACAGTATCTGGCAGGAACTTTCAGGCATTACTACAAATGAAATTGTTCTCCTTACTTCCTATGAAGGTAAATACCTGAAATGTAAGGTGGAAGCAACATCTGTTCCAGGGGGTAAAAAGATATCATCAGAAATAATTTCCTCAGAAAAAATTGAGGTAAGAGGTAATGCTGATACTGACTGGTTCCGTGATGTCGGTTTCGGGATCATGTTTCATTACCTGAGCTCTAATATGGTTCAGGACAAAGGTTCAAAGGAATGGAACGATGCAGTCAATAGTTTTGATACTGAGAAATTTGCTTATGACGTCAGCCGGTCAGGTGCCGGGTTTGTCATGGTTACACTGGGACAAAACTCAGGATACTATTGTTCTCCAAATGCAGTTTTCGATTCAGTTGTGGGTGTCAGGCCCGGTGATCTGTGCTCAACACGGGATCTTCCCATGGACATAATAAAGTCACTTAAGAAATATAATATACCGGTTATTCTGTACCTGCCGTCAAATCCACCGATAAGCAATAAGCTTGTCTCAGAAAAATTCAGATATTCCTATGGCAAGGATTCGGCAACAAGCCAGTTTAATCAGCCTATCCTTGAGGATATGATAAGAGAGTGGAGCCTGCGTTACGGAACAGATGTGAAAGGCTGGTGGTTCGACGGACTGTATGACTGGAATAATATAAGGAGTACAAGGATGGATATGTCACTTAAGCATAACATCAGTACACATACACTTGCAGCCAAGGCAGGAAACAAAAACAGCATTGTGACATATAATTACGGTTTCGGTACTATTCATGTTAATACCCCGTATTGTGATTACAGTTCCGGAGAAAAACAGACAATTGATGAGTTTCCTTCCTCACGGTGGGTTGAGCCTGGAGTACAGTGGTTCCTCTTTACTTATCTTGGTGAGAAGTGGGGTGGAAGTGGAAGCCAGTTTAAAACTGAAGAACTTGTTGAAAAGGCAAAAAAGATAGTTCAGGGTGAAGGTGTCCTCTGCCTGGAGGTCGTTGTTAATACAAAGGGAGATATTCTTCCGGATCATCTCGGGCAGATAAAAGCTGTCGGAAAAGGCCTGGGTAAGACTCCTAATTAATTAAAAATCAGATAAATACTATATTTCAATAATATGAAAACACTCATCAAGGCATTAAACCTGATCTTTTTGTTCATTCTCATTGCTGCTTGTCAGAATGAATCGGAGTCAGTCGGAGAAAAGCAACTCACTATAATTCCACTTCCTGTAAAAATGACATTAAATCAGGGACAGTACGAATTGAAAGGTAATTCAGTTATTTATTATTCGGGTGATGAATTGCTGGCACTTGCAGAATACCTTTCTGATCAGATTAATATCTCTTCCGGAATGGAGCTAAGGACTCAGCAGGGCACAGGCAAAGGTATAAGCCTTTCTGTTCATGACGATCTGCCTGCAACTCTGGGACAGGAAGGCTATAAACTGGATATTTCAAAACGGGGTATTGAAATAGCAGCAGGCAATACACAAGGATTATTATATGGTATGCAGACTCTTCTTCAGATGATCCCTCAGGAATATGAAGAATGTGCAGAATGTGGTGAGGATGAACTGGAATTTCAATATGTTTCTGTTGAAGATTTTCCACGGTTTAAATGGCGCGGTCTACTTCTTGATGTCAGCCGGCATTTCTTTACGATTGATGAGATAAAGAAGATGATCGATGAAATGGCTGCCTATAAATATAATGTACTTCAGCTTCATCTGACAGACGATCAGGGATGGAGGCTTGAAATAAAAAGCTTGCCAGAGCTTACGGCAAAAGGCGCCTGGCGTGTTCCCCGTACCGGATTATGGTGGGATAGAGAGGTTCCGCAGGAGGGAGAAGCTGCAACTTACGGAGGCTTCTATACTCAGGATCAGATGAGGGAACTTATTGAATATGCCAAATTCAGGAATATAGATATTTTGCCTGAAATTGAAGCTCCGGGTCACAGTCTGGCTGCAATTGCCGCTTATCCGTATCTCTCCTCCACAGGCAGGAAATACAATGTCAATCCCGGCAGTAAGTTTTATACCATTGATGATAATTCAATATGTGCAGGCAAGGAAACTTCTTATGAGTATATGGAGAAGGTACTAACAGAAGTTGCTGAACTCTTCCCGTTTGAATATGTCCATATCGGGGGTGATGAGTGCTACAAGGGTTTCTGGGAAAAATGCCCCGATTGCCGGAAAAAAATGAAGGAAAACAATCTGAAGGATGAGAAAGAACTTCAGAGCTATTTCATTAAAAGACTTGAAAAGATACTGGAGTCGAAGGGTAAAAAGCTTATCGGATGGGATGAGATCCTTGAAGGCGGACTGGCTCCGAATGCTGCTGTTATGAGCTGGCGGGGCATGCAGGGAGGTATAACTGCCGCAAAGGCACAGCATCATGTTGTAATGAGTCCTGTGGAATATGCCTACCTCGATTTTTATCAGGGCGACCCTGCTATTGAGCCGCCAACATACTCAATGCTCCGGCTCAATAAAGTATATGAATTTGAGCCTGTACCGGAAGGCGTTGATGCTGATTATATTCTCGGTGGGCAGGGAAATCTCTGGGCTGAGAGTGTTCCCGTGTTCAGACATGCAGAGTATATGCTCTGGCCCCGTGCATTTGCACTTTCCGAAGTCCTTTGGTCACCTAAGGACTCCCGTGACTGGAATGACTTCGTGCAGCGTACCGAATATAACCTCAGGAGACTGGACAGGGCTGATGTTAACTATTCTCTTAGTTTCTATGATGCCATAATAACACCTTCAAAGAATGAAAAGGGTGAACTTCTTATAAGCCTGGATTCAGAACTTGCTGATAACGAGATATATTACACATTTGATAATACCTGTCCTGATGATCATTCATCAATATACAAAAAGGGAGAAAAACTTACAATTCCAAAGGATGCTGATACCTTCAGGGTAGTAACATGGAGAGATGGAAAACCTCTGGGAAGAATAATTACTGTAAAGCTTGATGACCTGTTGAAGAGAATTCCGGTATTATGAACTCACCCACTGCGGGTCCTTCTGCTAAAGACAAACTCACCCCTTGTGCGCCATTTTGCATAAGGCAAACTCACCCCTTGTGGGCCTTTCTGCTAAAGAAAAACTCACCCCCTGCCCCCTCTCTGCTTCGCAAAGAGGGGGTGGTGCCACTAAAGTGAATTATGTTTATCTTTATACTAATCATAATGAGATGGGAGGACGCGGATATCTTGATTATAAGGTAATTAAGGCACATGCAAGAGAGCTTAGAAAAAGTATGACTGACTCTGAAATCCTTCTATGGGAAAAACTAAGAAACCGGAATTTTTTAGGATATAAATTTTTACGCCAGCATCCAATAGTTTATAAAGCTGATTACCAGGGGCTGAATTATTTTGTTGCTGATTTCTATTGTGATGAGAAAAAGGCCGTGATCGAACTTGATGGTCCGATACATGAAACCACAATAGATTATGACCAGTTCAGGGATGAAGAACTTAAAAGGCTTGGCCTTCACATCCTCAGACTAAAAAATGATGAGCTTGAAAATATGGATGATACCTTGTTAAAAATCAAACTATTTCTCGAGCTTGTCCCATAATTACAAAAACATTATCGCTATGGCATCCCCCTCTTTGCGATAGCAGAGAGGGGGACCGAGGGGGTGAGTTCAGGTAGAGCACGATAGCAGAGAGGGGGACCGAGGGGGTGAGTTCATGGTTAAAAGGATAGCAGAGAGGGCAGTGGTTGATAATACAAAACACAGAGGCAAGCAGGAAGGATAAGTTCATGTACTTCCAGAATTTTTTTATGGATAAGCTTAAATTGTAATATAACATATTTTAAAAATAATCCACTATGTATCTTAAAATAAGAAAATTAACTTCAATTTTACTATTTTTTCTGCTCTCATCCTGCGGGACAAAAGACAATAAAACAGCTCAAAATGAAATAAATGAGGTTTCACTCCTGATTAAGAGTAAATATCTCAACCTGCCAGTCTCCCAATCTGCTGACAGGGCAAAAATGACATTTTCCGCTGATGGCTTACAGTTCAAGGAGTTTGCAATCCGTCTGGCACCTGAAAAACCTGATTACTGGGTATTCTGGGATATCTCAAAATATAATGGTAAGGAGATTACAATAAAATACACAGGAAATGGGAACGGTCTGAAAAATATTTACCAGGATGACAGGATTGCCGGTGAAGACTCCTTATACAAAGAGGTGAACCGTCCTCAGCTGCATTTCTCATCCCGCAGGGGATGGAATAATGATCCGAACGGCCTTGTCTGGCAGAACGGGGAGTATCATCTTTATTATCAACACAATCCCTTTGAGAAGTTCTGGGAAAACATGCACTGGGGCCATGCCGTAAGCAGTGATCTCGTTCACTGGAAGGAGGTTGGAATAGCACTGGAGCCCGATTCTCTTGGAACAATGTTCTCAGGCTCTGCCGTTATCGATAAGAATAACTCGGCAGGCTGGGGAAAAGATGCACTTGTTGCTTTCTACACAGCCGCCGGGAAAAAAATGACACAGAACATTGCCTGGAGTACTGATAATGGCAGGACTTTCAAAAAATATGAAGGCAATCCAATTCTTGGTCCTGACCGCGATCCGAAGGTATTCTGGTATGAACCGGAAAAAACCTGGGTTATGGTATTGTACAATGACAATTACAATATTATTTACAATTCGAAGGACCTGAAACACTGGACTCAGAAAAGCACTGTTCCGGGCTTTTATGAATGCCCTGAATTCTTTGAACTTCCTGTTGATGGCAACAGTAATAATAAAAAGTGGGTAATGTATGGAGCTTCAGGTACATATATGATCGGAACTTTCAACGGGGCTGAGTTCAAACCTGAACATGGTAAATATTTCTATTCCTGGGGAAGCCTTTATGCAGCACAGACTTATAACAATGTACCGGATGGAAGAAGAATTCAGATCGGCTGGGGAAGAATAGAGCACAAGGATATGCCCTTTAATCAGATGATGCTCTTCCCGTCTGAATTAAGCTTGCGGACAACTGCTGAGGGAG
>JAKLDT010000106.1 GCA_022703405.1 Bacteroidota bacterium | reverse complement strand
GTCGACAGGATTATGACTGTTGTCGCTCCTGTGGAACAAAGAATTGAAAGGGTTATCAGGCGTAACATGCTTACAAGCGATCAGGTCATGGAAAGAATGAGGAACCAGCTTGATGATGAAATCCGTATTCAAAGATCTGATTATGTTGTTCGTAATTCTGAAAATGACATGATAATACCGGCAATTCTTAAGATTCACGGGGAATTACTTCAACAGGTTAATAAAAGCAACTGAATATTATGTTTGGAAAATGGCTGGGTGGCGGACTGGGCTTTGTAATGGGCGGACCTATCGGTGGACTGCTCGGATTTATTGTTGGTTCTGTAATCGACAGTACTACAGATAGCTCGTCGGGCAGCACTCAGCGGAAAACAAGAACTTCACAAGGTGATTTCGGAGTAAGCCTTCTTGTACTTGTGGCTGCTGTAATGAAAGCTGACGGGAAGGTTGTAAAATCAGAACTCGACTATGTCAAGCAGTTCTTTGTCAGACAGTTTGGAAATGAAGCTGCAAAAGAAGCCGTTCTGATGCTTAAGGATATCCTGAAGCAGGACATCCTTGTCAGGGATATATGCATCCAGATCAGCCATAATATGGATTACTCCTCAAGGCTTCAGCTTCTGCACCTGCTGTTCAATGTGTCACTTGCTGACGGATCAATAAATAAGGCTGAGTCGGATCTTATTGAAAAAATCTCAGGTGCACTTGGCATAGCAAACAACGATTTTGTCTCAATAAGGAATATGTTCATTCCTGAGACCGATTCATCATATAAAATCCTTGAAATAGAGCGCACTTCGACTAATGATGAGGTGAAAAAGGCTTACCGCAGGATGGCCATGAAGTATCATCCCGATAAGGTAAGTCACCTTGGGGATGATTTCAGGAAGACAGCAGATGAAAAATTCAAAAAGGTTAATGAAGCCTATGAAAAGATCAAAAAGGAAAGGAACATGGTCTGATATTGATAAAATTTATTAAAATTGAATAATTCAGAATACAAGAGCTAAATTTGCAAAAAACAAACAATATGAATTTAAAGGATATTTTGGCAATTTCAGGTGAACCGGGGCTTTTCAGGTTCATAGCACAGGGTAAAAATTCAATAATAGTCGAACATCTCGAGACAAAGAAGAGATCAAGTGCATTCGGTTCCGCCAAGGTCAGCTCACTTGAAGATATTGCTATCTATACTGAAAAGGAAGATATGCCTCTTTCGAAAGTGTTTGATCTTATATGGGATAAGGCAAACGGAGGGGAAGCTGTTGATCCTAAGTCAGATAATAATAAACTTAAGGCATGGTTTGCTGAAGTTCTTCCTGAATATGACAGGGATAAGGTTTACACAAGCGATATAAGGAAAGTGGCACTCTGGTATAATTCTCTTCATAAACTGAATCTCCTCGTTAAGGAAGAACCTGAGGCTGAAAAGAATGAGCCCACTGCAGAAGTTACTTCAGAGGAAAAAACAGAAGCACCTGCAAAGAAAAAAAAGAAAGCCGCCGGTAAGGCTGAAAAGGAATAGTACCAATCAAAAACAGTTTATGATTAATTTCGGAGGACATGAGGTTGTTTACGGCTATAATGAGTCGGAAATCATAATTCTTCCTGTTCCTTACGATGAAACAAGTACATGGATACGTGGAGCTGACAAGGGGCCTGAAGCCATTCTTGAAGCATCCGTAAACCTTGAGTTTTTTGATATTGAAACCTGGTCGGAAGCACATCTTAAAGGAATTCACACTGTTGAGCCTGTACTGGAACGAGAATCTCCTGAGAAGCTGGTAAATGCTGTGCAGGAAAGGGTGGGGTCACTTCTTGATCAGGGTAAATTTCCTGTGCTGATTGGTGGAAATCATACTGTCCCTATTGGATCATTCAGGGCTTATGCGGAGCGATATAAGGATCTCACAATACTGCAGCTTGATGCACACAGCGACCTGAGGCCTGTTTATGAGGGTTCAGAATATAACCATGCCTGTGCAATGGCCCGGGCCCGGGAAGTCGCACCTATTGTACAGGTTGGCATCAGGAGCATGTGTGTTGATGAACTGCCTTTTGCCGAAAGCAACAGGATATTTTATGCCTACCAGCTTTATAAGGATAAATCCCTGTATTTCAGGGCATTGGATCTGCTCACTGAAAATGTGTACATTACGATTGATCTTGATGTGTTTGATCCTTCAATAATGCCTTCAACAGGTACACCTGAACCGGGCGGACCTGATTATTTCGAGCTGATGTTCTTCCTGAAGGATGTCATAAAATCAAGGAATGTTGTGGGATTTGATGTTGTGGAATTATGCCCGTCACTTGCAAACAAAGCTCCTGATTTCCTAGCAGCAAAGGTTATTTACCAGATCCTCAGCTACCGGTTTGCAAAATAAGCTTGATAGCAGCATTCCTGCTACGAAATAGCGTGGAAGTCCGATTTACTGTTTTAGAACCCCCTTCAGGGGGCATTAACTAATCTTCTTTTTTTGCTTCCTCCCAAATAACATTCATCTCGTCAAGAGTCATGTCGTGAAGTGAGCGGCCTTTTGCAAGTGTCTCTTTTTCAAGGTAATTAAACCTCTTTATGAATTTCCTGTTTGTTTTTTCGAGGGCAGCTTCCGGATCAATTCCATAAAGCCTCGATGCATTTATTATTGAGAACATCACATCGCCAAGCTCAGCCTCTATCTTTTCAGTGTCGAGCTTTTCGATCTCCTCCCTAAGTTCAGACAGTTCCTCCTGCACCTTGTCCCATATCTGTTCTTTTTCCTCCCAGTCAAAACCAACACCTCTGACTTTTTCCTGAATCCTGTTAGCCTTTATTATTGCCGGCATTGAAGAGGGAACACCCGAAAGGACAGGCTTATATTCCGAGTTTTCCTTCATTTTAAGTTTCTCCCAGTTGTCCTCAACCTGCCTGGCGTCTGCCACTTCAACATCTCCAAATACATGCGGGTGCCTGTAAATCAGTTTTTTATTAATTCCTTCAAGTATGTCGGCCATTGAAAAAGTGCCTCTCTCCGAACCTATCTTTGCATAAAATACAATGTGAAGCATTAAATCGCCGAGTTCATTCCTTATTTCTGCATCACTCTTTGATGATATTGCGTCTGCCAGTTCAAAGGTCTCCTCAATTGTAAGCTTGCGCAGTGTATCAAAGGTCTGCTTCATATCCCAGGGACATTTTGTCCTGAGTTCGTCAAGAATATCCATAAGCCTTCCTAATTCCTCGAGGCTCCTTGCTCTGTTGTCCATGTGTCTTGTTTATTAAAATAATCTGTTTGGCGATACTGTTCTGGCAGGATTGTCTATCCTTATTACAGAACCGGTTTCAATGCTCAGAAGCTCCGAAACATTTGCGCCGTTTATTGCAATTTCAAGGAGGTCCAATTGGTTGAACAGGGCAAGCAGCTCTCCCACAGGAACGTCACTATAACGTTCCGAAATCTTCTCAGTATGGTTTTTATTGCTCTGGATCAGGATCCTGTAGGGCCTGTTATCGAACACCCTTGAAAAAACCTCCCGCGTGATATTAGATATGGCATTGCCATAAGAATCAATGAAAATAATGCTGCCGATGATCACATCCTTGTCAATTGTTGCTCTTAAAGGCATCATTTCATTAATTCTGCCAGCCGTTTTTCCCAGCTGTGAAAGCTTCCTGCCACTTATAATTGCAGCAGCAGCCCTGGCATATACGTCAAGCTCATTCTGTCCCGGTTCTTTTTCAATTACAACAGCTTCATCCGGTTCAGCATTCAGGATAAGGTTGAAAATACCATTGTCGGTGCCAATAAAAATATGACCTTTAGATTTGATTATCAGATAGTTTTGTTCTTTTAATGCTTCTGAATGTACGCAGATGAGGTGAATTGATCCTTCGGGGTAATTTTCAAAGGTGTTTCTGATAATAAAAGCAGCCCTCGAAATATTGAAAACAGGTATGCTGCAGGCATTGTCTATTACCGGCACAGCAGGCACAAGTGAAGCCAGTTTGCCCTTTATGATTCCGTTATAGATATCATCAGGCTTCCATTCAGTTGTCAGTGTTATGACCGGCATAGCAAAAAACTTGTGACAAAGATAATCTTCTAAGGAAAAAATAACCTTACTTTGCAAAGGCCTTTATCATTTTTTTTGAACCATTTACAGGAGGTCCAGGCCTTGCGTTAACATAAAGATACTGAACTTTTTATCTGATTTGATGACTGAGATAAGCATATTTCTTGAAGATATTGATCCTGTTGTTTTTTTCGGAACAAATAACACTCAGCTTGACAAGATACAAGGCTTCTTCCCTAAAATTAAGATCCTTTCACGGGGGAATGAGATAAAGTGCATGGGAGAGGAGTCGGAGATAACTCTGTTTGCTGAGAAATTCAATGAACTTCTTGATTATTACAGGAAATACCGGCGTCTTGAAGAGGCTGATATCGAAAAATACTTTCTTGATGCTGATCACCTTCGTTCAGCTTCAAACGGACATTTTGAGGATGTCATTGTATTTGGCACAAGCGGAAAACCAATAAGAGCGCGTACTGTTAACCAGCTTCAGCTCGTAAATGACTACAGGACAAATGACCTGATTATTGCAGAAGGCCCTGCGGGAACCGGCAAAACATATACATCAATAGCCCTGGCAGTAAAGGCCCTTAAGGACAGGGAGGTCAAGAAAATTGTCCTTACAAGGCCCGCTGTAGAGGCAGGAGAGAGGCTGGGATTCCTTCCCGGAGACATGAAGGAAAAACTTGATCCTTACCTGCAGCCGCTATATGATGCACTTCACGACATGCTGCCTATCAAGAAGCTGGAGACCTGGATAGAAGATGGTACGGTTCAGATAGCGCCTCTGGCATTCATGAGGGGCAGAACTCTTGAAAATGCCTTCGTGATACTCGATGAGGCCCAGAATGCCACAATGAGCCAGCTTAAAATGTTCCTTACAAGAATGGGCGTCAGTTCAAAATTCATTATGACAGGTGACGCAACCCAGATTGACCTGCCGAAGAAAACCGATTCAGGCCTTATTCAGGCTATCAGAATACTGACTGATATTGAAGGAATTTCTGTTATCAGGTTTGACGAAAGGGATATTGTCAGGCACAAACTTGTTAAAAGGATAGTCAGGGCCTATGAAAATGAGGAATCTGTGACTTCACAGGCAAACCCGAAAACGGGACAGGATAGAGAAAAATAGCACTGCATAACTTACTGTTAATTAAATAACAATGGCGAAAACAATCTTCAACTCCAGTTACAGCTTTACCGGACAGAAAAGTATTTACAAAGGGAAGGTCAGGGATGTTTATAATATTGATGATAAGTATCTTCTGATGATTGTTTCAGACAGGATATCTGCCTTTGATGTAGTGCTGCCAAAAGCAATTCCCTATAAGGGGCAGGTGCTCAACCAGATTGCTGCAAAGTTCCTCGATGCAACTGCAGATATTGTTCCTAACTGGAAAATCGCAACTCCTGATCCTAATGTTACATTTGGTCATAAATGTGAACCTTATCCTGTTGAAATGATTGTAAGAGCTTATCTTACAGGAAGTTCCTGGAGGGCGTATAAATCAGGAGCCAGGGAAATATGCGGAGTGAGGATACCTGATGGGATGAAAGAACATCAGCGTTTTGACAAGCCCATAATTACACCCACAACAAAAGCAGAACAGGGGAGTCACGATGAAGATATTTCAAGAGAGCAGATTATAAGGAGCGGACTTATTCCTGAAGATGAATATAACATGCTTGAAAAATACACAATGGAGGTCTTTAAACGTGGTTCAGAAATAGCGGCAAAGCATGGCCTGATACTTGTTGATACAAAATATGAATTTGGAAGAAAGGACGGGAAAATATACCTCATAGATGAGATAAATACTCCTGACTCTTCCCGTTATTTTTATGCTGATGAATATCAGGACAGATTTGATAATGGCCTGACCCAAAAGCAGTTGTCAAAAGAGTTTGTGCGTGAGTGGCTTATGGCAAACGGTTTCCAGGGAAAGGAAGGCCAGAAGGTGCCGGAAATGACAGACAGCTTTGTTAATGAAGTATCTGAAAGATATATAGAGCTGTATGAGAAAATTACTGGCGATAAATTTATCAGAGGAGATATAGCTAATGTTCCGGAGAGAATCGGTAAAAACTGCACCGACTTTCTTAAAGCTTATGGTAAATGATTAAAGAATTAATTCGGATGAGACTTAACCAGATATTGAAATTTGCCTCAATCCTGCTGCTGACAGCTATTTTTTCAGGGCTGACTGCACAGGTTGTTGTCGAACGGTCTTCAAATAAGACAGTTATTTCAGGCGTTTCGTATTATATTCATGTGGTAAAGAAGGGGGAAACTGCCTATTCTGTTTCACGAGCCTATGGGATAAAGGTCGAGGAGCTTGTAAAGGAAAATCCTGCAGCCCTTTATGGTCTGAATGAGGGACAGACTCTGAAGATCGCTGAAAAATCAGTGACTGAAGCCGACTCAAAAACTGCTCCGGTGCCTGAAAAGAAGAAGCATGATGAGACAAATTTTGTTTACCATACCCTGAATCCGGGAGAGACAATTTACTATCTGTCAAAATTGTACGGCGTTTCCGAGAATGAGATTATGCAAAGCAATCAGGGACTTGATATTAACAAACTGTCTGTCGGAACCGAAATTGCCATTCCTAGGCGAAAGTTCATGAACGACATACAGAAGTTTGACATTCCCGATAAAAAGTATATATACCACAAGGTTCAGAAGAGTGAATCGCTGGCTTCAATAGCGCAGATCTATAAGATTGCTGTAAAAGACCTCAGGAAGGAAAACCGGGACCTCCGTTTTCCCCAGCCGGGTGACTACATCAGAGTGCCGGCAGCCAGTCTTCCCGAACCTGATGAACCTGTTGCCGTGGTAAAGGACACAGTTCCGGTAAAAGTTGCTGAACAGGCGGTTGTAATTCAGAAGCCTGCAGGATATACAAAGTTCAGGGAACTTTCAGGGTCTTTTGATGTGGCAGTATTGCTGCCTTTTTATTTCAGGGAAAATGCTGCCAGGATTGAAAAGGACTCCTCGAGAATCGTAAAAGGAAAAAGGATTTATAAGGAGATTAAGAGACCTGATGACTGGATTTATCCGGGAAGCCTTGATTTTGTTGAGATGTACGAAGGAATACTTCTTGCTGCCGATACACTGCGTTCCCTCGGACTTGACATTAAGCTGCATACCTATGATATACAGGTTGATACCCTTGAGCTGACGCGGCTTATAAACAGCGGAAAATTTTCGGATATGGACCTTATAATTGGCCCGGTATATCCCCGCAACCTTGCAATAATATCTGATTATGCAAGGAACCTTGGAATCCCTGTTGTTTCGCCTGTGCCTTTATTCAATACCTCAGTGCTCAGCGGGAATCCCAGCCTTTTCCTTGCTAACTCCTCTCTTGAGGCAGCACAGAAAGCACTTGCACGGAAAATCAGCGAATTCCCTGGTCATAATATTGTCTTCATACATGCTGATTCCCTTGGGGTTGATCAGGATGTAAAGAGATTCAAAAGTCTGATAATAAATGAGCTAACTAACTGGATTCCTTATGAGGAAATTAAATTCAAGGAACTTTTATTCCTCAGCCGTTCAAAATTCGACAATGATTCAATAAACCGCCTCGGGCATTCACTTTCACAGCAAAATGATAATGTTGTTATTATTGCCTCCGAAGATCCCCCTGTTATAAGTGAATCGCTTATGGATATCCATGGCCTTTCAAAGAAATTCAATATTAAAGTCTTCGGATATCCAATACTTAAAGAACTCGAGAATCTTGATCCGAAATATTTTTTTGACCTTGATCTGCAGTTGTTTACAACGTCGTGGATTGACTATGAAAGAAATGATGTTAAGCAATTCAATTCTGATTTCCGCTCAAAATTTCTGACAGAGCCCTCAGAGGTCAGCTTCGCCTGGCAGGGCTATGACATAACATATTATTTTCTCAGCGGACTCGCGCTGCACGGAAAAGATTTTCTTAATAATCCTTCAATACACAGGCCATACCTGCTTCATTGCGAATTTGATTTCAACAGGAAGGGTGAAAATGACGGTTTTGAGAATAGCAGGCTCTACCTGATTCATTACACCAGGGATTTTAATATTGAGCTTGTTGAAGAAAAAGTGACTTCCAGGTGATTATTTATGTAATTAAGGGAATATTAAGGCTTTCATAATTGTCTTTTAAACAAAGGGATGGTAATATCATCGTACAGGGAATCCGGAGACGACATCCTGGTGAAGGCGACACTTGAGGGCGATCAGAATGCATTCAGGGAAATTGTCAGCCGCTACAGGAAAATGGTTGCCCGTACGGTGAAAGGAATGCTGGGTGATACAGTTTATTCCGAAGATATTGGTCAGGAAGTATTTATAAAATTATACCATTCCCTTCAGGAATTCAGGGGTGAGGCTAAGCTGTCGACTTATATCCAGAAGATTGCTGTTAACCTTACGCTAAATGAGATAAAGAGAAGAAAAAGATTCTTCTCTATGTTCACTCATAAAGGCAGTGATGAGCTTTATGAATATGATGTGGCTGATGATGATTATGCCGGAAAAAATGATGTCAGAGAGCTTGTTTCCAAAGCGCTGATGCAGATTGATCCGAAATTCAGAAGCATTGTTGTCATGAGAATGCTGCAGGGATATTCAACTAAGGAAACATCTGAAATACTGAGTCTGCCTGTCGGTACAGTACTTTCAAGATTATCGCGGGCACAGGAACAATTAAGGGAAATATTGAAAAATCAAAAATAAAATGAAGAACCCGGACATATTCAGACTGATCACTTCTCCTCCTGTTGAAAAACAGGGATCAGGAGAGGATGAGGCAAATATCAAGGATATCATGTCATTTGACTTCAGTGAAGGATTTGAAGACAAGGTGCTGGCAAGGATCAACAGTGGCATCGAGGTTTATGGGCGAACATACGCTATTGAAAAAAGCTTCAGTCTTGCATTCTACAGAATAGCTTTTACTGCCGCCGCAGCTGTTGTAATCCTTTTGTTGTCAATATATCTGAAGGAGGGTTCATTCAGTTTCGACCTGCTTCTTGGTATAGGTGATATTGACAGTGAAAGTATTGTTTGTTTATTAACAGGAAATTAGTGTAAAGTCATGAAAATAAAGCCTGTAATACTTGTAATCGTTACTCTGGCAATCGGATTTCTTCTCGGGATGCTTACATCTGCACAGCTCAGAAACAACAGGCTTAAGCCTGTAAGATTGCTTTTCTCGGAAGAGAAATTCAGGGAGGCAATGTATAATGCAATTAAACCTTCAGATGAGCAAAAAGTAAAAATAGAGGCTGTGCTCAATAAATATTCCAAAATGAACAGCCAGGCAACTTCTTCATTCAGAAAGGAATTTGAGCTTCGCATGACAACATTCAGAAGCGAAATTGACTCAATACTCACACCCGATCAGATCATCAGGATGAAGGAACTTGATGCTGAACGACAGAAAATGATAAGGGAGAGGAAAAAACATTACAACAGGGATTTCCACGACAGTGAGAGGAGCGATTCAATGCAGTCCAAATCTGACAGCACTATTCCTCCGCCACCTCCGCCCGGCAAAGACCTACCCTGAACCCAGCTGCAGGAAGTCAAGAATTATTGGAAGATCATCAGAATTAACTCCCAGGGATATAAGGAGTTCACTGTCTTCAGCGAAGATCGTTAAAAACTGCTCAATCTTTATCTCGCCTGACATAAGGCTCTGCCTGTAATGATCCACAGCCTTTCGTTTATTCCCTTTGCACAGCTCCAGATGTCCAATGTTTATCAGGTCGTGTGCAGTTAATTTTCCTGCAGAGAGCCTTTCATAATACTTCTCCGAATCGGCAAACCTGCCAAGAGCAA
>JAKLDT010000105.1 GCA_022703405.1 Bacteroidota bacterium | reverse complement strand
ATTGCTTTTCGTACTTATAGATATCCGCATCAAACCTCAGAAATCAGACCTTGAGTTCATGGAGATGCTTGGCAACAGCCAGGTTCCGTTTGCAAGGATTTTCACCAAATGCGACAAGATATCAAAAGCCGCAGAAAAAAAAGCTGTTGAGGAATATGACAGGATAATGCTGAGTGCCTGGGAATCACTGCCTGTTACTTTCCTGTCCTCAGCTACAAACGGAAAAGGAAGAGCTGAAATACTCGCATTCATTCAGGAAACTATCAACATTTTTTCAAACGGACAGAAAAATAGAGAGTGATTTTATATTTTTGCAGGAGTTGTAGTTCATTATTTACTGTCCACTAATTTTACTTCAAATGTTTGGAAAAGCGCCCATGAAGCTTTTTGCCTGCCGCTCATCGCAACATCTTGCCAAGATGATAGCAGACAAACTTGGAATTGAGCTTGGAAAAAGCTCTGTAACAAAATTCAGTGATGGAGAATTTCAGCCATGTTTTGATGAATCGGTAAGAGGTTGCATGGTTTTCATTGTCCAGTCAACAAATCCACCGGCAGAAAATCTCCTTGAATTGCTGCTTATGATCGATGCAGCCAAAAGAGCTTCTGCGTACAAGGTAATTGCCGTGATACCCTATTACGGTTTTGCAAGGCAGGACAGGAAGGACAGGCCACGCGTATCAATAGGATCCAAGCTGACAGCGGATCTCCTCAGCACTGCAGGTGTTGACAGGGTGATAACAATGGACCTTCATGCAGATCAGATCCAGGGCTTTTTCAACGTCCCCGTCGATCACCTTTTCGGATCAGCCATTTTCGCACCCTATATTGAAAAACTCAAGCTTGACAACCTGACAGTATCAGCGCCTGATATGGGCGGATCAAAAAGGGCTAATGCCTACTCAAGACACCTGCAGTCAGAGATGGTACTGTGCTACAAGTTGCGCAAGAAACCGAATGTTGTGGAGGAGATGTCGATAATAGGTGAAGTTGAAGGAAGAAATGTTGTCATAATTGACGATATGGTTGATACTGCAGGTACTCTGTGTCTTGCTGCTGAGATGATGACAGACAGGGGTGCAAAAAGCATCAGGGCCTTTGCAACACATCCTATCCTTTCCGGCAATGCCGTTGAGAGGATAAATAATTCGCATATACGCGAACTTGTTGTTTCTGACTCAGTTCCGCTTTCAATAGAATCACCTAAGATCAGGGTGCTCTCAATTGCCGATATTTTTGCAAAAACAATCGAAGCAGTCACTACAAACCAGTCGATATCAACGAATTTTGTATTCTGATTCATTTGTCGTATATTTGCAGGCCAAAATTTTAATGTCAAACGTGTGATGGGGTCCCGCAAGGGCGGGATTGAGTAGCACATTAATAAAGAGACAAATGAAGACAATTGAGATCAAAGGATCACTCCGCACAGAGCTCGGGAAAAAAAGCTCAAAAGAAATCAGAAAAGCAGAAGGCGTGCCATGTGTAATTTACGGAAAGGAAAGTAACATTCATTTCCAGGCTCCCGAACTGTCATTCAAGAACCTTGTTTACACACACGAAGCACATCTTGTTGACCTTAACCTTGACGGAAAAGTTTACAAGACTGTTTTACATGACATACAGTTTCACCCGGTCAGTGACAGGATAATTCATGCTGACTTTGTTCAGATCTTCGAAGACAAGCCGGTTATTATTGCAGTTCCGGTTTCAGTACATGGCGACTCTGTGGGAGTAATCGCAGGTGGTAAGCTCAGCATCAAGAAAAGAACACTTAAAGTAAAGGGTCTTCCCAAGTATCTTCCTGAATTCATCACTATTGATATTACTGACCTCAAAATTCACGACAGTGTGAAGGTTGGAGATCTGTCAATTGAAAATATTGAGCTGCTCGACATGAAGAAAGCAGTTGTTGTTACAATCGCCACTTCAAGGGTTGCCCAGAAGGCAGAAGGTGAAGGCGAAGGCGCTGAAGGAGAAGCTGCAGCTGCAGAAGCTCCTGCTGCTGAAAAAAGCTAATTTTTTAATTCTCAATAACTTACAGGCTAGATGAAATATCTTATTGCAGGCCTGGGAAACATTGGTGACGATTACTACAATACACGTCACAACATAGGGTTTAAGATATTGGATGCCATGGCCGTGGCATCCAATTTTTCTTTTACCGACAAGCGTTATGGTGCAATAGCCACCACAAAACACAAGGGCAGGGATCTTATACTGCTGAAACCATCAACATTCATGAACCTCAGCGGCAATGCAGTCAACTACTGGATGAACAAGGAAAATATCCCGCTTGAGAATTTACTTGTACTTGTTGATGACATCGCTCTTCCGCTCGGAAGCATCCGTATGCGGCTGAAGGGAAGCGATGGTGGTCACAACGGTCTGGCAAACATATCATCTGTGCTTGGAACAAATGAATACTCCCGCATCAGGTTTGGTATCGGCAATGAGTTCAGAAAAGGTTCACAGGTCGATTTCGTCCTGGGAAGATGGACACAGGAGGAAGAAAAAACTGTTGATGAAAGAATTCCGACTGTAATAGAAATGATAAGATCTTTTGCTTTCGCAGGCGCTGAACTTACAATGACTGCATTCAACAAGGAAGGCAAGATTAAACCTTCACCGGCAAAACCTGTAAAAGATGGAGGAGCATAACTCAGTCAGAATTGACAAGTTCCTGTGGTCGGTGAGACTGTACAAGACCAGGAGCATTGCTTCCGATGAATGCAGAAAAGGGAGAATACTGATTAATGGCATTCAGGTAAAGCCCTCAAGGACAATCTCAAGAGATGAAATAATAATTGTCAGAAAGCCTCCTGTAAATTATACTTACCGTGTCATAGAACCAATCGAAAACAGGGTTTCTGCCAAGCTTGTCAACAAATTTGCAGAAGACCTGACGCCTGAAGAGGAAAAGATGAAGCTTGATTTAAGTCATTCGGGGGCTACTTTCCACCGCGATAAAGGCACCGGAAGACCCACTAAAAAAGAAAGAAGGCTCATAGACAGGTTCCAGGATGACAGCAACTTTTCGTAGGGTGGTATAAAGACTTATTATTGGGTCTTAACCGATTTTAGTTCATCTTTATTTCAACATTGCGAAATCCTTTTTTCTAAATTGCAGGCACAAAGCCTGCCGTTCAAGGCTTCCAACCTAGCATACAACGGCAGGAAAAGGAAACAGTTTCAGGAAAATGGGAAAGAATAACATTGAGAAATTTTCACCGGGATATGCACTGCTAAAATTAGTTGCAGGTTTTTGGCACAATAATGTCTTTTACCGCAAAATAATAGTTATAGGAAGGGATAATATCAATCCCGATATGCATATAATATTTGCACCAAATCATCAGAATGCACTGATGGATGCACTTGCTGTACTTTTTACAAATCCCGGACACAATGTTTTTCTTGCCAGAGCTGATATATTCAAGAAGAAAATAGTTGCATCCATACTCTATTTTCTCAAAATCCTTCCCGTGTACAGGATCAGGGACGGGTACAGCAGCCTGAAGGGAAATGATGAGATCTTTTCAAAGACCATTGACGTAATAAAGAATAAAAACGGCCTTGTTATACTCCCTGAAGGTAATCATGAAGGATTCAGGAGACTCAGGCAGTTAAAGAAAGGGATTTGCAAAGTAGCTTTCCAGTCAGACGAATCAGAAGACAACACTCTTAAAATCAAAATAATACCTGTGGGATTAGAGTATTCTAATTATATCAGGTACCGCCAGGTTCTCACAGTTGTTTACGGAGAACCAATTGAAGTCTCTGAATTCCATGAATTATATAAGACAAGCCCTGACAGAGCTCTCGTAGAGTTGAAAAACAAGCTCTCCGAAAAAATGAAGAATATTATGGTCCACATCGATACTGAAGAAGATTATGAAGCTATCGATGAGCTCAGAAGCATAATAAACGGGAAGTACAGCGATGACATAAAGGAACCCAAGCTCTTCAGGGACAGGAAGATGATAGATCAGCTCAAACAATTGAGAGAGTCTGATAATATACTGTACAGGAAACTGTGTACTCTCAGCCTTGATGTTAAAGCTCTTGCAAAAAAGCTGAATGTTGATTACCGTCTCCTTGAAAAGAAAAAGCATCCCCTTGGCTGGCTTATAGCTTCAACGCTTCTGCTGATTGCCGGATTTCCTGTTTTTGCTTTCGGGAATATATTCAATTCAATATTCATGGGTATACCAGTGTGGCAGACAAGAAAAGTAAAGGATCCCCAGTTCATCTCATCACTCAGGTACGGATTCTCTGTTGCACTAGCAATTGTAATTCTTCCCATACTGCTTATTTTTTCGCTGATGTTTTTCTCCGCCTGGTGGATAGGCCTGATCTTCTTCTTCTCCCTGCCCCTTACCGGACTTATAGCCTGGAATTATTATCTGCTTTACAGGAGAACCATTGGCGGCTTAAGGATCAGAAAATATATCTCCTCAGGAAATAAGGAATATGAAAAGCTTGCAAGGGATCATAAGGAACTTATAAGCATTATCGAGAAACTCTGATATGGCAGATAAAAACTACTTCAAGGGCAGTATTGCATGGATAACCGGTGGATCATCAGGAATCGGAGAAGCGCTTGTAAAGGCTTTTGCAGCTTCCGGCTCCACCGTCATTGCTTCTTCAAATGACGCTGAAGGACTGAAAAGGGTAAAGGAAGAATGCAAAGAGTTTGCTTCCTCGGTCCATTGTGTCCCTTTTGACCTGTCGGATACTGAAGCAATCGGAAAGGTCGCAGATGAACAGATGAAGAAATTCAGCAGGATAGATTACCTCATTAATATAGGAGGCATAAGTCAGCGTGCCAGAATCGAGGAAACACCAATCTGGCTCGACAGGAAGATCTTCGAGATAAACTATTTCGGCACAATTGCCCTTTCAAAAGCAATACTGCCGTACATGATAAGACAGAAATCCGGCCACATACTTGCAACAAGCAGCATATCAGGAAGATTCGGCTTTCCGCTTCGCTCCACATACTCAGCTTCAAAGCAGGCCCTCCACGGTTTTATTGAAACACTTTACCTCGAGAACAAGGCAAATAATATAAAAGCATCAATCATTATCCCCGGTCGTGTCAGGACAGCTATTTCAATGCATGCCCTTACCGCCGCCGGCCAGGAACACGGGAAGCTTGATGACGGACAGGCGAAAGGCATAACTCCCGAGAAGGCTGCTGAGCAGATAATCAGGGGAATAAGAAAAAACAAAAGGGAGATACTAGTTGGAAGCAGCGAACTTATTATGCTCCATATAAGAAGGTATCTGCCCTGGCTTTTCTTCAGAATTGCAGATAAAATAAAATCCACCTGAAAAAAAATTTTAAGAGTACCCTGAATCCTCCTTCAACTTTAGGCACTCCAGGTACTCTAGTCACTCTAAACTTATAAGAATATGAAAGGTTATGTGATAAGCGGAATCCAGCAGATGGGAATCGGTGTTGTGAATGTCATGGAAGCATGGAACTGGTATAACAGGAATTTTGGAATGGACTGCAGAGTCTTTGAAGAGGAGGCTGAAGCCAGGCTTATGCTTCCGTATACCGGAGGGCAGCCAAGAAGCCGCCATGCTGTGCTGGCCCTGAATCTGCAGAGCGGAGGAGGATTTGAAATATGGCAGTATAAGGGCAGGGAACCTGTACCTGCAAAGGAGCCTGTACAAATAGGCGACCTGGGCATATTATTCTGCAAAATAAAAGCAAAGAACTGCAATGAAGCTTATGCCCGGTTCAGAGAAACAAGTGTTGAAACTTTATCCGTACCTCAGCAGAATCCGGCAGGCAAACCGGGATTTTTTGTAAAAGACCTGTACGGCAATATATTCCAGATTGTTGAGGCAAACGACTGGTTCAGAAATGAAGACAAACATACGGGCGGAAGCTTTGGGGCAATTATAGGTGTTTCAGATATTGAAAAATCGAGAACAATATATTCCGATATACTTGGCTATGACCAGGTTGTCTATGACAGTACTGCTGTCTTTCCTGACCTGGCCGCTCTGCCCGGGGGCGATAAAGCCTGTCGCAGGATACTGCTCAGAAGATCAGTACCATTCGCAGGACCATTCAGCAAAGTACTGGGAAACAGCGAAATAGAACTTATAAGTACTCCTGTTCCGGGTAAAAAAATCTTTGAAGGTCGTTTCTGGGGCGATCCGGGATTTATTCACCTCTGCTATGATATGAGGGGGATGGATGAGCTTAAATCGTATTGCGAATCAAAAGGATATCCATTCACAGTCGACAGCAAGAAGGCACATGAAGGAAACAGCTTTGACATGGGTGAAGCTGCAGGACACTTCTCATACATTGAGGACCCAGACGGAACACTTATTGAATTTGTTGAAACACACAAGGTGCCTTTGCTGAAAAAGCTTGGCTGGTATCTTGACCTCAGGCAGCGGGATCCCCAAAAATCATTACCCGACTGGATGCTTGGCATGATGAGATTTTCAAGAGTTAAAGCATAAAGAAAGGGATGCTCCGCAAGAGCATCCCCATAATTAGTAAAACTGAATCTAACTTTGTTTTGATTCTGACCTTTGTAAATGGCAATCTTACACGCTGGTTGCAGTTTCCTGCACCTTTCTGAAAACCCTCATAATGTTGCCACTCCAAATCTTTTCTATATCATTTTTTGAATATCCGCGTCTCAGCAATTCTTTTGTAATATTCTTCATTTCTGAAGCATTTCTGCAACCATCCACTCCTCCTCCACCGTCAAAATCAGTGCCTATTCCTACATAATCAATACCTATTACCTGCACCACATGATCGATATGATCTGCAATATCGCTTACAGTTGCAAGTTTCTCATATTTCTTCCTGATGGCCCTGAACTCGGTGCGCATTGTTTCCTTCCTTGCCTCTGTTGAAATTGTATCATAATCACCATATCTGGCCCTGAGTTCATTGAGACTGGCTTCCATTTCAGGATTTGGCTCCGCTGTCTTCAGGTAAGCGCTCAGTATGCAGATCTGTATTACACCTCCGTTAGCCTTGAGGGCCTGGAGCATATCATCACTCAGGTTCCTTGGGTTGCAGCAGAGAGCCCTGCATGAAGAATGTGAGGCAATTACAGGAGTTTTGCTTATTGAAAGAACATCATAGAATGATTTATCTGAGATATGAGAAACATCCACCATCATGCCCAGAGTGTTCATTTCCTTAACTACATCTTTACCGAAATCAGACAGGCCGTTGTGCTCTGTCCCCGCAGGGTCATTTGATGAATCACAGATATCATTGTTCCGGGTATGGCACAAGGTGATATACCTGGCTCCGAGATCGTAAAATTCTTTTACCCTGCTCAGATCCCTGCCTATTGGATAGCCATTTTCAAGCCCTATATAAGCTGCTATTTTTCCGTCCTTCCTGATACGGTATCCGTCTTCAGGAGTATAGGCAAGTTCAGCGACTGCTGAATTCTTCTCAACATTCTTATGAATAGCATTAAAAATATCAATAGCCTCTTTATGTACACGGGTAAAGGTTGAATCATTTCTTGGTCCCTGACCTGTAAATACAGCAAAGAACTCGGAATGGAGTCCTCCCTCAGTCATCCTGGGGAAATCAACACAGCCTTCATCATGCCTTACTCCCATATCGAATCCGGGATCACGGAAATCCATGGGGGTATCACAGTGAGTATCCACAGTCAGAATTGAAGCATGTATCTTGTCCGCTTTTCTGGCAAGCTGTTCTTCTGTAGTGCTGCACGATGACATCAGAACAAGAGCAGGTAATAGTGAAACGATTCTGTAAAACATGCTTTTCAACATTTTATTAACCATTGCAATATAGTTAAAAAGCAAAAGCCGGAAATTGGCTTTCAGATATTTAACCAAATTTAACAGAGAGGATTGAAGTTGTTGCTGGGTGCTGGGTACTGGGCGCTGGGTGCTGGGCAACGGCTCCTCAGGAATGTCAGCATTTGAGTTTGTATTTCGCCACTTACAGAAAAGACTAAGGGTAAAAACACTACTATATACGCCTTCAGAATAAGACATTTTACTCATAATCAGAGAAAATTCACTTCCTATTTTGGCCTTTCAAGAATCTGAAATTTATACTGCCTTTATGACGCCATTGCTTAGCCATCTTCTTATTCCCTTTATCATTGCCATGTTTCTTGCCATCAATATGGGAGGAAGCGGTACCGGGCCTTCTTTTTCAGTTGCTTATGGAGCCAATGTTCTTAAAAGGAACCTTATACCAGGCCTGTTTGGAATAATGGTTTTTCTGGGTGCAATTATTGCCGGGAAAAACACTGCAACAACAATTGGAAAGGAAATTATTGATCCGGGACTAATGACCTTTCCCCTTGTGTCAATAATTCTTTTTTCAGTATCAATATCCCTGCTAATTGCCAACCTTGCCGGTATACCACAGTCAACAAGCCAATCTACCGTTCTTGCTGTTGTCGCTCCTGCAGCATACTACAACAGTCTGAATTCCGGAAAGGTATTTCTTGAGGTAATACCTGCCTGGTTCATTTTACCAATTATTGCATATATAATCAGCTACCTGGCAGGCAGGTTCATATATAAGCCCATGCGGCGAAGGGGCCTGACGCAGTCCCGTGCACAGAATGCCAATCTTAAACCCGTATGGGAAGGGCTGATTATAGCAATGTCGCTCTATGTTGCATTTTCAATAGGTTCAAATAATGTAGCAAATGCTTCAGGTCCAATTGCAACAATGACAATCAATGAACTCAATCTGGCAGGTGACAAGAATTTTTTACTGATTCTCATCCTGTCCACCCTGCTTATTGCTCCCAATTTTGCAATAGGCAGTTCAATATTCGGGAACAAGATACTCAGGAATACAGGTAAGGAGATAGTCCTCTTCGGGAAATTTGAAGCTGTAATTATTGCATTTGTTTCAGGTAGCCTGTTACTTTTTGCGTCCCTGTCAAAAGGAATTCCCACCTCGCTTGTTCAGCTTAATGTTGCCTGCATTCTGGGAATTGGTGTTGCGAAATTAGGTCCGAGCAATATCTTCAGGAAAACAGAAGTAAGAAAATTCTTCTTTATGTGGATAATATCGCCTGCTGTGGCTTTCGGACTAACATTGCTTCTGACCTGGATTGCTGACAGATCAGGTTTACTGGGCTGATTTGCCCTGAGTTAGTGCATTGATTTTAAGGAGCTGGATTCACTATAGTTTTGCCTGTTTTTCAAGGTACTCGAATCTATCCCTTACTTTTTCAATATAATCCGGAGAATATGGCATCTTATCCTTGCTTGTTTTTTCAAAAAACAGCCTGTAATATTTCAGTGCATTAACTTTATCGCTGAGCTTATCATCATAGATGTTTGCAATCATTAAAAGTATTCCGGGCATGCTGCTAATATTATATGAATTTTTGTAACTCTCAATTGCATCAGCATTATAATCAGCTTCATATTGCGACAAGCCGCACTGGAAATAAGTGTTGCCAAGCTGGATATAAAGAGGCTGCAGTATCTTAACCGCTTTTTTATAGTATACAGCGCTCATTTTGGGATCACCCTCTTTAAGATAACACTGCCCCAGGTAACTACATGTCTCATAATCAGTTGTGTCGGCCTTGTGTGCAAGCAACAGGTAAGGAATTGCCCTTCCTGGTTCCAGGTTATATGAATAGCCAATACCTACTCTTTTAAGATAAAGTTTTGAGGTATCGCCTGATGCAAGAATATGCAGATAATCATCCATTGCCCTTTTAGTATAATTTTTCATAAAGTATAACTGCGCACGTCGGTCATAAAGATCCATATCAGCCGGATCAATCTTCATACCCCTGCCAAGAAGTGTAACGGCAGTATCCCAGCGTGAGGTTGAAGCATACAGATATGAGAGGTTTTTCAGGGCAGAGGTATTGTCTTTATTGATGTCAAGCGACTTGCTGAAGAGGTAAAGTGAACCTGT
>JAKLDT010000104.1 GCA_022703405.1 Bacteroidota bacterium | reverse complement strand
GATGGTTTTGAAAAGAACTGGTCAAAATGGGAGGGTATATCATTTGATTTCAATATGCAGGCACTGTATTCCGGAAAGGAATATACAAATCTGCCTTATGGCCATTATAAATTCAGGGTACGGACCCGATCATTAACAGGAATTGAAGGTGAAGAGCTTGATTACGAATTTATTATACTTAAACCCTGGTATGCGACTATTGCAGCTTTTTTCGGCTTCGCCTTGCTGGCATTCGCAATTGTTGCTGCAATAATAAAGGCTTATACCAAAAAGCTTAAAATGGAGAATATCAGGCTTGAAGGCATAGTGGCTGAAAGAACTGCAGTTGTGGTTAAGCAGAAGGAAGAACTTGAATCAAGCATACATTATGCCAGCAGGATACAGATGGCTTTACTGCCGTCGGAAAATATACTTGCGGAAAATCTGCCTTCCTATTTCATCCTGTTTAAGCCAAGGGATATTGTGAGCGGTGATTTTTACTGGATGACAAGGAAAAATGACCGTCTGTATGTTGTTGCTGCCGACTGTACCGGACACGGTGTGCCGGGAGCTTTCATGAGCCTTCTCGGGATGTCATTCCTTGATGAAATACTTGATCGCGATCCTTCAATGAGGGCTGATAAAATTCTGAGCCAGATGAGGCTTCATGTTACAGAGTCGCTGAAGCAGACCGGGGTCGAAAATGAATCAAAAGACGGAATGGATCTGGGAATGCTGGTCTTTGATTTTGCAAAGCAGCATATTGAATTTTCAGGAGCTTATAATCCATGCATGAGGGTAAGAAGGCTTAAACCCGGGGAGAAAGATAAGATTGAAGATTTTGTTAATTCAACAGAAGGTTCAATGAATCAGGGAGACTGGCTGCTTGAAACAATAAGGGCAAGCCAGATGCCAATCGGAATATCTTCCAAAATGGATCAGAACTATGTTTATGTAGAGATGCCACTGGAAAAGGATGTTACATTCTATCTTTTCTCCGATGGCTATATCGATCAGTTTGGCGGACCAAACCAGAGGAAGTTTATGAAGAAAGGCTTTAAGAAACTGCTTCTTGATATCCAGGGAAATCCTATGGATGTTCAGAGGGAACTTCTTAACAGCTCTCTCGAAGCGTGGAGGGGAAGCGGTCCACAGATTGATGATATTTTAGTTGTAGGAATCAGAATTGAATAATTAATATAGTATTAACATGAAAGGAATCGGCAAAAATTCATTGATTATCACCACTTTTATACTGTTAGTAATGACACAGAGAGGATTTTCGCAGGAATACCCTTCGTTTGATAAAATTCCAACCGATGCTGGTAATGTTGAACTTCATTTCATTGGTCATGGATCACTTATGTTCAAGGCAGACGGCTTTGTGATACATATCGATCCGGTTAAAAGCTCCGGCAACTATAATTTTCTTCCCAAAGCTGATCTTATTCTTGTCACACATGAACATTACGATCACCTTGATGTCAGCCTGATAAATGATCTGAAAAAAGACAGCACTCTTGTTTTTACAAATGAAAAGTCAACACAGAAACTTGGCTGGGCAAATGCCATGAAAGCCGGTGACAGGCAGGAGGTTAATGGTATTACTATTGATGCAGTGCCTGCTTATAATATTGTAAACATGAGGGCTCCCGGACAGCCTTTTCATCCAAAGGGATCGGGAATCGGCTATGTGCTTACAATAGGAGGCAGGAAATTCTATGTGGCAGGCGATACCGAGAATATTCCTGAAATGAAAGACCTGAAGGATATAGAGGTTGCCTTCCTTCCAATGAACCTGCCGTACACTATGACTCCAGCTATGGTTGCTGATGCTGCCAAAGCATTTAAACCACGTATTCTGTATCCGTATCACTATGGCGATACTGATACGCAGGAAATCATAAACCTCCTTAAAGGATCGGGAATTGATGTTCGTATAAGGGATCTGAAATAGCCTAGTACAGAGCCTTATGGCATTCTGAACAGTTTATTTCCTTCCAGTCTGTCCCGATATCAACAGGATGCTCAAATTCGAGACTTTCCTTGATGTTTGAATAACTCATCATCCCGGGTTTGCCCTGACCGATTATTGAATGACACAGGTTGCAGTCTTTTGAGATTACCCTGCCGGTTTCAGATACAAACTGCCCGTTGTGACATCTGAAGCATCCCTCAGACTCCTGATGTCCAATGTGTTCGGGGTATTTATCATACCGTACACCCATCTCCGGAAAAGTATTCTGACTGAAGCCCTTCTGTATGGCTGCAATCGATTTATCAAACAAAGCTTTGTTGGATTCATGGAACTCAGACATCTCTGTTTTGTAGTACTCATTGATGCCATCAGAAATCCTTGTAAGGGCAGAGTCTTTTGATGTATAGGTTTCTGCCAGAAGAGTCATCGCAACCTTCTTAATATAAGGTATCCCTGATGATATTTCACCTGTCAGCATTTCCTTGTCGAAATAGGCCGATGGGGAATTATAATTATGTGATGGCCTGTTGTGACAATCAATGCAGTCCATAGTTCTCTTTTCAGAATTTTCAAGGGAACTGTCGCTCACTTCAATGCCTGCATTCCTGAAAATATGCTTCTCACCACTGGCTTTGTTTGTATATTCAATATATGTTATAAGTTCACGTTTATCGTTATCCGATTTATATGAAACATCAACAATAGGATTTATGTGCCAGTGAATACCTTCCTTCAGCCCCAGATCAGCATATTCCGGACCTGTTTTCATCTGCAGTATAATGTCCCATTCACTGTTGGCTGAGTCAGCAAGAAAATATTTTATTGTTTTTAGCGAGCGGGAATAGAATTTCTGAGGCCAGTGGCATTTTTCACATGTCTCCCTGGCAGGCCTGAGATCATGAAGAGGTGTTTCTATCGGCCTTGAAAAATCATTTGTAAGTACTGCATAAACCTGTCTGAGACCAGATAGTTTTGATTTTACATACCACGATGCTCCGGAACCAACATGGCATTCAACACAGGTTACATTTGCATGAGGAGACTTCTGGTAAGCTGTATGCTCAGGCTCCATGACTTCATGACAGAGAGTGCCGCAGAAAGCCACTGATTCTGTTATGTGATATGCTTCAAAGCTGCCAAGTGTGGAAAGAAAAAGTATTATTATTGTCGCTATTGTAAAAATCACAAAGGCATTTTTATGTCTTGGATCATTCAGGTCTATCCTTGGCAACGGAGCAGATTCTGTTGTTCCGGTTCTTGCCTGTCTCTTTCGCTCCCTCAGCATTCCGATTGGAATCAGAAGCAGCCCCAACACCATGAAACCCGGCAGAATGATATAAATAAACAATCCGAGGTTCGTACTGTCAGCCTGTATTAATGATGAAATCAGAAAAAGTAAAATAATGAGCAGAAGATTTATGCCTGCAATGATCGTCCCGATTATTGTAAGCCAGTTTCTTGTTGAAGACGGTAATTTCATATTTATCAGATTTATATAGGTAAAGGTAAATAATGAATTATATACCTGCCTGTTAACTGATAAATATTATGCAGATTGAAGAGGAATAAACTGCAGCTTCTTATTCTTCCCGGGTAATTTCAAGAATCTTATCCTTCAGGTCCTCATAAGTTGTAACGACCGGAAGGTCTTTGTTTTCATCAATAACATTCTGCGGGGGCCTGAAAAGAATGCCCCTTTCTGCTTTTCTTAGCATTGAAAGGTCATTATAGGAGTCTCCGATTGCTATAACTTTGTATTTCAGCTCCTGCAGCGCTGTTACAACCATCTTCTTTGCATCCTTCTGCCGGAGATTGTATTCGATGATGAGTCCATTTTCATCAGTTGTCAGATGATGGCAGAGAAGGGTTGGATAATCGAGCCTGGCCATGAGAGGACCAGCAAATTCACGGAAAGTGTCAGAGACTATAATTAATTGAAATTCAGATCTCAGCCATGAAAGAAATTCCCTGGCGCCCGGAAGAGGTTCAATTTGTCCTATTACATCCTGGATATTTTTCAGCGTAAGATTGTTCTCTTTAAGAATTGAAAGCCTGCCTTTCATCAGAACATCATAATCACTAATGTCCCTTGTTGTAAGCTTAAGCTTTTCAATACCTGTTCTAAGCGAAACATTTATCCATATTTCAGGAGTGTAGATACCTTCCAGATCAGAACATATTATGTACATCAGGCCAGAGCGTTTAAATTTCCAGGAGAATTCTTTTTAAATTTTCGTAATCTTTATCAATAACAATGTATTCTTCCTTAAGCTTATCCAGTCCGGTTAGTGAAGCAGGAAGTTCAGGATCAATGCCGGTTACAGATCTTATCTCTTCAGGGAACTTTGCAGGATGCGCTGTTTCAAGTGTAACTGAAAGCTGATCAGCTGATATGCCGTGATCATTTATATAGCTCGTCAGTCCTTTCCATGCAACGGCTCCATGCGGCTCAAGGAGTTTACTGTATTTGCTGAAGCATTCAAAAATTGTATTTCCTGTATCCTTGTCAGAGATGCTTATGCCGGCAAGATCCCTGTTCATGGCTTTCATGTCCGGCTGTCTGAGGATTTCTCCTTTTTCATTCATAATGCCGCCATACAGGGCAATTATTCTTGCAAGGTTACTTGGATGCCCTACATTCATGGCGCTGGAGATACAGTTTACTGAGGGTACTACAGGTGTGTATTTCCCTGTCCCAAGGAATTCAGGTACCTCTCCGTTCATGTTTGTCGAGATAACGAATTTTTCAACCGGGAGACCCATTTTGCCTGCAATTAATCCTCCCATGAGGTTTCCGAAATTACCCGATGGAACACTGAATATTATCTTCTCATCTGAATGTTTCCTCAACCTCGACCATGCATAAAAGTAATATACCGACTGAGGTAATAACCTGCCCGTATTTATTGAATTAGCGGATGACAGTGGCAGGTGACTCAGTGAGCTGTCGGTAAATGCACTTTTTACAAGTCTCTGGCAATCATCAAATTTGCCCCTGATTCCAATTATATTTACATTTTTCCCGAGGGTAGTCATCTGCTTCCTCTGCATTGTACTTACCTCATCAATCGGGAAAAGAATTATTACCCTGATGTTTTCAAGTCCATGGAAAGCGCTTGCAACTGCACTTCCTGTATCTCCCGATGTTGCTGTAAGGATAGTAAGACTCTTTTTCTCAGATGCGAGGAAATACTGCATCATACGGCTCATCATCCTGGCTGCAAAATCCTTGAAGGAAGCTGTCGGACCACTGTCGAGCCTCATTATATATCTCCTGGCTGTCACATGTTCAAGAGGAATGTCAAAGTCGTAGGCATCACCGCATAGCTGAAAGAGCACCTTTTCATCTATCTCATCGCCGGTAAGATGCCGAAGGATGGTGTATGCAAGTTCATGATATTCAAGCTCGTGAAGGCTCAGCAGAGTATTCCTGTCAAGAAGCGGGATAGCTGAAGGCATGTATAATCCACCGTCAGGTGCAAGCCCCTTTAACAGGGCCTCCCTGAAACTCACTGTCTCCGATTTCAGATTTGTTGAATAATATTTTATCCTTTCACTGCCCATAAAACATATCAAAATCAAATTTTACCTCACTGGTTCAAAATCTCACACCTCACACCTCACACCTCATCCCTTCTTCCTTTCGCCTTCTGCCTTCCGCCCTTCAGCCTTATTTATACGTTTACAACCCTCATAAGATCTGCGAATACTCCTGCTGCAGTTACATCGGCGCCTGCTCCGTAGCCCTTTATCACCATTGGGAGTTCGCGGTATCTTGTTGTTGTCAGCAGGATAATATTATTACTTCCTTCAAGGTTATACGACGGGTGATCGGAGCCTATTGTAAGCAGTTCAACCCTTGCTTTTCCCTCATCAAGTGTGGCAAAAAACCTCCATTTCATTCCCCTTGCTGCAAGTTCTTTTCTTTTTGCTTCAAACTGATTATCATACTTGCTTACCTTTTCAAAGAAGCTGTTCAGGTCACCTGTGAAGCATTCTTCCGGAAGAAATTTTTCAACAACAACATCTTCTTTTTCAAGCTGATAGCCTGCTTCCCTGGCAAGTATAAGTATTTTTCTGACAACATCAGTACCGCTCAGGTCTATCCTTGGATCAGGTTCAGAATACCCTTTTTCCCTTGCTTTTTTTATTGCAGTGCTAAGCGGCATATCAGGTCCCAGTTCGTTGAATATGAAGTTCATGGTGCCTGAAAGGACTGCTTCAATCTTCAATATTTTGTCGCCACTGACAACAAGGTCATTTATTGTTTTTATTATTGGAAGTCCTGCCCCAACTGTAGTTTCATACATGAACCGGACTCCCTTTTCGCTTGCAACGCTTTTGAGAACCTGATAATAACTATACTCAGATGAGCATGCTATTTTATTTGCAGTAACAACAGAAACGTATTTTGAAAGTATTTCCCTGTATCGTGCCGCAACATCTTCATTTGCAGTGCAGTCGATAAAAATGGAATTTCTGAGGTTCAGCTTTGTCATGTAATTTATGAAGGCTGCTATATCACCTTTTTCAGTCGATGTTTTAAGCGCTTCCTTGTAATTATTCAGCGAAACGCACTTCTTGTCCAGAACCATCTTTCGGGTATTTACAACCCCCATCAGGTTTACTTTCAGCTTATGTTCATTAAGAAGAACAGAGGCCTGTTCCTGGAGTTGTTTCATCAGGCTGCTGCCCACCAGGCCGGTGCCTGCAACAAACAGGTGCATTTCCTTGTACCTCGAAAGGAAGAATCCGTCATGGATAACATTCAGCGCCTTTCTGAGGCTTTCATTTTTTATTACAACGGAGATGTTGAGCTCTGAAGAACCCTGGGCAGTAGCAATTACATTTATGCCATTTCTGCCGAGTGACTTGAACAGGTTAGCTGAGATCCCCGGAGTGTTTTTCATTTTCTCTCCGACGATTGCGATTATTGACAGGTTCTTTTCAATAAGCACATTAAGCTCATTGTTAAGTTCAATCTCGGTGCGGAATTCAATTCTTATTGATTCAACGGCATTATCGGAATCAGAAGGTACTACAGCAAAACTAATTGAGTATTCCGATGAAGCCTGTGTTATAAGAATTATGTTTATGTTCTTTCGTGCAAGAGCCCCGAATAATCTCATTGAAGTGCCTGTTACGCCAATCATACCTGTACCCTGCAGGGTGATAAGATCAATATGGTCAATTGACGAAATGCCTTTTATCGGGCTTATGTTGCCATTTGTCGGTTTGTGACTGATCAGAGTTCCTTTAAGTTCAGGTTTAAAAGTGTTTAGTACCAGAATAGGTATATTTTTCTTATAAACCGGCCGGAGGGTGGGAGTATAGATTACCTTAGCGCCAAAGTGAGAGAGCTCGATAGCTTCTGAATATGTCAGATTTTCAATTGCATAGGCTTTTTCCACCTTCTTCGGATCAGCAGTCATGAATCCGTCAACATCAGTCCATATTTCAAGTAATTCGGCTTCTAATGCAGCTGCAACAATTGCAGCAGTGTAATCTGATCCTCCTCTTCCGAGAGTAGTCGTTTCACCTTTTTCGTTTGAAGCAATGAATCCGGGCATGACTGTGATCTTTTCGGAAGCAGCTTTTGATTTCCTGAGAAGCTTACCGCTTGTTTCAAAGTCAACATTTGCAAAACCAAAATTGCTGTCTGTTCTGATTACTTCCCTTGAGTCGACATATATACTTCCGTCAATAATGCTGCTTATTATTAATGATGACAGCAGTTCGCCTGTGCTCAGCACCTCATCGAGAGAATGTTTACTAAGCTCCCTGACAAGATATATTCCGTTGAGTGTTTTTTCAAGATTATTGAGAATTGTTTCTGTTTTTTCCAAAAGAGACTGTGCTTTGTCTTTGCCGGCAAGTTGTCTGATTACATCCTTGTGGCGTGTAATGATCCGGGAAAGCTGTGCTCTGAATTCCTCATTCTGTGCCGAAGCAAGTTCACAGGTTACCTTGAGTTCATCTGTTATGCCCTGAAAGGCAGAAACAACAACAATACATGGAGCTTGCTGCGATTCAACAATTTTTCTTACACCTTTTATTCTTTCAGGTGTTCCTACAGAGGTACCTCCGAACTTGAGAACTTTCATCTTATTAAAATAAAAAAGCATCCCATGGATGCATAAAAGAACAAAAATAGCAAAATTCTTTTGAATTTACAATAAATATTAATAATATTAATTTATTTAACTAAATTACTTAATAATATTAATAACAATGCCAGGAAATAACAAATTAAGTGAATAAAAAACCGCAATGCATGAATTACATTGCGGTCTTTTTATATTTTGTCTGCTCAGTTACTTCCTACTTTCTCCAGGCGTTTAATAATTGAAAAAATGAAAGTGGCTGATATGAGGCAGCAAACTATGAACACCAGCCATAAAGTACTCAAAGGCACCTTGTCCCATAGAATTGTACCCACGACGAGCAGTTTATTTCCAACTGCAGTTGCCAGCAGCCAGCCTCCCTGCATAAGTCCCTGAAACCTTGAAGGAGCTACTTTTGATACGAAAGACAGACCCATAGGGCTAAGGAATAGTTCTGCAACAGTAAGTATAAGATAACTGCTTATCAGCCAGTATGGTGAAACGCGGTCAACATCATTTACAGGGACACCATTAAGATCGGCCGGTGACTTGAGGCCAAGAGATGAAATGAGAACAATAACAAAGCCTATTGCTGCAATTATCATTCCTATCCCTATTTTTTTCGGAGTCGAAGGTTCAATGCCTTTTTTTGACAGCCATGCAAAAGCGCCCATCACAGGAAACGTGAGAGCTACAATGAACAGAGGATTAAACGACTGGAAAACTTCGGGTGATATTGAATTTTTCTCACCGAAAGGAGATGAGATTTTTGACAGAAGGCCTGTTGGATCAAAACCTGCCAGGTAGAAAGTTGCGAGCAAAAGTGCCAGAAAGAGGATTACTCCTCCTGAAATTTTTGATTTTCTTGTCATGTCGCCTTTAAGGAGCATTACAAGGCCGGCTATAACACCCACAACTGACAGCATGGAAGGCAGGGTAAAGAAAAGGTTTGTAAAGGCGCCAACCTGCTTTGCTGTATAATCCCTCGCATATAATGTTAATGTCAGACCATTCTGATGGAAGGACATCCAGAAGAAGATGACAACAATGAACACAAGTACCAGTGCAACAATCCTTGCCTTTTCTTCAGGTTTTGAAGTGAGTACTATCCATGTTATGAAACCTGCAAACAGTCCGAATGCAAAACCTGATGCCCAGCCAACAGCCTCAATGAATGAAAGAGCGAAAGCAGTAATAACAGTTGCGCCAATTGCTATGGCAAGAATCCATGGCTTGAAATCGACCTTTTCAGTAGCTTCACTTTTCTTTGTTTCCTTATTGGGAAGCAGTTTTCCGAAGAACAGGTAAACAAGAAGTGAAATTACCATTGCTATCGCGGCAATCCCGAATGCATAGTTGTATCCTTTTGAGAAAACTTCCAGATAACTGTTTGCAAATGAAGAAAGATCTGTAACTGGACCGTTAAGGCTCACGTTATTTGCCAGTTGCTGAAAGGTGCCTGTATCAGTCATGCTTCCGTTAATATACTGATGGCATAATGATGGAAGACTTCCGTCATGCAGGAATCCGTTTACCTTGAGCCACCAGTTTCTCATACCTGTTGCGGCAAAAGGAGCAAAGAAGGCGCCAACGTTAATACCCATGTAAAAAATCATAAAAGCAGAATCCCTGAGCTTTGTATACTTTGGATCATCATACATCTGGCCGACAACAGCCTGCAGGTTTCCCTTGAAAAGGCCATTGCCCAGTGCAATTGTAAATAAACCAATTATTGTAAGAGTAAGTGTCATTCCGGGAACTGCCATTATTATATAGCCCGCGAACATTATTATTATGCCGGCAAGGATGACAAGCTTGTATTTTTTAGTTGAATCGGCGAGGATTCCCCCAAACAGGGCAAGTGCATATATGCTGAAATAGAACCAGCTGTAAATGGTACCTGCCTTCTCAGCCGAGAGTCCGAACTTGGCCTGCAGAAAGAGCACCAGAATTGCCATCATTGTATAAAAGCCGAATCT
>JAKLDT010000103.1 GCA_022703405.1 Bacteroidota bacterium | reverse complement strand
AAAAAATCAAGAAGGCAAAATATGACCTTGATGATGAACTCACCAGACCATATTTTATGATTGACAATGTTATCTCAGGTATGTTTTATGTTGCTAACCAACTCTACGGACTTGAATTCTCAACAAGGAATGACATCCCAAAATATCATCCAGATGTAAAAACTTATGAGGTTAAAAGAAACGGGCAGCATGTTGGTATTCTTATGATTGACAACTACCCGCGTGCCTCAAAGAGAAACGGTGCATGGTGTGGCGCTTACAGGGGACAAAGCAGGGACAGGGATGGAAAAATGATTACTCCGCTTGTAACAATGGTTACAAATTCAACCCCTCCAAACGGTGACAAACCTTCACTCCTCACGGCTGATGAGGCTAGCACACTCTTCCACGAATTTGGTCATGCCCTTCACCAGTTACTTTCAAACTCAACTTATCCCGGAGTGTCTGGGACATCAGTGCCACGCGATTTCGTCGAATTGCCATCACAGATAATGGAACACTGGGTGCTTGAGCCTGAGGTGCTGAAAGTTTATGCAAAACATTACCAGACTGGCGAAGTTATACCTGCAGAACTTGTCGAAAAACTTGACAAGGCAAGTAAATTCAATACAGGTTTTGCAACAGTTGAATATCTTGCCGCATCTCTTCTCGACATGGAATATCATTCTCTTACTGAACCTGTTGCGAACCTCGATATAAGATCATTTGAGAAGACCGCCATGGATAAATACGGTTTGATCCCTGAAATAAAGCCCCGCTACAGGTCAACATATTTTAACCATATCTGGGCTTCAGGATATGCTGCAGGATATTATGCCTATATGTGGTCGGAAATACTTGATGCAGACGCCTTCCAGGCTTTCAAAGAAACAGGTAACATATTTAATAAGGACGTTGCAGCCAGGTTTGAAAAGGAAATACTCTCAAAAGGAGGCACAAGGGATCCTCTTCAGATGTATATTGCATTCAGGGGAAAAGAACCGGGAATTGACGCCCTGCTCATAAACCGTGGCCTGAAATAGTCTATATGAAAAGTACGGGGAAGCTGATTATTCTTCTGCTCCTGCTGGCGATTTCATTTCCGGCTTCAGCGGTACCGGTTCCTGTTGCTGAAAAAGGCATCATCGATCTCAGAAAATTAAACAGCTCTGAAGATTTTATGGTAAACCTCAACGGTGAATGGGAATTTTACTGGAATAAGATGCTTCACCCCCGTGATTTTGAAAACTATACAATAAAGCCTCCATATTACGGGAAGGTTCCATCCTACTGGACTGACTACAGCAAAGAGGTGCCTGTGGAAAAGTTTGGCTATGCAACTTACAGGCTTACAATATTTTTGCCACAGGGACTGAACAAATCACTCGGCATTGACCTGCCTGTTTTTGATTCATCATACGACATTTACATCAATGGAGAATATTATGGCGGCAATGGAGTTCCGGGGAAATCAGCTGATGAAACAGTACCTGAGTATAAAAGGAATTTTTACCGTCTCAGGACTACAGCCGATACCCTGACAGTAATAATTAATGTCTCTAATTTTGATCATCGCCGTGGAGGCTTCTGGCTGCCGGCAAGGATTGGCACTTTTTCACTTGTGCAGAGAAAGCTTGCCAGCAGCTGGGCATGGCAATGGGCAGTAATGAGTGTGCTGCTTGCTTTTTCATTGTTTTTTCTTTTCTTTTATCTTATATCAAGAAGGGAAAAAGAAACCCTGTTCCTCAGTATTGCAACAATATGCCTGGCGATAAGACCGCTGTTCACTACCCATATACTTATAAATAATATCATAGCTATTCCATGGGAGTGGATAGTACGGTTTGAATACCTGGGTCTGTTTACATTAATAATATCCTGGGTATGGTTCCTTAATTGCATTTATCCTACAAGGCATTTAAGAATCACCGGTAAACTGTTCAATGTCATCTTCGGGCTGGCTGCAATATTTACTCTTTTTGCCCCGGTCAGAATATTCAGCTACACAATATTTCTGTATTACCCCTCAATGTTCCTGCTTATAGGATATCCGCTGATAATGAGCTTCAACGGACTCATTAAAAGGAAATTGTTTGACATACTTTATTTCAGCGCCTTCGTGCTTCTGTTTTTCGGAGGAATACATGACATACAGGTTGCAGGAGGAAAAATTCAAAGCTCCACAGGCTATATACTTACATATTTCATCCTGCTTTTTGTTTTTATACAGGCAGGTCTTCTGTTGTATAAATGGGTCATTTCATTCAGGGAGAATGAAAGACTGAGGAATGATCTTGAATTCATAAACAAAAACCTTGAAAAAATCGTTGAAGAGAGAACGCAGGAGATAATAATAAGAAATCAGGAGAGCGAGAAGCAGAATGCCATGATCGCCCTTCAGAATAAGAAATTATCAGAAACAATACAGATGAAGAACAAGATCTTCTCGCTTATAGCACACGATCTGAGAAGTCCTGTTGTAAACATCCTCTACCGGCTTAACCTGCTCAAGGAAAAGGAATACCGCGAAGAATACGAATCATTCTGCAATTCCTCAATTGAGTATGCCCAGATGGTTATAAACCTGCTCGAAAACATGCTTGTCTGGGGAAGAGAACAGGAGGATAAAATAAAATATACTCCTGAAAGACAAGACCTTGCAAACCTCGTTCTTACAAACCTCAGTATATTCAAGGAAACGGCAGATAAAAAGGATATTTCAGTTAATTTCACTCAGGTGGGCAGTCCTGTTGCATATTTTGACAAGGATCTTCTTGACATTATCATCCGTAACATACTGTCAAATGCGGTTAAATATACCTACCGCGGCGGAAGGATAAGTATTCTTCTTAAGGACAAGAGTTCAACAAATGAGGGCGTCATGCTGAAGATTTGTGACAATGGAGTGGGAATACCTCAGGACAAGCAGAAAAAACTCTTTTCATCTGAGGATATTGAAAGCACCGCCGGAACAGAAAATGAAAAAGGCACAGGACTTGGTCTGAAGCTGTGCCACGACCTGATAAGGATAAATAAGGGGACAATAAGCATTGAAAGTTCTCCTGGTGAGGGAACCTGCTTCCTGATCACCCTGCCTTCATAAGCTCATCCTAATCATCAATAAGGTCTGAGAGTTTTTTCCTGTTTACAATTTTAATGTGCTTGCCGCTTGCCTCAATGATTCCTTCCTCTTCCATATCGCCAAGCGCCCTGGCAATTGATGGGCGTGCAACACCAAAATAATCAGCAAGTTCACTCTGTGTCATTCCGAATGTTACTGAATTACCTGAAGACCCGGCACTCTGAAGAATATAATGTGCAAGCTTGCCTTTAATTGTTTTAAAATTCAGGAATTTAATCTTCTCCGACAAAAACTGCGACCGGTTTGATATAAGGTCAAGAAAATTTGTAAGTATCCTGTCATTCCGCATAAGCAGAGACAGAAAGGCATTTTTCTCTATGACAAGCAGTTCACCGTCAGATTGGGCAATAACATTCACAGGAAATCTGTTCCTGTTACCGAAAATAAAGGCCGAAGCAAGGGCGCCTGATGCAGGTATGTCCTCTATTTTAATCACCCTGCCCGCAAAATCGACCATCTCCCCCTTTACAAGACCACTCATGACAATTATAAAGGAATTTACCTGATCACCCTGCTGGGCAAGAAGGCTTCCTGCCCTGAATTTTCTGACCTTATAAGGAACAGTTCCCAGTATGATTTCTATTTCATCAATAGTGAGCCCTTTAAAAACCTGGGCCTGTTGCAGCTTATCATAATCCATTACGATTGGTTTTACAGATTTGTTTTCAAATTTAATTACATTTGATTCCTTAAAAAAATACAGATGAGAAAATATGCCCTGTTAATCAGCCTGCTGATAATTATTTCTGCAATAAACCTCAATGCGCAGGATGACAATGAAAAACAATTACTTAAGCAATTTCATTCAATCACGAGCGAAGAAATGTCGGGATGGCTTGAGAAACTATGCTCTCCTGAATTCAACGGAAGGCTCTCAGGCACACCAGAATTCGTGGCAAGCGCTGAATGGGTGGCATCAAAACTTAAGGAATGGAACATAAAACCTGCCGGTGACAACAATTCATATTTTCAATGGTTTAAATGGCCATACACTATTATTAATGAGACTGGCAGCCTGACACTTAACCTCAGGCTCAGTGACGGATCAGTGATCAGGAAGAACTATCAGTATCCTAATGATTTTTATCCGGGAATGAACTCCGGGTCAGGTGAAATCACTGCCGAAGTTGTTTTTGTGGGATTCGGAGTTACTGCACCTGAACTGAATTATGATGATTACAAAGGAATTGATGTAAAAGGCAAAATAGTCCTTATGAACAGGGATGTTCCACATACCGATCCAAGGAATCCCGAATATAAGAAATGGGTTGCATATTGCTATCATCAGTACAAGCTTGAAAATGCAGTAAGGCATGGCGCAGCAGGAATGCTCTATGTTGACGGAGCCAGCGCCAATCCCAATATTACTTATGATCCTTCAATTATTGTATGCGGCATAGGCCCTCAGCCACTTGAGGATATCTTTGCCGGAATTAAAACCACAAATAAGGCTTTAATTGAAAAGATAAGGGCTTCATTCAAACCTGCCTCATTCAATACAGGCAAGGTTATGACAATAAAAGCAAACACAACAAGGGTAAATGAAGGCCGTGCCTGCAATGTTATCGGTTATATAGAAGGCACTGATCCGGTGCTTAAGAACGAAGTAATACTTATTGGCGGACATCTTGATGCAGTTGGTAACGCCGGAAGAGTAGTAAACGGCGCTCTTGACAATGGTAGCGGTGTTGTGGATATCATGGGAGCTGCTAAAGCGCTTGCACAATCAGAAATTAAAACTAAAAGATCAATAGCCTTCATTTTTATCGGAGGAGAGGAAGTCGGACTGATAGGAAGCAAAGTTTATACTGCAAATCCCTCATTCCCGGTCGGGAAAAGCGTTGTCTTCATTAATCTCGATATGGTCGGAAACGGGACCGGCTTCTATGTAAGTGCAGGCAGCTCATACAAGGAGTACCTGAAGTATTTCGAACAGGCTAATGCAAAGTACATACACAGGCCTATGAGAACTGCTGCTCCGGAAGCAGGTGAATACTATGGCAGGCCACGAAGCGATGAAGTCGTTTTCAGGACAGCAGGATTCAGAACAATGGCAATGTGGACAACTGAAGCCACGAAAAAAGTATACTACCATCTTCCAGGCGATGATACTGATGCTGTTACAATAGACATTATGGAAGATGTTGCGAAAATGATTTACCTGGCCCTTACTGAAATGGCTAATGATCCGGAAATTAAATTCTGAAAAAAAATAAAATTGTAACATTTGTTACATTTTATTCTTACAGCCCTCATCATCTTTGCAGCATAAACTTAAAAAAACAATTATGCTGCGTGATATTATAAAAATAGATGAGAACCTGTGCAACGGCTGTGGTATCTGTGTTCCAAACTGTCATGAAGGAGCCCTTCAGGTTATTGACGGTAAAGTAAGACTTGTAAGCGAACTGATGTGCGATGGCCTTGGCGCCTGCATAGGGCATTGTCCTGAAGGTGCTATCACTATTGAGAAAAGGGAAGCTGAACCATACAACGAAACAAAGGTCATTGAACAAATGGCTGCAATGGGTGTAAATACAATTACAGCCCATCTTATCCATCTCAAGGAGCATGGAGAAACCGCTTTTCTGAAAGAAGGAGTGAGCTGGCTCAAAGCCAACAGGGATAAACTGAACTTCAATCCCGATGAGATTTTCAGCAAGGTCCATAATCATGGTCAGAATAATGCTGCTTTTGCTGCACCCGTGACTATTGCCGCTGCCGGATCACATCAGCATGGGCATAATCATGGTGGAGGCTGCCCCGGTTCAAGGGAAATGGTTATTGAGAAAGCCAGGGCTGACCAGGGCAGCAGCACAGTTACAGAACAAGCTTCTGAGTTAAGGCAATGGCCTGTACAGATGCACCTGCTCAATCCGAATGCACCATACTTCCGTGGAGCAGACCTTTTGCTCGCTGCTGATTGTGTTGCATTTTCTCTTGGTAACTTCCATTCAGGATGGCTTAAGGGAAAATCACTAGCTATCGCCTGTCCTAAACTCGATCATGGAACTGAGAGCTATGTTGAAAAACTGACAGCAATGATCGATATTGCCAGGGTAAATACAATATCTGTAATGATGATGGAAGTGCCATGCTGCGGGGGACTGATGCAAATGGTTAAGGCAGCGCTTTCAAAATCATCACGAAAGGTGCCTGTGAAGCAGATCATCGTCGGCATAAACGGGTCGATCCTGCAGGAAGATTGGGTGTAACAGACGGCTGACGGCAACCGGAAGAGGTAATTTTCTTATTAAGACAATTAATCTTATCCGAGGATAGCTTTTACCTTTTTATAAAGGGCTTCAACTTTCTTGTACGGATCGCCGGCACCCAGCGTTTCAAGCGGAAGGTAACCCCTGTATCCGCAATTCCTGACTATTTCAATAATCTTCTCATAATCAGTCTCAACCTGGGTGTCATTAACAAATACCTTTTCCTTCATCTGCCAGGTTATGGCATATTTTGCTGTAGCAGCTATATCCTTATACGGATCAGGGGAATGGTAGCTCCCAACATCAAGCATAAGTCCAACCCATTCATGATCAATCATTTTGATCAGTTTCTCCACTTCCTCAGCCGTTTTAGCGAAATCAAAATGATTCTGATATGCAAGCATGACACCATACTTTCCGGCAAATTCAGCACATTCCCTGATATCTTCTGCAATCCATTTTGCCCTTTCATCCCAGGTATAAGGCTCTTTTGACAGTGTGCCTGCAAAGATCCTCAGCCCCGGTGCTCCAAGCTTATGAGCCACCATTATCCAGTCGCGGACAAGTTTTTTCTCGGCTTTTCTTTTCTCCGCATCGGCCCATGTAAAATCATTTCTCACTCCTGTGCAGCCAAGATCAATTCCAAGCCTGAAAGCTTTTTTCTTTACATGATAAATATATTCATCTGATGGCGCCTCAGGATAACCGGGGAAATAATAACCGGTCAGATCGACTCCCTCAATACCTGTTCTTGCACAAAAGTCCAGGACATCATCTATTGTAATCTTCCTTGCAAGAAGCAGATCATTAAACGAAAAGGCATTGAGGCTTATTTTAAGATGACCTGACTCCTTTACAGGCTTATTGTCCCTCTTCTGCAGGACAGTTCCCGGTACTGTTGCTGCTGCAAGACCTGCCATCGACAGCCTGCCTGCAAATGATCTTCTGCTTATCATGGTTCAACTGGTTTAATTTTGATTATCACCTACCTGCTCTTTATACCTGTCACATTATATTATACAACATACGCAATGAGACCCTGGAAAATATCGCAATTATTCTGATGCCAGGGAAAAACCCAGTCTGATCAGTTTTTCATTCAATTCCCTGCTGCAGTAACCTGTTACAATCCTGTATGATTGAAATTCCCTTCGTATTCCGTAATCTCCCCTTTGCTTTTCAAAGGTATCAGGAGATTGCCTGAGCTTAAAGTGATCTGATGCAATATCATAAGTCACTTTTACTGCCTCACCTACTATCTCCTCATCACTTTTCGCTGAACAATCAATCTCTATTTCCTTATTGCCCGGGTGAGGGATATTTTCAGGATACCAGTCTGTA
The DNA here is from genome assembly GCA_022703405.1 of Bacteroidota bacterium. Taxonomy (GTDB): domain Bacteria; phylum Bacteroidota; class Bacteroidia; order Bacteroidales; family VadinHA17; genus LD21. The sequence continues at coordinate 2,516 of JAKLDT010000103.1, read as the reverse complement.
AGAGGAAGCTTAAAAAATCTGCACAACGAATTTACAACCATTGAAGTGCCTTTTGCCTTCCCGTCAGTTGAATACCCTGCAATATGAGGAGTCGAAATGTAGGTCGCTGACAATAGTTCCCTGTCGATGTCCGGTTCATTCTCCCACACATCAAGAATTGCTCCGGCGAGAAGCCCATTCTTCAGAGCTATCTTAATAGATTCTGTATCAACTACTTCACCTCTGGAAGAATTAATTAGCCATGCTTTCTTCCCCATGCTTCTGAAAACCTCGCCTGAGATAAGGTGATATGTTTTGTCATCGCCTGATCTGTTGAGCGGTACATGAAGTGTGATAATATCAGACTCCCTGAGGATTTTTTCAAATGACACAAATTTATCGCTGCCCTCTTTTCTTTCACGCGGAGGATCATTAAGGAGTACTTTCATACCAAGTATTCCGGCGATTTTTTCAACTTTTGAACCGACATTCCCCACGCCAATAATTCCGAGTGTCTTGTTTTTCAGCTTAAAACCCTCATCAACTGATAGTTTTAACAGTGCAGCTGCGATATACTGCTGTACTGATGATGAATTGCACCCCGGGGCATTTATCCATTTTATGTTCCGGGCATCGCAATAGCCAGTATCGATGTGATCATATCCTATTGTTGCTGTTCCTATGAATTTAACAGAAGTGCCGTGAAGGAGTGCTTCATTGCACCTTGTACGTGTTCTTATGAGCAAGCCGTCAGTGTCTGTCAGGTCTGCCCTGGATATTTTACTGCCGGGCATATAAACAACATCTGCAAAGGGCTCCAGCACACCCCTGAGAAAAGGGATCTTATCGTCAGCAATAATTTTCAAAATTCACGAATTTAAAACGGAAAGATATGTAATTTTAAGTTTACTGATCCGTGTAAATTAAAAACCTGATTAAACAATACCACCATAGCGTTGTTAAGTATTCTGAGAATAACAGGCCATGACACGACAAAACCCCGAAACTGTTGATGAATATCTTGAAAATTATCCGCCTGAAATAAGGAACCGACTTCAGCAGATAAGAATGATTGTAAGAAAAGCGGCTCCTGATGCTGCAGAAAAAATAAGTTACGGAATGCCCGCTTTTACACTTTCAGGGATACTTCTTTATTATGCTGCACATACAAAACATGTAGGCCTCTATCCCTTTACAACAGCAATAGAAGCTTTCAGGGAAGAGCTCAAACCCTATAAGTCTGCAAAAGGATCTATTCAATTCCAGAATGATGAGCCATTGCCCGTGAAACTGATCAGACAGATAGTTGAATTCAGGGTAAGTGAGATCAGGTTCAAAGCCTTAGAAAAGTCAAAAGCCGGGAAAAAGAAATAGCGGATGGTTACTGTTAAGAAATTTTAATTAAATTGCACTCTGTCTAAGTGTTTGCAATTTTTTTTTCGTAGTTCAGGGCATGGATAAAGGAATCATACTCGGATTAATTCAGAATACAGCTATATTACTGTCGTTCAGCATGCTTTACGACTATGCCTGGTTACCGAAGAAGGATACAAAAAGTATAGCAGGCAAAATATTATCCGGACTTATAATCGGCTCTGTGGGGATCATACTTATGCTTACTCCATGGAGACAGGTACCCGGACTTGTTTTTGATACACGATCGGTGCTACTGGCACTTTCAGGCTTATTCTTCGGCCTGATTCCCACTGTTGTAGCTGCAATTATTATGAGTATATACCGGATATTCCTTGGGGGCATGGGTATCTGGATGGGGCTTGCAGTTATAATACTTTCATCAGTTACCGGGATACTGTATAGAAAATTCAGGCCGGCTTGGAACAACAGGAATTACATACTTGAACTTACTTTTCTTGGGTTCCTGGCTCATATTATTATGTTAGCCTGCACCCTCCTGCTCCCTGAAGCTTCCATCCTTCCAACACTCAAAAACATAATCCTTCCCATAATTACAATCTACCCGGCAGGTACAGTGCTTCTTGGCATGCTTATGGTGCACCAGCTTAAAAATCAGGAAAATCAGAACGCCGCCGAAAAACTTGTTGAATCAGAAAGGCGGTTCATTGACCTTCTTACAAATTTCAATTATTTTTCTCTTATCCTCGACAAAACAGGAAAAATACTGTTTTGCAATTCAAAGATCGTTGAAACATCCGGATTTAAAATTGATCAGCTCACAGGAAAAAATGCCTTTGAAATGCTCCTTCCGCAGAACAGCATTGCAGCTGTAAAGGATGCCTTTGATTATATACTGAGAGGAAAAACAGGTTTTTACAATTACGAAACCGAATTTAAAAGAGCTGATGGTGAAATACTAAACATTGAATGGAATGCTACCGTTCTGAGGGATGCGAATAAAGTAATTTCAAGCATAGCAACAATCGGACAGGATGTTACCAACAGAAAAAAGGCTGAAGCGGAACTGATTAAGGCAAAATCGAAGGCAGAGGAAAGCGATAACCTCAAATCGATTTTCCTTTCAAATATGAGCCATGAGATCCGGACTCCCATGAATGCTA
>JAKLDT010000102.1 GCA_022703405.1 Bacteroidota bacterium | reverse complement strand
AACCCTTATTGATCAATTAAATAATCAATCTTCGTATTCCATCTTTAAGATAGTCCACATTGAAATTAATCAGTAATCCAATTCTGCACCCTGAAAGTTTCAGGTAAGTCATAATTTGTGCTTGATGAACCGGATTAATTGAATCAATTGCTTTAACTTCTATTATAACTTTTTCTTCAACAAGCAGATCAATCCTATAACCTATATCCATCCTGTGACCTTTATAGATCAATGGCATTGGTAATTGTCTGACAACGTCCAGCCCAATTGAGTTCAATTCAAAAAACAAACATTCCTCATAAGCTGATTCAAGCAATCCAGGTCCAAGTTCTTTGTGAACAGCAACTGCGCAATCAATTATCTTTCCTGTAAGATCCTTAAACAATAATTCCATTTCAGTAATTTTAGCGAGACATCTAAAGGTAAGATTTTCACCACAGATTACACGGATGACACATATTTATTTTTCTCCGTGAAACCCGTGTAACCCGTGGTTATTTTTTTCACCACTGATTACACGGATGACACGGATTTATTTTTCTCCGTGAAACCCGTGAAACCCGTGGTTACTTTTTCACCACTGATTACACGGATGACACGGATTTATTTTTCTCCGTGAAACCCGTGGTTAATTTTTTACCACAGATTACACGGATGACACAGATTTATCTTCTTCCGTGAAACCCGTGAAACCCGTGGTTAATTTTTCACCACAGATTACACGGATGACACGGATTTATCTTCTTCCGTGAAACCCGTGAAACCCGTGGTTTTTTTTACCACTGATTACACGGATGACACGGATTTATTTTTCTCCGTGAAACCCGTGAAACCCGTGGTTACTTTTTCACCACTGATTACACGGATGACACGGATTTATTTTTCTCCGTGAAACCCGTGGTTAATTTTTTACCACAGATTACACGGATGACACGGATTTATTTTTCTCCGTGAAACCCGTGTAACCCGTGGTTAGTAAACACATATTGGAATTCTCAATTTTTAGTTTATTTTTATGTGACCTATTTCCGGATATCTGAAATAAGGAATACAATAAGGAGATTAACGAATTCTAAACCTTACTAAAATGACTGATAACAAACAGATTAAGCAAAACAAAAGCCTTGTATTTGTGATTGCGACAATTGCAGCTACCGGTGGACTATTGTTTGGATTTGACACAGGTGTTATATCAGGGGCAATTCCATTTTTCCAGAGCGCCTTTGGCATAGACAACAGCTGGATCGAAATAATAACAACTGCCGGACTTGTAGGTGCGGTAATTGGTGCATTATTCAGTGGAAGAATTGCTGATATTGTCGGAAGAAAAAAAGTAGCACTGGCTGCCGCCGTTATTTTCATTATCGGTGCAATCTGGTCTGGTGCGGCCACGGGGCCGGTGATGCTTGTCCTTGCACGTTTATTCCTGGGAGTTGCAATCGGTGTTTCATCATTTGCCGTGCCTCTCTATATTGCGGAGATCTCTCCCACAAAAAGCAGGGGAACAATGGTCTCAATGTTCCAGCTTCTTATAACAATAGGCATAATGGTTTCTTACCTCAGCGACTCGGCTTTTGCAGTTCCCGATGGTCATCCCGACTTTAACAGCTGCTGGAGACCGATGTTCTATGTTGGTGTAATTCCTGCGCTTATAATGTTTATCGGTATGATCTTCCTCCCTGAAACACCCAGGTGGTTAATCAGCAAGGGTTATGAGGATAAATGCCGTGAGGTGCTTCAGAAAGTTGAAGATCCTTCACTTGTTGAGGAGGTGATTGCGAAAATGAAAGCAGATATTGAAGCCGATAAAGCCAATAAGGTCAACTGGACAGAAATATTCAAAAAGTGGCTCAGGGTTCCACTTATTATTGCAGTCGGAATCATGTTCGTTCAGCAGTTTACAGGTATTAATACAATTATATATTACAGTCCCAAGATTTTCCTCATGTCAGGCTTTGCCGACGCACAGGCAGCCGTCTGGGCATCAGTAAGCGTGGGTGTGGTAAACGTTGTATTTACAATTCTTTCTCTGTTTATGATTGATAAGCTGGGAAGAAGAAAACTATACTTCATTGGAGTAACAGGACTTGTTGTTGCACTTATTGCAATGGGAACATGCTTTGCCCTGCAGTCAACACTCGGCGATTCAATCAAATGGGTTACAATAGCCCTTATATGGATTTACATAGCATTCTTTGCAATCAGCCTCGGCCCTCTCGGCTGGCTGATCATTTCTGAGGTTTATCCTCTGAGTGTGAGAGGAATAGGATCAAGCATAGGCGCTCTTTCAAACTGGCTGTTCAACGGCATTGTTGCCTTCACTTTCTTCAAGCTTGTAAAGGGCCTCACACTACCGGGATCAAACATAATACTTAATGGTGAGGACCTGGGTAATCCGGCAGGCGCTTTCTTTCTGTACGCACTTGTGGGAATTCTGAGTCTGGTGTGGGGATACTTCTATATTCCTGAAACAAAAAATGTTACACTTGAAAAGATAGAGGAACACTGGAGAAAAGGCACTCAGCCAAAGGATATACATAAATAATCACTGAGCTAATACAAAAACAGTGAAAATTTCACAGAAGAGCACAGAACAGATTAAAATCCTGAATCTGTGCTCTTTGTGTTCTTAAATAATTATTGAAATAACCTATTAAGCATTACAAACATGTTCATAATCAACTCTTACTCTCTCGCAGTGATCTTCTGCTTCATAACAATGCTGTGCTGGGGATCCTGGGCAAACACATCAAAGGTTTCAAATGACAAATGGCCTTTCCCTATGTTCTACTGGGACTACTCACTCGGCATAATACTGATGACATTAATTTACGGACTTACAATGGGAAGCATTGGTGATTCTGGAAGAAGCTTCATATCCGATCTGCAGCAGGCAGACAGCGGGTCAATTAGCTCGGCCTTTATCGGAGGAGTAATTTTCAATCTTTCAAATCTCATTCTTGTAGCAGCCATCGCAGTTGCAGGTATCTCAGTTGCCTTTCCTGTAGGTGTGGGACTTGCCCTTGTTATCGGCGTGATAGTCAATTATATCAAGAATCCTGAAGGAAATCCGGTTCTGCTTTTCGCAGGAGTTGCACTCGTTGTTGTTGCCATAGTTGTAAATGCCCTGGCATCATCAAAGGTTTCTAAATCAAAAGGTTCCACATCTGCAAAGGGCATATTGCTTTCTGTAATGGCAGGTATCATAATGGGCTTCTTCTACAGGTTTGTTGCCGATGGCATGACACTTGATTTCACATCGCCTGAGGCAGGAAAAATGACTCCTTATTCAGCTGCCCTGATCTTTTCAGCAGGAGTCTTCATTTCAAACTTTTTATGGAACACATTTTTCATGTACAAGCCTGTTGAAGGCAACAAATCATCATATAAGGACTACTTCACAAATGGCACAACAAAACAGCATCTGTTCGGCATTCTTGGCGGAATGATATGGCTGACTGGCTTCCTGTTCAACCTTATTGCATCAGACAAGGCAGGACCTGCAATTTCATACGGACTCGGTCAGGGAGCAACAATGGTTGGCGCTGCCTGGGGTGTTTTCGTGTTCAGGGAATTCAAAGGCGCACCCCCTGTAATTAACAGGTACCTGATAACAATGTTTGTCTCATTTTTTGCCGGACTGGGAATGATCATCATAGCCCGCTTATAATCTGATATTTATGAAAAAGATCGTTGTAATAGGCAGTTCAAATATCGACTTCATAATGAAGATGAAGCAACTGCCGAAGGTTGGTGAAACTGTAACTGATGCCGGATTCATGCAGGTTTTCGGAGGAAAGGGAGCAAACCAGGCAGTTGCAGCCGCCAGGGCCGGAGGAGATGTATGGTTTGTCAGCTGCGTTGGCGATGATGACATCACTCCAAGGATGATTGACAATTTCAGGAAAGACGGTATCAAAACTGACTATATATTCAGGGAAAAAAATATTTCCACAGGTACCGCACTTATTATGATCGGTGAACACGGAGCAAATTTCATTTCTGTGGCTCCGGGAGCAAATTACAGGCTCATTCCCAACTATATTGACAAGGCAGCTGCTATTATAAAAGAATCAGATATAGTCATACTTCAGTATGAAATAACTGCTGAAACCCTTAAGTATGTGTTGGATATCTGTGAAAAGCACAGGAAGCTTGTAATGTGGAATTTTGCCCCGGCCAGAGAATTTGACAGGAAATATCTCGGGAAGGTCGGGATTCTTGTTGTAAATGAAACAGAGGCCGAAATATTATCAGGGATTGCTGTCACAGATGATGATTCGGTGCTGAAAGCTGCCAAAGAACTGAAGAAAGCAGGTTGCAGAACAGTGATAATCACTCTTGGAGTCAGGGGATCCTTCATATATTCCGATGAAGCTTCAGAATGGGTTAAGGCATTCAGGGTTGATGCTGTAGATACAACAGCTGCGGGCGACATTTACTGCGGTAGTCTTGCTACAGCTTTAACCGAAGGAAGGTCTCTCGCTGAAGCAGTCAGGTTCTCGAGTGCCGCAGCAGCAATTTCAGTGACAAGAATGGGCGCCCAACCTTCTGCACCAATGAGAAAGGAGATTGATTCATTTCTGGCATCACAGTTCAGTAACGGCAGGAATGGAACATCCAGCTGATCTGATTACAAATTTCATAAATTGTCATTATGGCTTTAACTATATATTTTTAAACACTTAAAGCCATATTCAAATATTATATTTGGCTTTATAATTAATTATACATATATTTAAAGCCAGAATCAAACCGGGATGAAAAAGTTTACCGGACGTAAAAAAGAGCTCGATCAGCTTCAGAAAGCCATTGTATCAGGCAAATCAGAATTCATTGCAGTATACGGAAGAAGGAGGATCGGGAAGACTTACTTAATACGACAGGCCTTTTCCGGAATTTTTACATTTCATGTTACAGCACTGAGCAATGCGGACTATCTGATGCAGCTGGCAAATTTCAATGTTGAACTCTTAAAATTATGCCCGGATGAACAGATAAAACCACCTTCAGGCTGGCTTGAAGCCTTTGAATCATTGAGATACCTGCTTGAAAAGAATTTTCCGGAAAGGAATAGGAAAGTCATCTTCCTTGACGAACTCCCATGGTTTGACACACATAATTCCGGATTCTTGCCTGCACTTGAGCATTTCTGGAACCACTGGGCCTCGGCAAGAAAGGACATTATCCTTATTGTCTGCGGATCAGCAGCATCATGGATGATAAACAAACTTATCAACAACAAAGGAGGGCTTCATAACAGGATAACAATAAAGATTAAAGTATTTCCATTCACGCTTAATGAATGTGAACAATTCCTGCTTTCAGACAATATGACTCCTGATCGTTACCAGATAACACAGCTATATATGGTTCTGGGCGGCGTTCCATTTTACTGGGACCAGGTTGAGAAGGGCAAAAGCGCCGTACAAAACATTAATGATATCTGCTTCACTGAAACTGGTTTGCTCAGGAATGAATTCAACAACCTTTTCAGGTCTCTTTTTGATAATTATCAGAAACATGAAGCTGTAATTAAAGCTATTGCTTCAAAAAGCAGCGGTCTCACACGCGATGATATAATCCGTAAAACAGGCCTGCCCAATGCCGGAAGCACTACAAGAATATTGCAGGAACTTGAGGAAAGCGGTTTCCTGAATAAATTTTTGCCATACGGAAAGAAAGAACGCAACAGCCTGTACCAGCTTACTGATAATTACACTCTGTTTTATTTCAAATTCCTCAGAGACCTCGGGAAAGATCAGAATACCAGCTGGATAACACACTTTGACACTCCTGCTTACAGAGCATGGAGCGGTTATGCTTTTGAAACTATTTGCCTTAAACATATTGATCAGATAAAACATTCATTGGGCATTTCAGGTGTCCAGACAGCTGTCTCATCCTGGCGCTGCAACACCAGAAAAAAAGGCGCACAGATTGACCTTATAATTGACAGAAGGGATATGACTATAAATATCTGTGAAATAAAATTCTCTGTAAATAAGTTTATTATAAATAAAAAATACAAGGATATCCTTCAAAACAAGATATCACTCTTCAGGGAAGAAACTGGAACGAGAAAAGCCCTGTTCCTTACATTTATTACTACTTTCGGGATAGATAGTGCTGGCACAGGATATGGTCTGGTTCAAAACAGCCTCACTCTTGACAGCCTGTTCAATCAGAATGACTAAAATTGTTTTATTTAAAAATCTGGTAAGGATGAGAAAACAGTTTTCAAAAAAGAGCCTGCTCTTAATAGCAGCAGTTCTGCTAATAACAGGAAGTATATCTGCCCGTGAATACGACATCACTGATTATGGTGCTGAAAAAGGCAGGAACTCAACTTCTGCCATTCAGAAAGCTGTAGATGAGTGCTTTGCAGCAGGCGGAGGCAGGGTTGTAATTCCGGCCGGAACCTTTATCACGGGACCGGTGATCCTCAAAAGCAATGTGAACGTGTTTCTTGAAAGCGGTGCTGTGCTGAAAGGAAGTGAAAACATTGAAGACTACAGATCAGGTAACACAAGAAGGGGGATATTCTTCTGTGAGGATGCATGCAATATTTCAATAACCGGAGATGGCACAATTGATGCCAGCGGATCGCATTTTTATGATTTCACAAAGAACCATGGCTCTCCTGATTTTGACAGGTCACTCACCCGTCAGAAGGATGATTACATGAAGGACGGTACTTTCTTCAGTGACGGACCTGTAAAAAGACTTGCAATGCCGGGCATGACTATAGTATTTTTCCACTGCACGGGAATAACACTGTCAGGGATTACTGTAAAAGACACACCTATATGGGCAATAAGGTTCGGCTACTGTGAAGACGTGCTTGTCACCGGGATCACAATCAGGAATAATATCCTTATACCAAACAGCGACGGGATTCACTGCACTGCATCGAGGAACATCAGGATTTCTGATTGTGATATTGTTGCCGGTGATGACGCAATTATAATGACAGGCTTTGACAAAAATGAAAACACTCCTCCCTACAGCATGGAGGAGCAGGAGAAGAAAACCTATGGGAATAAATCGATATATGCGGAGAACATGAGCGTTACAAACTGCCAGCTCAGATCGAGCTCTGCCGGTATCAGGATAGGTTATGGCCAGCACCCGATAAGACACTGCATTTTTTCGAACATCACAATTTACGAATCAAACAGGGGCATTGGCATTTTTGCTCACGATACAACTGATATTGAAGATCTTATCTTCGACAACATAATCATAGAAACAAGACTCTACAATGGTCACTGGTGGGGGCATGGCGAACCAATACACCTGTCATGTGCATCCCGCTTTCCGGAACACAACGCCGGACAGATAAAAAATGTGATATTCAGCAATATAATTGCTACCGGAGGACAGGGAATAATTGTATATGGCCAGAAAGAGAGCCGTATTGAAAACCTTACATTTAATAATATAAGACTCTTTATTAAGAATGGAAGGGAAACACTGAGCTATGGAGGAAATTTTGACCTCAGACCAGCAGCGGGAAAAAACCTTCAAATCTTTGAACATGCAATTCCTGGCATATATGCACAGTATATAAACAACCTGTCAGTCAACGGATTTAACCTTAGCTGGGATCAGGATCTGCCAGATTATTATACAAATGCTATTGAGGCAGACAATTTTATAAATTTACGAATTGATAATTTCCAGGGTTCTGCTTCATCAAACTCGAAGGAAAAGGCTGTCATAAAACTCTCAAACGGAGAAAAATTCTTTATCCTTAACAGTATTATAAAAGAAAATGACGCATCAATATCCAGAAAAAATGTAAAAAACTGATAACTATTACAATCATGAAAAACAAAATTGCAATTATAGCATGTCTGATTCTGACAACTATTTCAATACATTCTCAGGATTTCAGATTACCGATTTACAAAGGCACACCTCCGGGATTTAAGGATAACGGAGGCAAGGAACAGGTAATCAATGAAGACATAATACTGATAAGCCATGTTCAGACTCCTGACATTGCTGTTTATCTGCCATCGAAGAAGATGGCAACCGGCCAGGCAGTAATTATCTGTCCCGGAGGAGGTTACCACATACTTGCATACGATTATGAAGGCACCGACATTGCACGATACCTTAATTCAATTGGCGTTGCAGGCATAGTTCTGAAATACAGGCTGCCGGTTTACGGAAATTGTGAGGTACCGCATAAGACTCCGCTTATGGATGCCCAGAGGGCTATGAGACTTGTACGTTCCAATGCTGCAAAATGGAACATCAATCCTTCCAGAATAGGCATTATGGGATTTTCAGCCGGCGGTCACCTTGCTTCAACACTTGGTACTCATTTTGATTATGGAAATAAGAATTCTGCCGATTCGGTTGAAAGGATGAGCTGCAGACCTGACTTCATGATTCTGATGTATCCGGTTATTACCTTCACCGATCCTTCATTACACAAAGGCTCACGTGAAGCTCTCCTGGGCAAGGATGCTGATCCTGAACTTGTGAAACTATATTCAAACGAGTTACAGGTCAGTTCTGATACACCTCCTGCAATACTTTTCCTTGCAGATGATGACAAAGCAGTTCCGTCAGAAAACAGCATCCTGATGTACAAAGCTTTACAGGCTAAGGGCATCCCTGCTGAGCTGCATATAGTTTCTGAGGGAGGGCACGGTTATGGTCTGAGTACAAAAAACGAACACATCGGTTCATGGACCTATAACCTGAAGCTTTGGCTTGAATGGCTTGACAGATAGATTGATGACTGATACAGCAGTCAGAAAGAAACTTCTATATTGTTTCCTCCTGAATAGCTGAGAGAGACAACACCTCCGCGTTCAAGAGGCATCCACCTCCAGCATTCATTACAGTCACTGTCATTTTCAGGAATTTCTTTGCCGTTAACCCTGATAAATTCGGGTTTATCAGTAAGCCGCAGAATGACATCACCGTTAATATCCCATGTTTTGAAAACGATCATGTTTTTTTCATAACTGACTGATTTTACAACAGATGAAGATGACAGCAAATGATTTTCCGCAGGTGCAAGATCGGGGCGCACAGCCATGGCTCTGAGATAATGCCTCACATAATCGCCATAACCATCTGTCAGCCAGATATCATCACGGATATACCTGTTCCTTCCGTCTGGTGCAACAGTGTATGTTGCCCAGTTAAGTGTACGGATTGCATTCTCAGTATAGCTTGAATCACCTGTCAGGGAAGCATAAAGAAGTTCGATTGATGCCTGCCTTGAAGAATGACTGTTACCTGGTACCCTGTAAACAGTCTGTTCATTCATAACCACAACCTTGTATTTCTCATACTCCGTGTTACCCAGCTCCCTGTAAGTCCATTCTATTATATTTTTTACATCCTTCTCCCATTCAGGGAATAAATTCCTGTGTTCCATAATGAACTGTGCAAAGCTTATTGCATTTGTCTGTGTATCGCTCCATCCGGGGATATCTTCGAAAAACGGACCCCACTTGTTTGTTCTGAGAGGATATTTCTCCATCCAGCTCAGGAAGGTGTCAAAGCACTTTTTGTAAAGGTCCCTGTTCTCCGTATCAAGTACCTGCATCTCTTCAAAAAGCAACATGGTACCGGTCCAGTTTGAGGTATAAAGTGCAGGTCTCACTTTTTTCCCGGAACCCATATTGTCAAAGAGTGAACCGGTCTCTCCTGTCTTTGCATTTACCCTGAAGGGAAGAGGAGACTTAACACTGTCGCCCGCTTCTGTTTTTAAAGCAAGAGTTTCAGCGATTCTTATTGCGGCCTCAAGATATTTCTTTTCACCTGTCATTTTATACAGACTGACAAGCTCATAGCCGAAGGAACCGGCCTTATCGGGCTGGGTTATTCCTTTTCCGTTTCTCATATCACCATCATATCTGCCTGAATGTATATCAGTATTATAGGGATATGGAATGAAAGGCCATTTATCATCTGCGGCAGAGAGGGATCGATCGAGGTATGTGTCAGCCATATATCTCATATTATCAATCACTTCCGGATATCCGGTATATGCATAAAGCAGTCGCCATGATGAAAGCGCCATGTTTATCTGATCTCCTCCCAGTCCCCTCATATCATGTCCGGGTTTCCATACCTGGTGGTTCATAAAATATTTCAGACCATTTGAATCAGTTTCCATTTTATCCCAGAAATCCCATACAAGCATAAGAACCGTGTCATAGGATTCACCCTTATCAGCAGAAAAC
>JAKLDT010000101.1 GCA_022703405.1 Bacteroidota bacterium | reverse complement strand
TTCATGTTCTTCCGATTGAAAATTGCCTTAAATTTAAGAAGAGATTTTAATAGTTGGTTTTCCTTATTGATTTATATCTTTTTTATATGAAATCGATGCTTTTTTTCAGATATCTGTCAGTTATACTTATACTTTCTTTATTCATTCCTGAATCTGTTTCGGGACAGAAGAATAAGGAGGAGGAATATCTGGGGAAGGCAGAATTATACAAGTCTAAAAAATATCTTATTGAATATCTGACTGATACGGGTGTTGTCAGGAAGTATGGGCTCATATCAGATGCTATCTGGTCTTATGCTGAACTCGGGATGCAGGAGTTTAAATCTTCTGCCCTGCTTATAAAGACCCTTGAAGAAGAAGGATTCAGCGTGGAAAGAAATGTAGCCGGGATGCCAACCTGTTTTGTTGCAACATGGGGTTCAGGAAAACCGGTGATAGGTCTGCTTGGTGAGTTCGATGCGCTGCCCATGATCTCGCAAAAGCCGCTTAGTCCTGTTCAGGATCCTCTCGTTGAGGGAGCTCCCGGGCATGGATGCGGACATAATATGATGGGCACTGCCGGGGTAGCTGCAATTGTTGCCCTCAAAAAAACTATGGAAAAGGAGAATATCCAGGGTACAATTAAATTTTTTGGTTCTCCGGCTGAAGAGACACTAATAAGCAGGCCCTATATGGTAAGAGCCGGAGTTTTTAAAGATGTTGATGCTGTGATAGATAACCATGCTTCATCGGAGTTTGCCACAAGTTATGGCATAAACGGAACTGCTGTAATGTCAGTGATCTTTTCATTCAAGGGTAAAACGGCACATGCGGCAGGCGCTCCATGGTCGGGCAAGAGTGCTCTCGATGGTGTTGAGCTGATGAACATTGCTTCAAACTACCTCAGGGAACATCTTTTTTATACTCACAGGCTTCATTATGTTGTAACAGAGGGAGGTGAGGCACCGAATGTTGTTCCCGACAGGGCTTCAGTATGGTATTATATAAGGAACACTGACGAAAGGCTTGAAGCCATGTACTCAAGGGTGCTTGATTGTGCAAAAGGTGCAGCTCTTGCTTCAGGAACTATTCTGGACACAGTGACTGTTTTAACAGCCACACACCAGAGACATTCAAACAAGGCCCTGGCTGAGGCTATTCAGAAAAATATAGAACTGGTGGGCATCCCGGAATGGACCGATGCCGATAACAGTTTTGCAAAAGCTCTGCAGAATGAGCTGGGAGAAAAGGAAAATGGTTTTCCGATTAAGGTAAAGGGTTTGTCGAAGCCTGCTGAAGTACAGACAGGCGGTGGCTCTTCTGATGTTGGTGAAGTAACTCTTGTTGCCCCGACAGCAACAATCAACTTTCCGGGTGTTGTGCCGGGCGCAATTGGGCATCACTGGTCAACTGTTGCATCAAATTATGGTAGCGCTGCATGGAAGGGACTGAATGCAGGAGCAAAAGCCATCGCTGCATCTGCCCTCGACCTGCTTACAAAACCAAAAATTCTGGAAGAAGTAAAAAAGGAATTTGCCGAATATTCTAAGGAACATCCTTATAAATCGTTTCTGCCTGAAGGGGCTCAGCCTCCGGTTGATCTGAACAAAAACCTCATGGATAAGTACAGGGATGCCATGATGAAACTTGATCCGGATGATAAATAGTTTAATATTTTTCCGGTGAGTTGTATATTTGCACCTTGCAGTTGTTTCTTAAAAATACTCTGCACGGACAATGGAAAAAGGATTTTTCAGATCGGAATCTTACAGAACACCTGTAAAGTCAAAACCTTCACTGGCAGACAGGCTGCGGTATAACAGCCGTCTGTATTTTACACTGAAGTATGCTTACATAGTATTTAAGACCAGAAGCCTGGCCCGAAAAGGGATTTACCATGACAAGGAGTGGGCCGAATCGTCATACTATATTTTCAGGTTTATTGAAAAGAGCGGAGGTGTCTTTGACATTACAGGGATGGAGAATATTCTGAAGCACGACGGACCGGTTCTGTTCATAAGCAATCACATGAGCACCCTTGAGACAATGATACTTCCATGCATTATCTCACCACTTAGAAGAGTCACCTTTGTTGTAAAGGAAAGCCTTGTTAAACATCCTCTGTTTAAAGATGTGATGTTGTCGCGGAATCCGGTTGTGGTGGGCCGGTCAGATCCAAGGAAGGATTTTGAAGCTGTTATGGGAGGCGGAACTGAGCTGTTCTCTAACGGGATATCTGTAATTATTTTTCCCCAGAGCACAAGAAGCGTCGATTTCAAAGCAGAGGAGTTCAACTCAATTGGAGTGAAGCTTGCAAAAAAAGCAGGAGTGCCTGTTGTGCCCATAGCAATTAAAACTGATTTCTGGGGCAATGGCAAGCTTATAAAGGAACTCGGGCCGATTGACTGCCGGAAGACAATTCATATTAAATTCGGTGAACCATTCACTGTTTCCGGCAATGGCAGAGAGGAAAACAACCGGATAATAAGCTTTATTCAGGACTCCCTGAAGGAGTGGATATAAGTCTCCCGGGGTGAGAGGGGGGGCTAAAAGTGCAAAAACAAGTGATCGTGAGTGTGTTGAATATTTTTTAAGTGTATTTTGTACATTTATTCTATTTTTTATTAGATTTGGTAGGAGCAATGTGCTGCTGAGCGTTTAACAGTACTTTGTTTCACAAAAATGTACCGGATCATTTATAGTAAATATCAATAAATCACCATCTTCTTAATTTAAACAATATGGGAACACTCGACTGGATCGTTCTGGGTCTATTCTGCCTGGGGCTTGTGGCAATGATCATTTATGCTTCAAAACAGAAAAATGATACTTCAACTGATTATTTCCTGGCAGGCAGGGATGCAACCTGGCTTGCAATAGGATCATCAATTTTTGCATCGAATATCGGATCAGAACATCTTGTGGGACTCGCAGGAGCCGGAGCATCAAGCGGAATGGCCATGGCACACTGGGAGATGCACGGCTGGATAATACTGATCCTGGGCTGGTTCTTTGTTCCTTTTTATGCACGCAGTGGCGTTTTTACAATGCCGGAATTCCTTGAAAAGAGATACAATAAGGGTTCACGGAGCATCCTGTCAATTATTTCTCTTGTAAGCTATGTATTTACAAAGGTGGCTGTAACAGTATATGCCGGGGGTGTTGTTTTCAAACAGGTGTTTGGAATCGATTCAATGTTTGGAATCGACTTCTTCTGGATCAGCGCTGTAGGCCTTGTTGTCCTTACCGGAATTTATACAACAACAGGAGGAATGAAAGCTGTGTTATGGACCTCCGTTTTACAGACGCCTGTACTGCTTATCGGGTCACTTGCCGTTCTTGTTATTGGCCTCATCAAGCTTGGAGGCTGGTCGGAGATGATGGCAATCTGCAAGGCAGTGCCAGTAAATGCCGATGGTGATACAATGACAAGTCTGATACGATCGGCAAATGACCCTGAATATCCATGGACAGGTGTAATCCTGGGATCAGCGATAATAGGTTTCTGGTACTGGTGCACCGATCAGTATATTGTTCAGCGTGTGCTCTCCGGCCGTAACCAGCAGGAGGCAAGGAGAGGTGCAATTCTCGGAGCAGCATTTAAACTATCACCTGTATTTATTTTCCTTATTCCGGGCATGATCGCTTATGCAATGAATGCAAAGGGCTTAATCACCCTTCCTGATTCTGATTCTGCATTTTCAGTGCTTGTCAAGGAGCTGCTTCCTGTGGGTTTCAAGGGTCTCGTAGTAGGTGGTTTGCTTGCCGCGCTGATGAGCTCACTGGCCTCCTTATTCAACTCCTCGGCGACACTATTCACTGTTGACTTTTATCAGAAATACAAACCCCAGGCAAGCGAGAAAGAGCTTGTAAAGGTTGGAAGGATAGCCACTGTAGTTGTTGTTGTGCTTGGTATTCTGTGGATTCCGGTAATGAAGGGCCTTGGAAAAGTGCTTTATGCTTATTTACAGGATGTACAGTCACTGCTGGCACCTGGTATAGCTGCTGTCTTTCTTCTCGGAATAGCTTCAAAGAGAACAACACCGGCTGCAGGTCTAATTGGTCTTACAACAGGATTTGTATTAGGAATGCTGAGACTGGGACTGAAAATATTCTCCGGTGGCATAAATCCCGATGGTATTATATATAAGGTATTCCTTGCACCAAACTGGCTGCATTATGAGATAGTTCTCTTCTTTGTCGTGATAATTATTATGGTTGTGACAAGCATGTTTACGAAAAGGGCTGACCCGCTTGCAATTAAGGGATTGTATGTCGGATCGTCAACAGCCGAGGAAAAGGCTCTTACAAGGGCGAGCTGGAATAACTGGGATCTGTTCTTTTCCGGCCTTATAATAGTTGTAATTGTATGGTTCTATGCTTATTTCTGGTAGGCCCCCCCACCCCCCAAGGGGGGCTGGTAAAATATTTAATAACAACTAAAAACAGAATTTTAAAGTTATACTATGGATAATATAAATTCAAAGGAAGTTTGGTTTGTAACAGGAAGCCAGGATCTCTATGGTCCTGAAACACTGAAGCAGGTTGCGCTTGATTCACAGAAGATTGCTGCAACACTTGACAAAACCAAAGCCATTTCACAGAAGGTCGTATTCAAACCTGTGCTTACTTCTCCGGGATCAATTACCAGGCTGTGCACAGAAGCTAACAGCTCTGAAAAGTGCATTGGTATAATTGCCTGGATGCATACCTTTTCGCCTGCCAAAATGTGGATTGAAGGACTGTCAGTTCTCAATAAACCACTGCTTCATCTGCACACCCAGCTTAACCGCGATATCCCCTGGAAAACAATTGACATGGATTTCATGAACCTGAACCAGTCGGCTCATGGCGACAGGGAGTTCGGGTTTATAGCAACAAGGATGAGGCTCAACCGCAAAGTTGTGGTTGGTCATTATCTCGACAGTGATGTTGCAGAAAGGATTGCTGTGTGGATACGTGCTGCAACAGCTTATGATGATGCCAGGGGTATGAAGGTGGCCAGGTTCGGCGACAACATGCGGGAAGTGGCTGTAACTGAAGGAAACAAAGTCAGCGCCCAGTATAAAATGGGCTATTCGGTTTATGGTTACGGCATTGGCGACCTTGTAAAGGAAGTCAACAAGGTTTCAGACAGCACTGTGAAGAAGCTTATTGCTGAATATTCTGACATGTACAGCATCACAAAGAGTATCGTAACTTCCGAGTCACTGAGGGAAGCAGCAAGGATTGAAGCCGGGATGGAGAGTTTTCTGAAAAAAGGTGATTTCAAAGCTTTCACAACATCATTTGAAGACCTTCATGGCCTGAAACAGCTTCCCGGGATTGCTGTTCAGAGACTCATGTCGAAAGGCTACGGTTTCGGAGCCGAGGGAGACTGGAAAACAGCTGCGCTTGTCCGTTCAATGAAAGTGATGTCGGAAGGACTCAGGGGCGGAACATCATTCATGGAAGACTATACTTATCATTTCGACCCGCAGAACATGTCGGTACTCGGAGCTCACATGCTCGAGATCTGCCCGTCAATTGCTGCAGGAAAACCATCTGTGCAGGTTCATCAGCTGTCAATTGGCGGAAAGGACGACCCGGCACGCCTCGTATTTAAAACAACTCCTGCGCAGGCTATAAATGTATCAGTCATTGATCTTGGAAACCGTTTCAGGATGATAGTCAATGAAGTGGAAGTGATAAAATGTCCTGATATGCCTAAGCTTCCGGTGGCAAGCGTATTATGGAGGCCAAAGCCTGACCTTAAGACAGGAGCTGCAGCATGGATCTTAGCAGGAGGTGCTCACCATACAGGATTCAGCACTGCAATTGACTCGGAATATCTCGAAGATTTTGCCGGCATGACAGGTATTGAATATGTTCATATAGGAGAAAAGCTGGATCTTGCTGATTTCAGGAAGGAACTTAGATGGAATGAACTCTATTATCATCTTGCTTCCGGAATTGCCTGATAGAGATCAAATTAGAAACATATACTGATCCTGATGAAGAATTATTCAAAATATCCAAAGTACTATGTAGCTGTAGACTGTGTAATTTTCGGATACGACATACGTAAAAAATTGCTCAAACTGCTGCTTGTCAAGCGAAACATCGATCCTGGAAAAGGTTCCTGGTCATTGGCCGGGGGCTTTGTAAAGGAGAAGGAAAGTCTTGATGATGCTGCAGCCAGGATACTCAGGAAGCTTACAGGCATCAGCACGGTATTGCTTATCCAGAGCCGGACTTATGGGGATACTGACCGTGATCCGGGCGCAAGGGTTATTTCAACCTCTTACTATGCACTGACGGGCACTTCGGAAATTAATCATGAGCTTGTTAAGGATAACGGAGCTCACTGGCGTTCAGTTGAAGATCTTCCGAAACTTGTCTTTGATCATTCAAAGATGGTGAATCAGGCTCTTCATGATCTCCAGAACCTGCTTAAAACCAAACCGGTAGGCTTTGAGCTTCTGCCTGAAAAATTTACTCTTGTTCAGCTTCAGGAGTTATATGAGGCTATACTCCAGGTAAAAGTCGACAAAAGAAACTTCAGGAAGAAAATACTTTCAATGGATATCCTTGAAAAGCTTGAAGAAAAGGAGAAGCAGACTTCAAAAAAAGGCGCCTGGTATTATACTTTCAAGAAAGAAAGGTATGACAAACTCAGCATGAATGGGTTTAGTTTTAACCTGGATGTGAGCTGAGAAGCTTACCCCCTTTTTAATTTCCTCCCAGGGGGGGAAAGTGTTCTCTGCTAAAAAAATGGTTAAGGAATAGTTTTTTAAAGTCCCCCTTGGGGGATTTAGGGGTAAATAGAAAAGAGTTAATATGAAGAATTAATTATGCTTGAAAAGTTAAGAGTAGAAGTATTTAAGGCCAACCTTGAACTTGTCGAAAGGGGTCTTGTAATTCATACCTGGGGCAATGCAAGCGGCCGCGATCCTGAAACCGGACTGATTGTAATAAAGCCTTCGGGAGTGAGCTACGCTTCAATGAAACCGGAGGATATGGTTGTGCTTAATCCCGATGGTACAGTGGCAGAAGGAAAATACAAACCTTCAACTGATGCTCCCACACATCTTCTGCTCTATAAAAAGTGGAAAACGATAGGAGGTGTTGTTCACACTCATTCAGGATATGCGACATCATGGGCTCAGGCCGGGATGGCAATACCTGCACTCGGGACCACCCATGCTGATCATTTTTACGGTGAAGTGCCATGCACCAGGAAGCTTAAGAAAAGAGAGATAGATGTTGATTATGAGCTTAATACAGGCAGGGTAATTATTGAAACATTCAAAGGTTGTGATCCGCTTACAGTTCCATCGGTGCTTGTAAACATGCATGGGCCCTTCTCATGGGGGACCGATGTAAATAATGCTGTTTACAATGCCGTTGCCCTGGAGGAAATAGCACACATAGCCATGAATACATTTCTTCTCGGGCACAGTAAACCAGTCTCAAAGGCGCTTCTTGACAAGCACTACAACAGAAAGCATGGAAGTAATTCATACTACGGTCAGAATAAAAAATAAAATTACAGAGTATGGCAGGCAAATATGTTATCGGACTTGATTATGGAACTGATTCAGTAAGAGCCGTTGTTGTTGATACAGCAACAGGGCAGATTGTTGGCACTTCAGTCTTCGAGTATCCAAGATGGAAGAACGGACTTTTCTGCGATCCGTCAATAAATCAGTTCAGGCAGCATCCTGCTGACTATATTGAAGGTCTTGAACAGTCTGGCAGGGGTGCAATTAAAGGCTTGTCTCCGGAAATAGTCAGGAACATTGCCGGGATTTCAGTTGACACTACTGGTTCAACACCGGTTGCAGTTGACAGGGAAGGCATTCCACTTTCACTGAAGCATGGCTTTGAATGCAATCCCGATGCCATGTTCATACTGTGGAAGGATCATACTGCTGTTAAGGAAGCTGATGAAATTAATAAGCTGGCACGAAGCTGGGGCGGTACTGACTTTACAAAATACGAGGGAGGAATATACTCTTCGGAATGGTTCTGGGCTAAGATCCTTCATGTACTGAGAGGAAATGCTGACGTGCGGAAGAATGCATTCTCGTGGGTTGAGCACTGCGACTGGATTCCTGCACTGCTGACAGGTAATACAAATCCTCTGCAGCTAAAGAGAAGCCGCTGTGCAGCAGGTCATAAAGCAATGTGGCACGAGGATTTCAGGGGACTGCCTGATCAGGAATTCCTGACAAAGCTTGATCCTCTTCTTTCAGGTATCAGGGAAAGACTATACAGGAACACCTATACCTGTGATGTCCCGGCTGGCAATCTGACCAGGGAATGGGCTGACAGACTGGGGCTTACAACAGATGTTAAGGTCGGGGCCGGATCGTTCGATGCTCATATAGGGGCCATCGGGGGCGAAATAAAACCTTACCAGCTTATAAAGGTGATGGGAACCTCAACATGCGATATGCTTATTGCCCCAATGTCAGAAGCCGGAGACAAGCTTGTCGCAGGAATCTGCGGCCAGGTTGACGGTTCTATTGTTCCCGGTATGCTCGGTCTTGAAGCCGGTCAGTCGGCATTCGGTGATGTGTATGCCTGGTTCAGCAATATACTGATGTGGCCGCTTAATGAAATTCTCCCTGGTTATACCTGGCTTGATGCTGAAACCAGGGAAAGGATTAAAAAGGAAACATCGGAAAGGATAATCGCTGAGCTGAGCAGGCGCGCTGAGTCAGTTGAAATTGAAGAAAGTTCAGTTATAGCACTGGACTGGATGAACGGCCGCAGGACACCTGATGCAAACCAGGCGCTGAAAGGAGCGATCGCAGGACTGACACTCGGGTCAGATGCTCCAAGGATCTTCAGGGCTCTTGTTGAGGCAACTGCCTTCGGTTCGAGAATGATAAACGAAAGGTTTATACAGGAGGGAGTAAGGATAGATGGTGTGATAGCAATAGGAGGTGTGGCAAAGAAAAATCCCTTTGTAATGCAGATAGTTGCCGATGTCCTTAACATGACAATAAGGGTTGCAGGCTCTGACCAGACCTGTGCACTGGGAGCTGCAATGGCCGCATCGGTGGTTGCAGGCATTCATGCCGATATACCTTCGGCGCAGAAAGCAATGGGCAGCGGTTATGAGAAAGAGTATAAACCTGATCCTGTCCGTTCTGCAAAATATAATCTGATGTTTGAAAAATACAAGGCTCTTGGCCGGTTTATTGAAGGTGAAACAAAATGAAAATGATGAAGACAAAAAAGTTTATTGTTAATAAATTAACGCTATTAATTCTGGCCCTTACCCTTGTTTCAGCAGGGGGAACAAAGGAGCGGAAACTGGAAATAAGTTTCCTTCTAAGTGATATACAAAGCTTTGCTCCATCGTACCAGATGGCAATATGGATTGAAAAAGCTGACGGATCTTTTATTAAAACGCTGTTTATCAGCGAGTATCTTTCGTATGGCGGATATAACCTGCCTGAAATATGCCATGAATGGTCATCAAAGGCAAAATGGGAGGAGGCAACAAAGGAGGAATTTGATGCTGTTACAGGCGCAACTCCAGGCACTGGAGAGGTTACGCTGAAACTCACCTGTCCGGGAGACCTGCTGCCTGACGGGAAATACAGGATTTTTGCAGAAGTTCACCTTGTTGACGAGTATAATGAGCTTTATTCCGCAGAGATTGATGTAACGAAAAAGAAAAGTGCAGGGGAACTTAAGGTCAGCTATATTCCCGGGAAATGTCCGAAGAAAACTGAAGGTGATCTTATGACAGGAGTGTTTGTGAAACTTAAATAAGAAATTCTTAATGAGATAAATTAAATAGAAAAAGAGATGAAGACGAAAAAGAACTATTCAAGGAGGGAATTCATTTCTGCATCGGTAAAAGGTGCAGCAGTGATAACGGCATCTTCAATAATCAGTAAAAATGCATTTGGTGCAGAGGGAAAACCGGGTGGCATTCCGAGGAGAATACTGGGGAAAACCGGATTATCAGTATCAATTCTAGCATTCGGTGGCGGTTCACAGTTTCTTAAAAATGAAGACGGTGTTTGGGAACCGATACTTCAGAAAGCTTACGACAGCGGAATTAACCTTTTTGATACTGCTCCGGAATACACGGTTGCAAACTATTTTAAGAACGGGGACGTCAAGAAGTCACTTGGCAGTGAGGAAAGATTCGGAGAGGTACTTTCACCTTACAGGAAGAACATTCATTTAATAACAAAAATTGACGGAAGGGACCCTGCCCTTGTTAAAAAGTCGGTTGAGGACAGTCTCAAAAACATGAAGACAGATTATCTCGACGCCCTGCTTATTCATGCTGTCAGCGATAAGGAC
>JAKLDT010000100.1 GCA_022703405.1 Bacteroidota bacterium | reverse complement strand
GCTCTTCAGTATTTCTCCGCGTAAGTGTTATTGCCGAAGCACTGAATTTCTGCTCTTTAACAAAGCCTTTAAACAGTGAGATTCCGATATTGCCGCATCCTATTATGGCTATTTTGTTTTTCATTTCCCTTACCATTAAAAATGGAACAATCGAGCTTAAAATATGTTGGCAAAGATAGAATTAAAGGAAAAACACAGCACTGAATATTACCATTATATTCTTTCTGCAATTTTTCAGCATATTTCCTGATTGCCGAGTGACAAGATATTTTCATAATTTTATATTTAACTTAAATTGAAGAAAATTATTATTAAGCCGGAATTGTCATGAGGATACTTATTAACGGAGGAACACGCGGAATTGGCAGGGAGCTTGTACTGAAATTCGCTGACAATAAATCAAATCAGGTACTTGTTACAGGCAGAAATAAACAAATGCTTGAGGAACTCGGGTCTCTTTCCAAGAATATAATCCCGTATCATTTTGACATAACCGCTTCTGAAAATCAGTATAAATTGCTGGTTGAGTACGTATTAAAGACAAGCGGACAGCTTGAGATACTTATCAATTGTTCAGGTTATCTCAAATCTGCCGGCTTTATTGAAACAGATCAGGAAGATGCAAGAAAAATGATGGAAACCAATTTTTTCGGACCGGCCAGGATGATCCGCAACATGAAACCATTGATGAGCGAAAATTCTCATATTATTAATATTACAAGCATGGGAGGTTATCAGGGAAGTGCGAAATTCCATGGGATGTCATATTACAGTGCTTCGAAGGCAGCACTGGCCTGCTTGTCAGAATGCCTGGCTCTTGAATTTTCAGGATCAAAAATATTTGTAAATGCACTTGCTCTTGGGGCTGTCCAGACTGAGATGCTACAGGAAGCATTTCCGGGCTATGTCGCTCCCGTAACGGCAAAAGATATGGCAGAATTTATTGCAGAATTTGCAATTAACGGTCATAAATACTTCAACGGCAAGATATTACCTGTTGCATTAAGCACTCCGTAAATCTAATTATATATTTTCACCTCAAGTTTTCCATCAAGTGCCAGAAGGGCATTGTAGGCCAGAGCTTTCATTTCATCTTCTCCGGGATATACCTTTACCGGAGCAAGAAAGCCAACCTGTTTCGCAATACTTTTAATAACTGATTCATTATGTGCAATTCCACCTGTAAGTAAAATAGCATCAATCTTCCCTTCAAGAACAGCAGCCATGGCTCCTATCTCCTTGGCTGCCTGATAAATAAAAGACTTAATCACAAGTTCTGCCTCCTTGTTTCCACTTTCAGCCATTTCCCGCACTTCCCTGAAGCTGTTTGTTCCCAGATATGCTACCATGCCGCCTTTCCCGGTAAGCATTGATTTTATCTCATCATGTGTATAATTTCCGCTGAAACACAGATCTGCAAGCTGACCAGCAGGAAGACTGCCGGAGCGTTCAGGAGAAAAAGGACCATCGCCGTTAAGGGCATTGTTCACATCAATTACTCTTCCACTGCAATGGGCACCAACGCTTATGCCTCCGCCCATGTGAGCGACAATCAGATTAAGATCCTCATACTTTTTTCCTGTAGTTGCAGCATACAAGCGTGCAACTGCCTTCTGATTAAGGGCATGAAAGATTGACCGACGCTGAATAGACGGATGTCCTGACAGCCTGGCCACATCCTGCAACTCATCAACAACAACGGGATCAACAATAAAAGCATCTGCAGATTGTAATCCGGAGGCTATTTCATCAGCAATCAGTCCGCCCAGGTTGCTCGCATGCTGGCCAAAAACACCGGAACGAAGATCCTGTATCATCCTTTCATTTATCTTATAAATACCTGATTCAATAGGTTTTATAAGCCCTCCCCTTCCAACAACAATTGCGATTCTTGCAAGATTAACTTTTCTGTCTTGCAATTCACTAATAATTAATTCTTTACGAAAATGAAACTGATCTGATACTTTTTCAAATTCTGCAAGCTCCTTGTTTGAGTGTACGATAGCTTTCTCAAAAACAAGTATTTCCTCCTCAAAAAGGGCAATTTTTGTTGATGTTGAACCCGGGTTTATTGCAAGAATCAGTCTTTTTTCCATATCCCTTTGAAATATATTCAACTGCCTCACAGCATTGTGCAGGCCATAGCAATGCAATAGAATTTTGATTTTGGACTCTCACTCCTCGACATTACAATAACTGGTTTTTCGGTACCCATTATCAATCCGCCTATTTCCCCGCCTGCAAAAAGCATCAATGCCTTATAGAATGGATTACAGGCTTCCAGGGAAGGAAAAAGAAGTATATCGGCATCACCATTCACAGGTGTCTTAATACCCTTTATTTCAACGCTTTCCCTGTCGCATGCAAGGAACAGGTCAAGTGGTCCATCAATTATACAATTTCCAAAATCTCCGTTCGCAGCCTTTTCCCTGAGCATATTGTAATCTCCGGATGAAGAAAAGTGTTTTCCAGATTTCTCGGAAGCAGCTATCAGGGCAATTTTCGGAGCATTTATACCAAGTCGCCGGGCCATGGATATTGCATACTCAAGCATTGCTGTTTTCTGGGCAAGATCGGGATAAGGAATTACAGCGGGATCAGTAATAAACAAAAGCTTGTCATAATCAGTAACCTGGATGGCACCAACGTAGCTCAGGACAGCTCCCTGCTTCATTATGCCTTTATCCTTATCCATGACAGCCTTCAGGAAAACATCTGTACCAACAAGCCCCTTCATGACGATGTCGGCTTCACCTTTCCTTACCATCCCAACTGCCATTGAAGAGGCAGTTGACGCATCAGGTGCCTCAACTATTTCAAATTTTCCTGAGTCGATGTTTTCATTTGAACAGGTCCTGATAATCTCTGTGGGATTACCAATCATTATAGCAGAGACAAAACCTTCATTAACAGCTCTGTATATAGCTCCCACAGTATTCTGATCCTGGGCCCATGACACGGCAATACGGTAAGTCTTCCCATTGGAAATCACAGTATCAACCAACTGGTCAAGGTTCCGGATCATACGGGATCATTTACATGAAGCAGCAGCCAGCATTATACTGTCGAACTTTGCCTGTTCAGAATCGGATCGTGAAGTAAGAACAATTGGTGCAGAAGCTCCAAGTATTATAGAAGCTACCTTGGCTTTTGCAAAGAATACAAGAGATTTATACAAAACATTTCCGACCTCGATATCAGGCATCAGCAACAGGTCTGTATCGCCTGCAACCTCACTTTTTATTCCCTTATGCCTTGCACTTTCAAGACTAACAGCATTATCAAAGGCAAGCGGACCATCTATTATACAGTTTTTTATCTGGTCACGCTGGTTCATTTTTGATAAAAGCGCCGCGTCAAGAGTAGCTTCCATATTCTCATTGACCATCTCAACGGCACCGAGCACAGCCACTTTGGGAATTTTATATCCAAGCCTCAGAAGGCAGGAAACTGAATTATTTACAATTGAAATCTTGTCCTTAAGGTTTGGAGAAATATTCATAGCTACATCAGTGACAGCTATCACCTTATGATAGGTATCAACCTCAAAGAGGGCAAAATGAGACAGAAGGTTCCCGGTGCGGAGGCCCCAATCCTTATTAAGTACTGATTTTAAGAGTATTGAGGTTCCCACCATTCCCTTCATAAGCACATCGGCCTGCTTGCTGCTTACCATCCTTACTGACATTTCCACGGCTTTCACAAGATCAGGTTCATGTATAATGCGGAGGCCGGTTATGTCATAATTGCTTGAAGAGCATATACTCTGAATACTTTCGGTATCGCCTACCAGAATAGGCTCTACTATGTTTTCCTTCCAGGCTTTAAGTACCGCGCCAAGAGAATGCTGATCCTGGGCTGCAGCCAATATCAGCTTCTTCTTTGTACTGCCGGCAACAATGCCTCTCAGGTCACTTAGTTTGTTTAATACCATAACAGACTTATGAAATTATTGCTTCTTATTCATTTGTTCAACAATATCCCTTGTTTCCGAAGCTATTACCCATTCTTCATTTGTGGGAACAATCATAACCTTGACCTTGGAATCCCCGGTACTGATTACAGTTTCTTTTCCACGAATGCCTTCATTGGCTTTCTTATCAAATGCAATACCCATGAATTCCAGGTTTTCACAGATTTTTTCCCTGTCGTCAGGGCTGTTTTCTCCGATACCACCTGTAAATACAATAATATCAACGCCTCCCATTGCAGCTGCATAGGATCCTATGTATTTTTTCACCCTGTACTGATACATTTTAAGTGAAAGAATTGCCCTCTCATCACCTTCAGCTGCAGCTGTTTCAACCTCACGCATATCGCTCGATATTCCTGAAATACCCAGCATTCCGCTATGTTTATTAAGAAGGGTGTTAAGAGAAGAATAGTCGATTTCCTCTTTTTCCATAATCAGTGTAAGGGCGCCGGCATCCACATCACCTGAACGAGTACCCATGATGAGACCTTCAACAGGAGTAAGTCCCATTGATGTATCTACTGACTTACCGTTCTTAATGGCAGTTATTGAGGCTCCGTTTCCAAGGTGGCAGGTTATTATCCTCATTTTATCATAGGGGACATTCAGTATTTCACAGGCACGTTTTGACACATAACTATGGCTTGTTCCATGAAATCCGTATCTCCTTATCCCATATTTCTTATAAAGTGAATATGGCAGTGCATACATGAAGGAATAATCCGGCATGGTCTGATGAAAGGAAGTGTCAAAAACACCAACCTGAGGAACCTCAGGAAGCAGGTTCTTCATTGCATAGATCCCCTTGAGGTTAGCAGGGTTATGAAGTGGTGCCAGATCTGAACAATCTTCAACTCCCTTAATTGTGACTTCATCAAGATAGCAACTACCCTGAAAAGTTTCACCACCGTGAACCAACCTGTGACCGACAGCACCAATTTCAGTAAGGCTTTTGATTACACCTCTCTTCTCGCTTATAAGCAGGCCAAGAAGATATTCAATACCACTCTGATGGTCAAGTATTTCGCCTTCAAGCTTTACTTTATCACCATCAAATCTCTCATTTTTAAGAAATGAACCCTTCAGTCCGATTTTTTCAACAATACCTTTTGCAAGAACACCACCTGAGGCTATGTCGAAAAGCTGATATTTTATTGAAGAACTACCGCAGTTCAGTACTAATATTTTCATTTAGAATGTGTTATTTAATATTCGTTATTTAAAAACCTGGTTATTCGCCGATAGAAATATTCTTAGTGGTTTTCATACCATCTTTATTATACTCGTAAAAGCCTCTTCCCGTTCTTCTGCCGAACTGGTTTGCCCTTACAAGTCTTTTAAGGATTGGTGAAGATTTATATTTAAGATCACCGAATTCATCATAAAGATTTTCGCACCATCTGAGTATTTTATCGAGGCCTATCTTGTCGGCCATTTCAAAGGGGCCAAGCGGAAGGCCGAAACCAACTTTCATTGTCAGATCGATATCTTCCATTGTACCAACGCCTTCCATAAGCAGTTCACAGGCTTCATTGATAAAAGGAACCATTAGCCTTGTGCTTATAATACCAGGAGATTCCTTAACCGGAATCACTTTTTTCCCAATGAGATTGGCAAATTTGATTGTGTTTTCATAAGCTTGCTGAGAGGTATACAAGCCCTTTACAACCTCAACCACCCTTGCATCAGCCTCAGGAGTAAGGAAATGAAAGCTTACGCAACGGTCTTTATGTTCCAGGTCGGCTGTGAGTTCAGTGATTACCTGTGTAGATGAATTAGTTGCAATTATAGTATCTCTGTCGACATGATGTTCAATATTCTTCAGAATTTCGGCACGTATATTATGACTATGTTCACGGCTTGAGGACTTAATTGCTTCAATTACAATATCACAGCCCTTAAAATTCCTGTATTCTGTTGTACCCTTTATTCTGGACAGGATTCCAAGTTTCTCGGAATTTGTCATCCCCCATCTCTCAATCATCCGGTCGAGTTCTTTTGCAAGTTCGGAGTATGCCTGGTCAATTTTCTGCTGATTAAGTTCAAGGAAAATTACATCAAGTCCTTTTGAACTTACCATACGCGCAATATTCTGTCCAACAGTGCCTGCACCTACTATTCCAACCTTTGAAAACAATGTTTTTGGCCTGGTGTCTTTTGACAAACCGTAATCCTCAAGCCTTTCTGTATTATCTGCCATAATGATCTGTTTTTCTCTTAACAATTAATTGATTTTGGCTAATTTATTTTTTACGACCAGCAGCCTGATTGGCAGTAATGGCAATCATACTTACTATATCGCTTACTGAGCAACCTCTCGACAAGTCATTTATAGGAGCTGCCATACCCTGGAGAACCGGTCCGATTGCTTCAGCACCACCAAGACGCTGAACCAGCTTATATGCTATGTTACCTGAATTAAGGTCAGGAAAAATCAGAACATTCGCTTTACCTGCAATCGGGCTGCCCGGAGCCTTGCTTTTGCCCACTGACTCAATTAAAGCAGCATCGGCCTGCAATTCACCGTCAATCTGCAGCTCTGGAGCCATTTCCTTTGCCATTTTTGTTGCATTTACAACCTTATCCACCATGGCATGTTTAGCGCTTCCCTTTGTTGAAAAGCTCAGCATTGCAATCCTTGGTTCAAAACCACAAATTGCCTTTGCCGTGTTAGCTGAGGCTACTGCTATTTCTGCCAGTTCCTTTTCATTCGGATCCGGATGAACAGCACTGTCAGCAAATATCATTACGCCATTCTCGCCAAATTTCTTATCCGGGTGTATCATAATAAAAGCGCCCGATACCACAGAGATACCCGGAGCAGTTTTAACATAATGAAATGCAGGCCTTAAAACATCACCAGTGGCATGATCGGCACCGGAAACCTCACCATCAGCATCACCGCTTTTTATCATAAGAACGCCAAGGTAAAGAGGATCCTCAATAAGTTTTGATGCTTCTTCCCTTGTCAGTCCCTTGCTTTTACGCAATTCAACCATGAGGTCGATGTACTGCTCCTTCTTTTCGTGCTTTAAAGGATTTACAATTGTAGCTTTAGATATATTCCTGAGTCCCAGTTTTTCAGCATGTGAATGGATCTGTTCCGGATCACCTATCAGTATAATCCGTGCAAGGCCTTCTCCTATTGCGATATCTGCAGCTTTGATATTTCTTTCCTCATATCCCTCCGGAAGCACAATCCTTTGATTGTGTTTCTTGGCATTTTGTTTGATGCGATCTATTAATTCCATTGTATATCAATAATTTAATAACTTAATATTTTTTTCATAAATGTACAAAAAAAAAGTTCTATTAAACAATTTTCACTGACATGATTAATATCAGTAATAATACATTTATCAATTACATTCTGTTGCTAAAAAAAAGAGTCAGGGACTTTAAATCATTTTTATAAATTAGCAGCTTATTTAAAAGAATATTGATGGACAATTTTCGTGAAAAACTGAACAGACTGGCCGGGAATCTTGAAGGTGAACTTAAATATGACGAAACCACATTAACTATTTATTCAACAGATGCTTCTGCATACAGGGAACAACCTGCGGCAGTTGTATGGCCGAAATCAAAAAGCGATATCAAAAAGATTCTGGCCTTCTGCCGTGAAAATAAAACAAATGTTACTCTAAGGGCTGCAGGTACGTCACTGGCAGGACAGGTTGTAAGTAAGGGAATAATTGCTGACATTTCCAGGCACATGAACAAGATACTGGAAATCAACAAGGAAGAAAAATGGGTAAGGGTTGAACCAGGTGTAGTTCTTGATGAACTCAACATTAAGATGAAAGAATATGGTCTGTTCTTCGGGCCTGAAACATCAACCTCAAACAGGTGCAATTTAGGCGGCATGCTTGGCAACAATGCCTGCGGTTCACATTCCCTTGTTTACGGTTCAACCAGGGATCATACAATTGAGGTTCACACCATTCTGAGTGACGGGACTGAAGCAATTTTCGGTGAAGTTGATAAGGAAACATTCAGGCAAAAGTGCGGTCTTGAAAACCTTGAAGGCAAAGTATACAGAAGTATTGATTCAATGTTTTCTGATCCAAAAAACAGGGAAGAGATCAGAAAAGAATATCCTAATCCAAAAATAAAAAGACGTAACACAGGTTATGCCCTTGATCTGCTTCTTGATTCAGATATTTTTGATAACAATTCAGATAAAAAACTAAATTTCAGCAAGTTACTTGCCGGATCAGAAGGAACACTTGCTGTAACGACTGAAATAAAACTTAACCTTGTACCCCTTCCTCCACCAAACAAAGCGCTTGTCTGTATTCACCTGAAGGAAAGGAATGAGGCATTCAGAGCTAATCTGGTTGCCCTTAAGCACAATCCACAGGCGGTTGAAATGATGGATAACAGAATACTTAAACTTACAGATGATAACCTTAGTCAGCGCAATAACAGATTTTTCCTGACAGGCGATCCGGGCGCCATATTGATTGTTGAATTTGCCCGGGAGACAATGCAGGAAATAGATGAGGTAACCTCAGCTATTATTTCTGACATGAAAAATTCAGGTTACGGTTATGCTTTTCCTGTTGTAAAAGGCAAGGATATTGCGAAAGTCTGGGATCTTCGGAAAGCAGGCCTTGGAGTCCTGGCCAATATGAAAGGTGATGCGAAACCTGTTTCACTTATTGAAGATACAGCAGTAGGTGTTGAGAACCTTCCGGCATATATGGAAGATATTGAAACAATGCTTGCCAAACATAATAAGGATGCTGTTTTTCACGCCCACATAGGTACAGGCGAATTGCATCTGCGGCCTATTCTTGATCTGAAAAATCCTGAAGATACAGAACTATTCAGAACTATTGGTCTTGAGACAGCCCGGATTGTTAAAAAGCATAATGGATCACTAAGCGGAGAACACGGAGACGGAAGGTTAAGAGGTGAATTCATTCCGCTTATTCTCGGTGAACATAACTACAGGCTGTTAAAAGAAATCAAAAGCGTATGGGACCCGTTTAATATCCTTAATCCCGGAAAAATTGTTGATACACCAAGAATGAATTCCAGCCTCAGGTATGAACCGGGCAAAGCAACGCGGGATATAAAAACCTATTATGATTTTTCATCATGCGACGGTATTGTAAGATCTGCTGAAAAGTGCAATGGCTCAGCTGATTGCCGTAAATCGATTAAGATCGGAGGAACGATGTGTCCGACTTTCATGGCAACAGGTGATGAAGATAAAAGCACCAGGGCGAGGGCAAATGTTTTAAGGGAGTACCTTAACAAGGGAGAAGACCCCTGGGATCACAGGGAGATATATGAAATCCTTGACCTCTGTGTGGGATGTAAAGGATGTAAATCGGAATGTCCGTCCGGTGTTGATATTGCTAAACTCAAATCAGAATTCCTTCAGCACTGGTACGACAGGCATGGGATACCCTTAAGAACCAGGCTGATTGCCTATATCACTGTTTTTAACAAAATAGGCTCAATAATGCCTGCTGTTTATAATTTCTTCATCAGCAACAAAATAACAGCCGGATTAATCAAAAGCATAACAGGATTCGCCTCAAAAAGGTCTATACCATTATTATATAAGATCACTCTCAGAAGATGGATTAGAAAGAATCATGATAAAGTAATTCTCGCAAATCCACAGAAAACAGTATGTCTGTTCATTGATGAGTTCACCAACTACAACGACACAGAAATAGGAATAGCTGTAATAGAACTCCTTACTGCACTGAATTACAAAGTAATAACCGTTGATCATTCTGTCAGTGCACGGACATTTATCTCAAAGGGGCTTGTAAGAAAGGCTTCAGCAATTGTAAACAGGAATATCAGGGCATTAAGCGGTATTGTGTCAGAAGAGGTTCCGCTGATAGGCATTGAGCCTTCCGCGATACTTGGATTCAGGGATGAATATCCTGAACTTGCTGAAAAGGAGCTTTTACCTTTGGTGAGCAAAATTGCCGCCAACAGCTTTCTGATTGATGAGTTTATAGCCAGTGAATACCGGAACGGTAAAATTGACCATGACCTTTTCACAAGTCAACCGGCAGAAATACTGTTGCACGGACATTGCCAGCAGAAAGCCATAGCTTCAACAGCATCGACAAAGGAAATGCTTGCCATACCGGTTAATTTCAAGGTAAAAGAAATTCCATCAGGCTGTTGCGGGATGGCAGGTTCGTTCGGATATGAGAAGGAACATTACGAAATGTCGAACAGGATTGGTGAAATGGTATTGTTTCCCGAAGTAAGAAACTCAGGAGCTGATACAATTATTTCAGCACCCGGGACAAGCTGCAGACATCATATAAAAGATGGTACAGGCAGAACTGCAGTGCATCCTGCCGTAGTATTATTTGAAGCGCTAAAGAAGAAGGAATAGTCAGGTGATAGTTGGTAGCTAATAGCTGATGGCTCCCGATAGCTCCTAGTATCCGTATGATTATGTTAAAAAAGGCTGTAAAAAGTTAATAATTAAAATTTTACAGCCATAGCATTTTCACCTAAATTGGTGTTGCACAAAATACCAATGATGAAA
>JAKLDT010000010.1 GCA_022703405.1 Bacteroidota bacterium | reverse complement strand
TCTTTTATTGAAACAGAGAAGTTCTTAACCCTGACAAATGAATTTTCCATCTCGTTAAGCTCATGATAATGAGTAGCAAACATTGTCTTTGCCCTGAGTTTGTTCTCATGAAGGTATTCCACAATCGCCCAGGCTATTGAGATACCGTCATAAGTGCTTGTACCCCTGCCTATCTCATCAAGCAGTATTAGGCTTCTGTCCGACAGGTTATTCAGGATGCTTGCTGTTTCATTCATCTCAACCATGAAAGTTGATTCGCCAAGACTTATGTTGTCTGAAGCTCCCACGCGGGTGAAAATCTTGTCAACCAGTCCGATACGTGCTTCCTTTGCCGGAACAAAACAGCCGGTCTGAGCAAGAAGCACTATAAGGGCTGTCTGCCTGAGCAGCGCTGACTTACCCGACATATTCGGACCGGTAAGAATTATGATCTGCTGGCTTTCTGTATCGAGAAATACATCATTCGGAACATAGGATTCACCGACAGGCAGCTGCTTTTCAATTACCGGGTGCCGGCCATCAGTTATTTCAAGCTTCCTTCCCTCATCAAGTAAAGGTCGCACATAATTGTTCTCAGAGGAAATAACCGCAAAGGACTGAAGGCAGTCAAGACGGGCTACAATAGCGGCATTAAGCTGTACCGGAGGAATAAACTCCAGAAGAGCCATAATAAGGTCATTGTAAAGCTTTGTTTCAAGGGCAATTATCTTCTCCTCGGCCCCCAGTATCTTGCTTTCATATTCCTTTAGTTCCTCTGTGATATAGCGTTCGGCACTCACAAGAGTCTGCTTTCTTATCCACTCGGGAGGCACCTTGTCTTTATGTGTATTCCTTACCTCGATATAATAACCGAATACATTATTGAAACTGACCTTCAGCGAGGTGATACCGGTGCGCATTATCTCTCTCTGCTGCAGTTCCTCAAGATAATCCTTTCCACTGTAGAGTATCTTTCTGAGCTCATCCAGCTCCTCAGAAACTCCTGAGGCAATAACATGGCCCCTGTTTACCAGGACGGGAGGATCGGGATTCAGCTCCCTTTCTATTTTTTCAGCAATTGTTTTGCATGGATTCAGCTGTTCAGCAAGCGCCTCCAGAGGCTTGCATCCGCTGCCGGAACACAGCTGTTTAAGAGGTTCTGCTGCCTGCAGAGCCCTTTTCAGCTGAACCACTTCACGCGGATTGATCCTGCTTACAGCCACCTTTGAGATAAGGCGCTCCAGGTCACCTATCTGTCTGAGTAAGCCCGAAAGATCTTCTGTAAATTCCTTGTTTTCAAACAGGTATTGTACTATATCAAGGCGTTCATTGACAGGCTGCAAGTCCTTCAGAGGCAAAGATATCCAGCGTTTGAGCAATCTTCCGCCCATTGGCGAGATTGTCCTGTCGAGTATGTCGATAAGAGTCTTTGCTCCTTCATAGGGTGAGCTGAAAAGTTCCAGGTTCCTGATTGTGAACTTATCAAGCCATACGTATCTGTTTTCCTCAATGCGTGAGAGAGTTGTTATATGCCCAAGCTGCTCATGCTGTGTAAGATCGAGGTAATGAAGTATTGCACCGGCGGCTATTATGCCGAAGGCCATATTATGTACACCGAATCCCTTGAGGGAACTTGTTTCAAACTGCTTCAGCAGTCGGTCATTTGCTGCCTCCCGCGTGAAGATCCAGTCATCGAGCCTGAAGGTATAATATTTTGAACCAAAGCTCTCAGTGAAGATTTCCTTTTTAGCTTTTTCATAAAGCACCTCCTTTGGCTGGAAGTTGCTCAGAAGCTGATCTATATATTCCACAGTACCTTCCGAAGTAAGGAACTCTCCGGTTGAAATATCCAGAAACGCCACACCAGCAACCTTCCGGTCGATATGAACTGCAGCCAGAAAGTTGTTTTCCTTATGGTTCAGTACATTCTCGTTTAAAGAAACGCCGGGAGTTACAAGTTCGATTATTCCTCTTTTTACGATTTTCTTTGTAAGCTTCGGATCTTCAAGCTGTTCACAGATGGCAACCCTCTGCCCTGCCCTCACAAGACGCGGCAGGTAATTATCGAGTGCATGGTATGGGAAGCCAGCCAGCTCAACAAACTGAGCTGAACCATTGGCCCGGCGCGTAAGAGTGATACCGAGAATCTCTGATGCTTTAACGGCATCCTCGCCAAAGGTCTCATAGAAATCGCCCACCCTGAACAGCAAAATGGCATCAGGGTGTTTGGCCTTGATGCTATAATACTGCTTCATCAGCGGAGTTTCAACGTACCTGGGGAGCTCTGACATCAGTTAATATTTTCGACTGTAAGGTAATAATCCGGCATAAAACAAAGATACATTCCCGGCAATACTTATAAAAGTGATTGTTAATAATATTGCAAACAATGCTGATTACTGTGAAAACTCTGCGCTCTCTGTGTTTCTCTGGGGGCTCTGTGTAAGTTCTTAAAAATTCTGTAAAAGCCCTGGCATAATAAAGACAAATGTCATTTATTATGAAGGCAGTATTCAGTATCTTGTAGCCTTATTTTCATCCTCTTATATGAAGAAAGCGCTTATACTCGGAGCAGGGCTTGTGGCAAAACCGCTGGTTGAATATCTTCTCGGAAAAGAGATCCCGATAACGATAGCATCTCCAATGAAACAGAGAGCTGATTCAATGATCAGCAATCATCCTCTCGGCTCTTCTGTCGACTGGTCGATGGATGATCCTGAAGCGCTTGACAAAATGATTAAGGAGCATGACGTTGTTGTCAGCCTGCTGCCATATAAGTACCATGCTGAAATTGCAAAAATCTGCATTAAGCATAAAAAATCTCTTGTCACAACATCATACGTCCAGCCTGAGATGAAGCAGCTGAACCAGGCAGCAAAGGATGCAGGCGTTCTTCTTCTGAATGAACTGGGGCTCGATCCGGGAATTGACCACATGACGGCGATGAAATTAATTGATTATGTGCACTTTAAAGGCGGCAAAGTTGAAAAGTTCTATTCACTGTGCGGCGCTCTTCCGGCCCCTGAATGTGCTGACAATCCGCTGAAGTACAAATTCAGCTGGAGTCCGAAAGGTGTAATACTTGCGAGCCGCAACAGCGCCCTTTACAGGAAGGACGGAAAAGAGACCTTCATTGATGCCGTAAATCTTTTCAAGGACAGGTTTTCCTACAATTTTCCGGGGATTGGCGAACTTGAGGTCTATCCGAACAGGGATTCAATCAGCTATATTGATATATATGACATCCCCGGAGTGAATACAATGTTCAGGGGTACTTTCAGGTATAAGGGCTGGTGTGAAACACTTGATGCCATGAAAAGTATAGGCATGCTCGATGACACACCCGGAGACTATGAAAGGATGAGCTATGCACAATTCCTGGCTGAAAGGGCAGGCATCGGAAAAATGGATCTGCATAAAAACCTTGCTGTTAAACTTGGCATTTCAGGATCATCCGTTGCAATGCAATCGCTTGATTTTCTGGGCTTTTTTGATGATGAAAAGCTGCATTACCAGGAAACAACACCCTTTGAGATCACCTCCGACAGGATGATAAAAAAAATGATGATGCATGATGATGAACGTGATGTTGTTCTTCTACAGCATATCATTCTTGCATCCTATCCCAATGGTACCAGGGAAGTAATAAAATCCTCGATGACCGATTACGGATCACCGGCAACAAATACTGCAATAGCCAGGACTGTTGCACTGCCAGCCGCTATTGCAGTCAGGCTGATTCTTGATAACAGGATAATGCTCAGCGGGGTTTACAGACCGGTTTTATCTTCAATTTACACTCCTGTTCTGAATGAACTTCAGGCACTTGGGATAAAGATGGATGAAAATTACGGACTTCCGGAAAGTGAGATGATTAACCAGTGATCATTGATTTTATATTCGGAGCGATACTATCTGCCCTATCTTCATTCGGAGGCTAATTTTTCAGAACAAGATAACAGGCAATTAACAGGACCAGAAATGTAAATAATCCCCAGCGGGTATCCATTCCAGGAACCTTAAATGTCAGTTTATTTTTCAGAAGAGAAAAATAGCTGCTTTTGTTTTTACCCTGGATTGCCCTGTAGCCATCTCCTCTTTTTATGCTTACTGGCGAAGTTTTATAATAGCCACTGAATACATACGTAAAATAGGCTGCACTGCCAAATCCATTCTTAAAGGCTATCTCTGCAACAGTCAGGTTTCCATCCTTAAGCATTGTCATAGCATTTTCAAGGCGTTGAATCCTGATAAACTGTACTGTAGTTTTTCCAGTCAGCGAATTTATTCTTTTGCAAAGCTGATAATGGCTCAAACCAGTCTGGAATGCCAGATCTTTAACACCAAACATCTCGTTATCTATGTTCTCCCGGATTATGGCGTTGATCTTATTTAGAAAGACCTGATCACAGGTTCTGAGCGTATAGTCCATCACGGCTTATTTTTTCCTTTTTATTTACCACAACTGCCAAAAAGCATATTGCATTATTAAGCAAATTTATTATATTCCTGCAGGCAGTTCCACCAATAATGTAACCGGCATTTGTCATTTTGTAACATTTTGGTTTTTTCTTTGCCTTCACCACTTCCATCTCAGGAAATAACCGTAACTTATGCTTTACATTTAATTCATTATCTGTCATATAACAGATATAAGGTGAGAAAAACACACCTTGCCGGCATGGCAGTATTGTTGTTCTTTTCAGGAATTTTTACTGCCGCCTCCGGTCAGAAGGAACTGTTCCCTCAGTATAGACCGGCAGATGCCCGTTTTGATAATCTCGAAATAGAAAACGGGAAAGCCGGAATCACAGTTTACTGTCTTTTACAGGACAGCAGGGGTTTTATCTGGTGCAGTGCCGACGCAGGTCTTTACAGATATGACGGCTCACGATTTTTGAAATTCTCCTTTGGCAATAATGACACATGCCTCTATGGCTACCTTGCCAACATTATCTATGAAGACCGGAAAGGTCAGATATGGGTGGGAACTCACGGTGGATTAAGCAGAATAAACAACGACAAGCGGACAATTGATCACTTTATCCCGGACACTGCTGATCTTAAGAGTCGGGATAATTCTGTCAGGCTGATAAGGGAGGATAGTGAGGGAAAGATATGGATAATGACTGACAGGGATGTATTCCGTCTTGATACAACGGATAACAGCTTTTCACGTTTCCATGTCGATTCACTCCAGCTCCGCTCACTTGAAGCATTAATAGTTGATGAAAAGGATAAATTTGCGGAGGACTCTAAAGGCTTTATCTGGTTTGCAACAGACAAAGGACTCTTCAGGTACCGGAAGAAAAATCAGCAGTGGGATAAAGTTTTCCCCTCTGATTTTGAAATCAAGGGAAACCTAAATCCAAAGATCAACTGCATAAAAACAGATTCAGAGGGAAACCTCTGGATCGGAACGGAAAGCTGTGGACTACTCAGAATAACAGATCCGGAAAAAGGATCTTATGAAACAATAAGGAAAACGTTCAGGAACCCTGCTGACCTTTCTCCCGAACCCATAACTTCAATGCTTGTCCTGCATGACAATGAAATCTGGTTTACCGAAGGAATAAAGCTTTGCAAGCTCAGAGCAAATACTAATGAACTTTCTGATTACATCATTTCTGACAGGCTTAGTCCTGATGCAAAATGGAACAGTTTTATAAGGATAAATAAAATTATCAAAGGATTCGGCGATGAGATATGGCTGTTCAATTATTCTAATGGTATCTTATTCAAATTAAACACAATAACTGAAAATGTTTCACTTTATCAGGTGCCGAGATATATTGTCTTTGATGTTCTTATTGATACCACAGGCAATCTCTGGTTCGGGTGCGTGGCCAATGACATATATATACTTGTTACAAACGGATTACCATACAGATCGGGTTTCTTTCAGCATAACGGGGGATTAGACTTTTCCTTTATGAACTATCTTGCTGAAGATGATCAGGGAGATATTCTGATTTCCTCCTGGCAAGGCATCTACAAACTCAGGGATCCGCTTAAAACTGATGTACTTGCAGCTGAAAAAACTGTTTATAAAGCCGGGGAAAATTATCCTGCAGGCCTGTTCAGGGACAGTCAGAATAATATATGGATCTGTTATTCCGGAGGACTGATAAACAAACACCTGCCTGACGGGAGGCTGACTAAAAGATATGAATTGCCGGGAGGTCCGTATGATCTGTTCCATGGTGCAGCAAGAATAATAAGGGAAGATAAACAGGGAAACCTGTGGTTTGCCACAAATGATGCCAGGATTTATAAGCTCGGAAAAGCAGAAGATTCTGTCAGACTGGAATTTACGAGTGATCAGATAAGTGCAAGAGATAAATTCCAGTTAATAATGGATTTTAACATTGACAGGGAAAATAATATCTGGATATCTTCCTATGTTGCACTTTACAGGATCAATCAGCTCACACGAAAAATTGAAGACATGACCGGTTATGAAGGCTCCGGCCGGATCTTTGGCAACACTTACTACAGGATAATAAATGATAAAAAGGAGAGATTATGGATACTCTGCTCGGTTGGAAGTCCTCACTATTATGATTTTGACAGAAAAACCTTTGTTTGTCCTTACCCTAAGGAACTTATGCCAGACCTCTCATTTACCGATATGCGGTTTGACAATGCCGGAAGAATATGGCTTGTTGACAACAATATAATAACAGTTTTCGATACTCTCAGCAAGGTCAGATACAACTATCCCTTACGCATGAATGGTAATGCTCCGCGATCGTTTGTGACAACTTCCGGAAGAATATTGTTTATGATAGGAACCAGGATCTTATTGTTCCCTCCTGAACGTGCTTACAATAAGAATATACCACCTGTAAATATTACCGGAATATTTGTCAACAACGAAGATTACACTTTAAGGATCAACAGATGGAGAACAGCTATCCCTGATGAAGCTGTTTTGAATTACAGGGAGAATAATATAAAAATTGAATTTGCTGCCCTTAACTATGTCACTCCTTCCATGAACAGATACCGTTTTATAATGGAAGGAGTGGACAGGAATACTTCATTTTCTGATGGCAATCCGGTTGCGGAATACAGGAATATGGCTCCGGGGAAGTATAAATTCTGGGCTACGGGATCAAACAATGATGGCGTATGGAATCCTGATGGAACAAACTTTTTTATTACGATCAGTCCCCCTTGGTATAAATCTTCACTTGCTGTTTCAGCATATATACTTCTGTTTTTCACTTTAGTCATTTTCTATATTCGTCTCCGCACCAGAAATTTATATAAAGGAAAGACCTTACTTGAGAATGAAGTCAGGCTGCGTACAGAAGAGCTTGAAGTAAAAAACAGGAAACTTTCTGAAATTGACAGGATAAAGACTGATTTCTTCACGGACATATCTCATGAAATCAGGACTCCTCTGACACTTATTCTGGGACCACTGGACCTTCTGCTGAAATCATTTGAGCAGGGTTCAAGGGTACATTCATCGCTTGTTTCCGTCAGAAGAAACGCCAACAGACTCCTGCACCTTGTGAATGAACTGCTCGATATCTCGAGACTTGATTCCGGGAAAATGAAGATCACTCTTATTGAGGAAGATATTGTCAGGAACCTCAGAATGCTTGTTTATGAATTTCTTTCTCTGGCTGAAAGCAGAAAAATAAACTATATTGCTGAAGTACCGGAATCAGTTGTGATTACATTGTATGACAGGGATAAGACAAACCGGATAATAACAAACCTGCTTACAAATGCTTTCAGGTATACTCCTGAAAATGGCACAGTTAAATGTATAACAAGCATTGATAAGAGCAAAGCAGATGATAATCAGTATGTCCTGAAAATCATTGTATCAGATACCGGAACCGGAATCGATGAAAAGCATATCGGTGAGATATTCAACAGATTTTACAGGATTGAAGGGCATTTCGAAAACAATGAACATGGATCAGGCATTGGACTTTCGGTTGTTAAGGAATTCATAACTCTCCTTCATGGAAATATAGATGTAAGGAGCAGGGAAGGTGAAGGGAGCTCATTTACAGTTATATTACCTCTTGGAGCAGAGCATCTTGAAAAATCGGAATATATTATTGCAAAACCAGGTATCTATAAAAACGATATTTTAAAAGATTACCAGGATGAAATTGAATCAGAAAAAAATTACCGTTCTGACAGATCATACAAGGGAACCATACTGGTTATAGAAGATAATCAGGAACTCAGGACCTACATTGCAGACAATCTGTCTGGCAGGTTCCATATAATTGAGGCAGGCAACGGCAGAACAGGGGTAAGCTTTGCCATGTCAATGCTGCCTGATCTGATAATTTCCGACATTATAATGCCTGACCTAAATGGACTAGACCTGTGCATAAAACTTAAAAATGAAGAACTTACGAGCCACATCCCGATAATACTGCTGACTGCAAAAGCCACTCCCGAGGATAAACTTACCGGTCTGAGATCAGGAGCAGATGATTACATAATCAAACCATTCAGCATGGATGAACTGGAGGCCAGGATCACAAATCTCCTTGAAATAAGGGAGAAACTCAGGCTGAAATACCTTAGTCCGGGCAATACAGTCTTAAAGGACACTAAATCAAGATCAGTCGATGACCTTTTTATGGAAAAGGTTTTCACTATTATAAACGACAACCTCAGAAACTTTGACTTTGACGTCAATTACCTGCATAATTTACTTGGAATAAGCCGTATGCATCTGACAAGAAAAATAAAAGCGCTGACAGGTCTTTCTCCACATATCCTTATCAGGAATATAAGGCTTGAGAAGGCTGCAAGTCTTTTAAGAGCCAGGGCCGGCAATATTACTGAAGTGGCAAACAGTGTCGGTATTTCAAATCCTGCACATTTCACAAAGTCGTTCAGTGAGTATTTTGGCACCTCTCCCAGAACCTACCTTAAACAGTTCAAAACTTAAGGTAGAAATCTCCTGTAAGCTTCATGTACTCATCGGTAAACTCGTGCCTTCTGCCAAACTCTATTGTAAGGAACTTTTCAGAAGTCCTGACCCTTTTCCGGCCAAAGCGCATAACAAGCCTCCGGACTTCAGAAGTTGGCATAGGCTTTACTTTCAATAAATCATGGCAATAAAAACCATATTCAACAGCTTCAGCAAGAAAGATATTCCCTTCAGCATACGGCAGAATAAGCTGCAAATAACCTTCTTCATTCAACAGTGAATCAAGACTTTTGAGAATATCCGTTGAACTGAGACTGATATCATGGCGTGTTACTGACTTCCTGTAATCGGGATTGACAAGTGATCCTGAAAAATAAGGAGGATTTGTAACTACAAGGTCATACTTTTCTACACTTCTAAAATCATGAAGAGCTGATTCATATACAGTTATCCTGTTCTTCCACGGGCTATTGTTAATATTTTCACAGCACTGAAGGTATGAATCATGATCAGGCTCAATGGCCACAATCTCAGCCTGGCTTCTCTGAGCCAGCATAAGAGCTATCAGACCTGTCCCTGAGCCTATGTCAAGTATTCTCTTTGCAGCTGAAACATCTGCGCAGGCTCCAAGGAGGACACCATCAGTTCCCACTTTGAAAGCCGACCTGTCCTGCCATATTGTAAACTGCTTGAAACTGAAATAATCATTTGCCATAATTTAAGCAGATATTTTTTTCAAATATACACCCTGGCAACTAAAAATATTTGCTACTCCTCATGAGTCTCCTTTTTACCATAAAAAATTTTTTAAAAAAAAGTAGATTAATTTGCATTATGATCATAAGTTCATTATCTTTGTAGTGAACCATTGCTCATAATTTATGTCGCCAAGACCATTCAAATTAAGGAAAATAAGTAATCCTCCTGTGATTTCAGGATTAAAACCTTATGGGAAAAAAGCAGGATCAGAACCTGTGCAAAGCATTTTTCTAAACCTTGAAGAATATGAAGCAATAAGGTTGTGTGATTTTGAAATGCTTAATCACATTCAGGCTTCACTAATTATGAATGTTTCACGGCCTACACTAACCAGGATTTATTCCAGGGCAAGGCAAAAAATTGCAGAAGCACTTGTTCTGGGAAAACAGATAATTATTGAAGGAGGCAAGATTTATTTTGACAGCGATTGGTATACCTGCAATACCTGTGGCTGCAATTTCAACAATCCTGAAAAACAGGAGGAGATAAAAGCCTGTCCTCTCTGCAGTGGAACAGATTTCAAGAATTTTGAACCTTACAAGAACAGAATAGAAGATACAAACAGGCGTTGCTCTGAGGTTTGTTTATGCACCTCGTGTGGTCATGAATCTCCTCACCAACTCGGCCAGCCATGCAGGGAAGAAATTTGTCCTGAATGTGGAAGCAAAATGGTCAGGAAAGAAACAGAGAATTTTTAAACCCATAATTACTGAAAAATGAAAATTGCTATTACATGTGTCAGCAACAGTCTTGAGAGCAAGCTTGATCAGCGTTTTGGCCGTTGCTCCTACTTTGCCATTTATGACACTGAGACCAGGGGAATAGAATTCCTTCCCAATCCTAACAAGGAGGCACAGGAAGGCGCCGGTCCAGCATCTGTTCAGCTCGTCGCTTCAAGAAATGTAAAAAAAATCATTTCAGGAGAATTCGGAATAAAGATTAAAACATTGCTTGATAGCTTAAAAATCCAGATGATAGTATTAAAACAGCCTGAAAAAACAATTACTGAAGTAATCAATATGCTAAACAATTAAAACGGAGGTTATTATGCCAAACTTAAATCAGACAGGCCCTGAAGGGAACGGACCGATGACGGGACGAAGAATGGGAAGATGCACAAATTATGGCAGAAATGCCGGAAACTCTGCTAACACGAACACTGAGGCTCAAAACATGAAGCCTTATGGATATTTCAATAGAGAAGATTATGGTTTAAGAGGGATTGGAAGAGGCAGGGGAATGGGACGACAAAATCGTTTCAGGGGTGGATTCTGAGATTCAGAAATTGACATTTATTCTTCTTAAACTGTATATATTTCTAATAATAAAACTATGAAAAAAAGAATTGCTGTTCCGCTTGAGAACGGAACATTATGCTCTCATTTTGGCCATTGCCAGCAGTTTGCAATTATAAATACTGAGGACAATTCAATTACAGACGAAACATTTGTCACACCACCACCCCATGAACCTGGATTACTTCCAGCCTGGCTGGCAGAGAAAGGGGTAACCGATGTTATTGCCGGCGGTATGGGTCAGAGAGCAATTAACTTATTCAATCAGCAAAATATTAATGTTTTTGCAGGAGCACCGATA
The DNA here is from genome assembly GCA_022703405.1 of Bacteroidota bacterium. Lineage (GTDB taxonomy): Bacteria > Bacteroidota > Bacteroidia > Bacteroidales > VadinHA17 > LD21. The sequence continues at coordinate 28,141 of JAKLDT010000010.1, read as the reverse complement.
AAATTGCCCAGGGATCTTGTAAATGATCTTCTGGATGATACGCTGGTTGCAGGAGCAAATTATTGTGACCACTGATTATAGGAGGTCACAATTTAAAAAAAGTCTAACAATTCGAAATGATAACATTCGGTCCGGTACAATCAAGGAGATTAGGGAAAAGCCTTGGAATTAACAATATAATCCCGCCTAAGACTTGTTCCTACAGTTGTAACTACTGCCAGGTTGGAAAGACAATAAAGAAAAACTGCAAGAGAGAATATTTTTATAAACCTGAATTCATTTATGAAAGGGTTTTAAAACACCTGAAAAAGTTAAATAAGAATAATTATCCTGATTATCTGACTTTTGTTTCAAACGGAGAACCCACACTTGATGAAAATCTCGGGGAAGCAATCAAATTATTAAAAGAAACAGGCATACCTGTAGCTGTCATTTCCAATGCATCTTTATTATGCTTTGATTCTGTTAAGGAAGACCTTCAACTTGCAGATTGGGTATCTTTTAAAATTGATGCAGGCGATATTATAACATGGCACTTAATTAACAGGCCGGTTGCGGATCTGGACTTTGAAAATATTCTAAGCAATATTAAGCTTTTCAGGGATGGCTACCAGGGGAGATTATGCACCGAGACTATGATTGTTAATGGCATAAATGATTCAGCTGAAAATATTTCATCGCTGGCCGAAATAGTAAAAAGCATTAATCCGGAGATAGCATATCTGGCTGTTCCAATTCGTCCTCCTGTAGAGAAATTTGTAAAACTACCTGATGCTGCAATGTTGAATCTGGCCTGGCAAGCTTTCAATAAGATGCATATAAAAACAGAATTTCTGACAGGTTTTGAAGGTACAGATACAGGTTATACGGGCAACATTTATGAGGATATTCTGAATATTACTGCAGTTCATCCATTAAGAGAGGACGCTCTGTATATTTTACTTCAGAATGATGGCGCAGCATATTCTGTTGTCGACTCTCTGATCAATCAGCACCTGATTAAATCAATCATTTATGAAGGAAATAAGTTTTTCATACGTGATTATCACTGGGCGGTTTGACAAATGATAGTGCCCATAATCTTATAGTTTCTCAGGAGACATGCAGCAGAAGTAAATGAACTTGATCATCCTGACAGAGTTCTTTTCATTGATAAATTCAGCATGTTAATAAAGAAATTTCTGATTAACAGTTTTATAAGATCAAAAGATTATTGAAGATTCAAAAGAAGCATATATATGCCTACACTTTATGAAGAATTGGAGAAGGATATCCGTTACAGAGAAGGTCTGAAAGCCTGCTTCAATTGTGGTGTTTGCACCGCAATATGCCCGGCAGCTGAAGTAAGCGATTACGATCCCCGAAGAATACTCAACACTGTACAGGAGAAAGATGAAACTGCCCTTGAAAAATTATTAAAAGGTGACGAGATATGGAGATGCGGCGAATGTCTTTCCTGCAAAACCAGATGCCCGCGTGGAAATACTCCCTGCTATGTGATTCAGGCATTAAGAGGCTTATCAATTGAAACCGGCTTTTTTATTGAAAGCGAACAGGGCAGAAAACAATTAGCTGTTAAGCGAACTGTGGGTGATCATATTCTGAAATATGGCTATTGTATCTATATTGATGAAGTTGACCTTGAAATGTATCCTGAACAGGGTCCGGTATGGAATTGGATAAGGGAAAACAGCCAATCACTCCTGCAGCGGCTTAATACAAGTTATAACAAAGACCAGGCAGGTACTCTTCGCAGAACATCGAAAAAATCTCTTGATGACCTGAAAAAGATATTTGATGTAACAGGAGGCACGAAAAGGTTCGAAAAAATAGAACAATATTCCTCTGTAAAGGCAAAAGAACTTGATAAGGATTTTAAAGAAGGTAAAGATGAGTACTTCAGGTATCTGTATAATAAATAAAACTAAAAACATATCCTGTGATATCCCGGAAAAATGAAATTTGGGCTGCATACCAGAAAGAAATAGCAGATGATCATTACTATTTTGCCCGCAGCTGTATCAGGCAAAATATATTCCCTGCTGCAGAAAATCTGTATTTAACTATTTTGAGAGATGTTCTGGGTAAAGATATTTTTGACGATATAAAGCAAACCACCTGCACAGGGATAGCATATCATTCAGGATTAATACCGATGGAGACAATAATGACGGTGGTCGCTCGCCAGTTTGCCCTGATGAACGAAGCCGGATATGAAAATTTTGTTGTCTCCTGTGTTACATCATTTGGCATTTATGTGGAAATACTTGAGACCTGGAAACATTTTCCAGAAACAGAACAGAACACGCGGGAGGCTCTTAAGCTGGCAACTGGGATGACATTCTCGATTCCAAAAAATCTTGTTCATGCAAGTGACGTAATCTATAAATTCCGGAAAGAGATTGCCGCAACATTTAAATACAGACTTGTAAATGCAAACACAGGGAAACCTCTAAAGGTTGTTGATCACATTGGATGTCATTATGCAAAGATCTTTCCATCACATGGGATAGGCGGAGCTGAGTATCCATACGTGTTGGCAGGACTGATTGATGAATGGGGAGGCCAGCAGGTTGATTATCCCGAAAGAAGACATTGCTGTGGTTTTGGATTCAGACAATATCTGCTAAAATCAAACAGGGGTTATTCTGTATCAAATTCCAAAAAGAAATTTGACTCGATGCTCCCTTTCAAACCTGATCTGATTATCGCAAACTGTCCTGGTTGTACCTTTTTTCTCGATCGATGGCAATATGTGATTGCTGAACAGGAAGGCATAACTTATGATGAAAACGGTTATGGCATCCCTGTTTTAACTTATGAAGAGATCACCGGGCTTCTTTTGGGATATAATCCATGGGATATAGGATTGCAAACTCACCAGGTTTCAGTTGAGCCATTGCTTGAAAAGCTTGGAATACAATATGACCCGCATCAAAAATACAAAGGATTTAATGGTGAATATATCGGAACTCCGGAACATCCACAGGTATTGAAATGCGTTTAAATCGACTGCAATTTTCAATGACATATCACATCTTACAATGTAAAAACATAATAATGAACATAACAATTAAAGTATAAATATGAAAACGACTGATGTTTTAGTAATCGGAGGAAGTGCTGCAGGTATGGTTGCTGCACTTACAGGAAAATCTTCATGGCCAAAGAAGAATTTTATTTTAGTTAAGAAACAAAAAGAAATGATGGTCCCATGCGGGATCCCGTATATTTTCGGAACACTCAGCTGCAGTGATCAGAATTTAATGCCGGTAGATGCAATGCTGGAGAAAGCTGGCATAGAATCGATTGTTGATGAAGTTGTTAAAATAAACAAGGAAATAAAAACTGTTGATCTTGCCAGCGGAGAAACAATTCAGTATGATAAGCTTGTGCTGGCAACCGGATCAATGCCCGTCAAACCCAAATGGCTGGCAGGTGGAGATAAAGAAAATGTGTTCGTCATTCCCAAAGACAGGATCTATCTTGATGAAATGAAGAATAAACTTGCTTCATGCAAGAAGATAATTGTTGTTGGAGCAGGCTTCATCGGAGTGGAATTTTCTGATGAACTTATAAAACAGGAGCACGAAGTTACCCTTGTAGAAAAGCTGCCTGATATCTTAATGCTTGCTTTCGATGTTGAACTGTCAAAGAAAATAAAAGAAATCCTAGCAATCAGGGGGGTAAACATAGTAACCGGAAATGGAATTAAAGAAGTACTTGGGAAAACGAAAGTAGAATCAGTTAAACTTGAAAATGGAGATGTTATTGAGTCTGACGCAATAATTCTTTCTGTTGGTTATAAACCTAATGTGGAGCTCGCCAGAAAGTCTGAGATTTATGTCGATGAAAGCGGTTTCATTGCTGTAGACGAATACATGCGAACACATATAAAAGATATTTTTGCTGTCGGTGATTGTGCCCAGAAACGTGATTTTGTTACCCGTGCCAGAGTCTCAACAATGCTTGCTTCCACTGCATGTGCTGAAGCAAGAATAGCCGGAATGAATCTTTTTAATCTCAATGTTGTCAAGACCTTCAGCGGTACCATTGCTATTTATTCCACGGCGATTGGGAACACCGGTTTCGGTACAGCTGGCGTAACGGAAGCCAGGGCAAAGGCAGAAGGCATTGATTCCATTACAGGAACATTTGAAGGTATCGACCGTCATCCCGGAAACCTTCCAGATGCACATAAGCAACTTGTCAAACTCATAGCAGCCCGTCAGTCAGGTGTAATAATCGGAGGTGAAGTAATTGGAGGATTAAGCGCCGGAGAACTTACCAATGTAATTGGACTCGCAATCCAGAACAGAATGACAGTCAATTCATTACTTACTTCTCAGATTGGAACTCATCCCTGTCTGACAGCTTCACCTGCAGGCTATCCTTTGATAAAGGCTGCTGAAATAATTGCAGGCAAAATGAGGAACAGATGATGATTACCAATGAAACAGCTTTTAGGGTATCTTATTCTGATACTGACAAGATTGGTTTTATGCATCACTCAAACTATTTTAAATATTATGAAACAGCCCGCTGGGAGCTTTTCAGGAGCATTGGAATACCCTACAATGAGATAGAAGAAGAGGATGTTATTTTACCTGTAATAAATGCTTCTGTCAGAAAGAGCACAGGCAAGGCCTGTTTTCCACCAAAGAGAATATCAGATACACTGAAAGAGCTAACTGGTAAATAATTGAATTATGGAGAAAATCAAAATAGGAATTTTTATCTGTGACAGATACAACACTTGTTCTGGCGGAAAATGCTTCAGATCAGCTGCTAACAGGGAAGGCGCATTCTCCATTTACAGAAATTGTGAGATAGAAATAGCAGGATTCACAACATGTGGAGGCTGTCCTGGAGGCAATATAGAATATGCTCCTGAAGAAATGAAAAAGAACGGAATAACTCATATCCATTTTGCAACCGGATTCCTTGTGGGTTATCCGCCCTGTCCTTATATGGAGCATTTTAAGAACTTCATAGAAGAGAAATATGGAATGAAAGTAATTTACGGAACACATCCCATTCCCCAGAAATACTATCTCACACATAAAAACCTGGATACATGGCACAGTGAATTTCTTTCAGAATCTGTTAAACCCACCCTTACTGATGAATTAACCCGCTTTAATTATGATTAAAATTGCCATAGCCAGTGGTAAAGGGGGAACCGGTAAAACATTTGTTGCAACAAATATTTTTCATTCTCTCATGCAGAATAATGTAGATGCAATTCTGGTTGACTGCGATGCAGAAGCGCCAAATGCTGCCGCCTTTTTTAAAACCAGACAGACCGGTTCATTTGAAGTAACAAAACTGGTACCGGTCATAAACGCTGATTCCTGTACCTTTTGCGGGAAATGCCACGAATACTGCAATTTCAATGCGATATTCATCCTGCCTCCCATGAAAATAATAAATGTAATAGAAGATCTTTGTCATGGGTGTGGAGCATGCAGTGTTGCATGCAGATATGACGCTATTACAGAAAAACCGGTTTCATTGGGTATTGTTAAATTTTATTCAGTCAATGACAAGCCTGTACTCATCGAAGCAAGAATGAATGTCGGTGTAATGTCACCAGTTCCCGTTTTAAAAGCTGCTATAAAACAAATCAACGACAAGGCCGAAATTGCAATTCTTGATTCTCCCCCCGGAACAGCATGTCCTTTTATTCAAACGGTATCAGCTTCCGACTATGTAATTCTTGTGACTGAGCCTACTCCATTTGGCTTAAGTGATCTGAAACAAAGCATTGACACCTTAAAAAAAATTGATAAACCATTCGGAGTCATTATTAATCGTGCAGGCCTTGGCAATAAAGATATTTATAAATGGCTGAAAAATAATAATATAGCAATATTAGCAGAGGTCCCTTTTAGTCAGGAAATAGCCCACATTTATTCTGAGGGAAGGCTTATTGCTGATTCTGACAAGAACTATGAGATTCAGTTTTATAACATTTGTAATTGGATAAAGCAGGAATTAAACGACGAAGTTTTGATGAAATGAAGCAGATAGCAGTTATCAGCGGTAAAGGAGGAACTGGTAAATCGAGCATAAGCGCTGCATTTGCCACATTAAATGGGGAAGTCGTAATTGCCGACTGTGATGTGGATGCTGCAAATCTATACCTGCTTTTTAAGCCTTCGGATGAAGAAGAAGAATCGTTCATATCAGGTTACAAAGCTGTAATAAATTATGAAAAATGTTCCGGATGCGGTCTTTGTTTAAACTATTGCAGGTTTGATGCAATCTCATCTCAGAACAACAGGGTGATTATAGATGAGATATCATGTGACGGCTGTTTTCTCTGCTCAAGGATATGCCCTGAAAATGCCATTAAAATGGTTCCTAATGATAAAAGCAGATTATACTCTGGTTCTTTCAAAAATGGAAGGCTGGTGTATGGTCGCCTTGCTCCTGGTGAGGAGAACAGCGGCAAACTGGTAAATATGGTTAGAGAAAAGACAAAACAGGTTTCTGAGAAGTTTGATCTCGGTACTGTAATACTGGATGGTCCTCCAGGTATAGGATGTCCAGTTATCTCAACAATAACCGGTGTCGACAAAGTAATAATTGTGACCGAACCGACTATTTCAGGATTACACGACCTGAAGAGGGCAGCGGAAATAGTCCTGAAATCGGATCGAAAACCCTCCGTAATTATAAATAAATGGGATCTTAATGCTGAAATGACTGATCAGATCCATGAATGGTGCAATCAAAACGGAATAAAAGTAGCAGGATTAATACCCTTTGATAAAAAAATGGTGGAAGCAATGGTTCAGGGTAAAACAATAATAGAATTTGATAAAACAAATGTCATAAGCATGGAATTAAAAAGAATTTGGAACGAAACAATAAATGATAAATAATTATGAGTGATCTATTTGAGAAACTTCCTATGGAAGGCGTAAAGAATATTATTGTAGTGGCTTCGGGTAAGGGTGGAGTGGGAAAATCAACTGTTGCCGCCAACCTGGCGATTGCATTAGCAAGAAACGGATTAAGTACGGCACTGGTTGATGCGGATATTTTTGGTCCGTCAATACCAAAAATGTTCGGAATTGAGGATGTAAAACCTGATGTAACTGCCCTTGGTGATAAAGAGATGATCTTCCCGGTTATCAAATACGGCGTAAAAATCATTTCAATCGGATTTTTTATTGACCGAAGTCAGTCACTGATCTGGAGGGGGCCAATGGCAGGCAAAGCTGTGACCCAGCTTTTTGAAGATACACAGTGGGGAGAAATTGACTATATGATCATTGATTTTCCTCCCGGGACAAGCGATATTCAGCTTACAACTGTTCAGAAACTTAAACTGGCGGGCGCAATAATAGTGACCACACCACAGGAAATATCCCTGAACGATGCAAGAAAGGCAACATCAATGTTCAAAAACCCTGATCTTAATGTCCCTATACTTGGCATTATAGAAAATATGTCATGGTTTACACCGGAAAAACACCCTGATGAGACTTACTACATTTTTGGCAAGGGAGGAGGACTTAAACTCGCGAAAGAGTTTGATACAGTTTTGCTCGGACAAATACCACTTGTATTGGAAGTAGGTACAGCTGCTGAAAAGGGACTGAGTGTATTCAGCCAGAATAACAAAACTGTTGTTAATGCATTTGAACAGGTTACAGAAATGATAATTTCAAGGATCGAAGTCAAATAAATAAGATTGCTATACTGCAGACGCGGAAAATGATTTTCATCGGCAGAGATCAGAAACCAGATACCGTAGACTCTGTCAGAAATCTAATATGTCACCGGTCTTTACCTTCCTGATTTTGAAATTATCATAGAAAGATGATAATGCTGGAAGTTCAGTGCAGTGAGAAGGATATACATGGTTGATTCTGTTCGTTTTAAGATATTTAATAGTCTCTTTTAGCTGAAGATCTGTTTCTTTCAGGTGAAAACCTCCCATTATACCAAATAGATTGTTTACTCCCGTTACTCTCTTTGAATACTCAAGTGTATTTACTATTCCTGAATGGCCGCAACCGGTTACTACAAACAAACCTTCAGGTAACATAAAGGCAACTGCACTATCATCTGAAACATAGTCAGGTGTACCATTTTCAAAAACAAAAGAAGTTGTATTTGATTCAAAATCTGTTAGCCGCGGGATTTCCCCCAGAAAGAATATCTTCTTTGAAATTTCATACGGTTCAGATGATGTAATGAGCTCGAATTTCCGGGACAGTACATCTTTAGTATCTCTCAATCCCATGTACGATCTGTCTTTTCCCCGGAAACGTCTTTCAAAGCAGCCTGGATGACAGATTAAACGTCCTCCCTCCAAATATTCCAATCCATTCCCGTGGTCGAAATGCCCATGACTCAGAATAACTATATCAATATTTCTCATACTGATATTCATAACCCCGGCATTTCTCAAAAAGATATCACTCTGCCCCGTGTCAAAAAGAATTCTTTTACTATCAGATTCAATCAGATATGATAAACCATGTTCTGCCAGAGTAATAGAACCTGCATGATTTTCTGTTAATACTGAAATTCTCATATAGTTTTATATCAGCCTTTACGTTATGCTGTTTGATATGAACAAATGTTCATTGAAGTCCCAGTTTTTTTTCAATTGACTCGTTTTTGATACTTTTAATACCATCTATCGATGGCAGATAAGGCTTAATATCGAGAACAGGAGTTCCGTCAAAAGTATCAATCCCTGAAACATGAAGTATTCCATTTTCGATCTTCTCGAGCTTAATTGTTGCTATCCCCACAGGATTAGGTCTGTTCGGGCTTCGTGTGGCAAAAAGTCCGAAAGATATTTCAGGATCAGATTCCGGTGGTTTGACAATATCGTTCCATTTACCGGCCTTGTCGAGATGATAGATCACAATGATATATTCATACATTTCCAGTGACTTAAGTGCATTGCGATATTCAGGAAATATTTCTATAGATCCCTTTATCTCAGGCTCAAGGATTCCCTGGCGGGGAGCACCGGTTTCCTGTGTATATCCTGTATGAAAAACACCAACAGGTGTGTAAACTATCTGCTGTTTCATGGTTTCCTGTCCTTTTAATGGGATAATTAAATATCCGGATAATAAAATTAAGAAAATTTGTTTCATTTTTCCAGGCTTAATTAAAGTCCCACATCAGCAAACACATCAATATATTTTTGATTGACAAAATTTTACTCACACCGACAGCTTATTATTAACGAAGTAAATCTAAGGAATATTATGAACATGCGTTCATAAATCAAACATAATTATTACTTTTATATGGATTTTAGGAATCCTTTTAAGTAGAGAATTAAAACAACCCTTAGTCGTGTTTTGATGGTAATGAGTATCCAATAATTTTGAAATTATTCAATTAAATATATTATAACCAAAACAAGGAATTAACTATGGAAGAAAAAGTTTATTCGATGCCAAGAATTGGCGAAAAAGCACCTGATTTTAAAGCTGTCACAACACAAGGGGAGATCAATTTCCCTGGAGATTACAAAGGAAGCTGGGTAATTCTGTTTAGCCATCCTGCTGATTTTACGCCAGTTTGCACCTCGGAGTTCATGATATTTGCAAACATGGAAAAACAGTTTAATGAAGCAAACTGCAAACTTGTAGGCCTGTCGGTAGACGGTCTCTACAGCCATATTGCCTGGTTGCGTACCATCAAGGAAAAAATAGAATACAAAGGGATGAAGAATGTTGAGGTTACATTCCCCCTAATTGAGGATATAACAATGGAGGTAGCCAAAACTTATGGAATGCTTCAGCCCGGGGAAAGCTCAACAAAAGCAGTTAGAGCAGTATTCTTCATTGATCCAAAGGGAATCATTCGTACCATTATTTACTATCCTCTCAGTCTCGGGCGTAATTTTGATGAGCTTTACAGAGTCATTATCGGTTTGCAGACTGCTGATGCATTCTCGGTTGCACTTCCCGCTGACTGGCGACCTGGTGACGATGTTATTGTACCGACTGCTGGTTCTTGTGGGGTAGCAAAAGAACGTATGGAAAAGAAAGATGAAATGCATTGTTACGATTGGTTCTTCTGTACCAAAAAGCTTGATAAAGAGAAAGTATTGAAAACGATAATAAAGAAATAAACCAAACCTGAAAGAAAGTAAAAAGGTGGCCAGTAAAATGCCACCTTTTTTTGATCTGATCCATTAAAATATATGTTTCATTATTTGCATAATGAACGTAGGTTCATTACCTTTGTTAAAATATATTGCTATGAAAGCATCATTATTTTTCAAAGTATTTTTTATCCTGCCTGTAATACTTTTTGTTGATTACGTGCTAATGACGATTTTAGGTTGTTCCACCTGTCTTTTTGGTCTCGGTGAAGAGTTTTATTGTGGCCCTTTCTGTGTCGCAGGGAAAATAGTCCTGGCTATATCTGCAATTTTTTTCGGATATCTCATTTATCCTGATTTAAGAAGCATATGGACAGAGAAAAAACATATGTCATCTTCAAATAATAATTGAATTACAAACAATTATAATAAATGGTTCGAAATATGAAAACAGTATTTTTTATAGCGGTTTTATCATTCATAGCTTTGACAACACCTGCAACAGCACAAGACCAGTCAGTCGTTCAGGATCAACAGAATAATGTTCAGGTTCCAAGAGGAACTTATAGTGATTCCAATAATAACGGTATTTATGATAATTTTGAGGCATCTGGCAGTCGGGGACCAGGAAATGGATGGGGTAGAGGTTATGGCTTCAGAGGAGGTCGTGGAGGCTCATGGTCACAAGCACCGGGCAACAGGCAGGGACTTGCACAAGGACAAGGTTGTGGATTAGGTCCTGCATATGGTCGTGGACTTGGTCCAGGAAGAGGCCGTGGATTGGCTCCTGGAGGCAAAAGATTTGTGGATACAGATAAGAATGGTATTTGCGATTTATATGAAACAACTATAAAAAAGAATTAAATTTGAAGCATAAGAACCATTGAATGGCAAGGCCTCAAAAAAGCAGGAAAATACTCAATCCCCCAAAAATGAAGGGTTTCAGGCCCTTTGGCATGCAATCCTGTGTAAAAGAATCCCTTAAGTTGAAATATGAGGAATACGAGAGTCTTAGGCTCGTAAATTATAAAATGCTACCTCAGGATGATGCTGCCAAAGAAATGAATGTATCTCGTCCTACATTTACCCGAATTTATAATAAAGCATTAAAACTGATTGCACAATCATTTGTGGAAGGCAAGGCTATTGAGATAGAAGGTGGAAATTATCAATTTGACAAAGACTGGTACCGATGCAGGAAATGTTATAAGCTTATTCAGGGCATTGAAAATCATTATAAATGCAAAGATTGTACTGCTTATGGAGAGAGCGAGCTGATAAAGCTTAATTGATTTTCCCGAAACAATTTGCTAAACATCGCTTTTGGTAAATCAAAATTATAACAAATTTAAGTTATTAAGATTCAAAATCTTTCCGATACTCCTAATCCAAACAAAGCAAAATCGTACTTGACAGGGTCATCCTTATCCAGTTTTCGCAAAACTTTGTCTAATTCTGACACTGCTTTGGCATCGTTTTCTTTACGACTCAGAATACCAAGTTTCCTTGCCACGTTGCCGGAGTGAATGTCAAGGGGACAGGAGAGTATAGCCGGTGGTATTGATTTCCATAAGCCGAAATCTACACCTTTATTATCATTCCTAATCATCCACCGGAGATACATATTTAACTTCTTTGCCGCCGAACCCTTGAAGGGATCAGAGACTTGCCTCTCCGTTCTTTTTTCATGAGGAAGTTCAAAGAATATCAAGTGGAAATGATGGATAGCAGGCTGAAGTGAATCTGATGTCTGATAGGTCTTGAAGATGGTTTCAAGGCCACCCTTGTGCTTATAAATGTTTTGCAAGGCTTTCAGAAAGTAGATCAAATCAGTCGAATTGAAAGTCCTGTGGACAAACCTTTCGATCATTTCTATTTCATCAATACTTGAATGCATTATGAATTCGTATGGCGAATGATCGAGCAGTTCCATCATCCGGTTTGCATTTCTGAGAATCATCTTCCTGTTACCCCATGCGATAGTGGCTGCAAGAAATCCTGCTATTTCAATATCATGTTTCTCCGTAAATTGATGTGGAATACTTATAGGATCAGATTCAATGAAAGCAGGCCGGTTATACAGGTCAACCTTTTCATCTAAAAATTCTTTAAGCTCTGCTTTATTTAACTTCATATCCCTAACTTTGGTTTGGTAAAAGTAAGGAAATATGATTAAAGATTATGCTACCTTATTTATCCGTAGGAACATATTTATCTTCTTTGCAGCCGAGCCTTTGTACGGATCTGAAACATGCTTCTCTGCCCTGGGGCTGTGCGGTAATTCAAAAAAGACATTTTTCAGTTCATGAATAGCCGGCTGAAGCGAATCATTTGTCTTATACTTCAGAAAAACAGCTTCAAGCCCGCCTTTCTTCCTGTAAATATACCTCAGGGCATTCAGAAAATAGATAAGATCTTCAGAATTGAATGTACGGTGTACGAACTTGTCCATCCTGGCAAGATCCCTGGCTTTAAAATTCATTATGAAATCATGTGGAGCAGCATCCATTAACTCCATAAGACGGTTTGCATTTCTCAGTATCATAGTCCGGTTTCCCCAGGCTATTGTTGCAGCAAGGAAGCCTGAAATCTCAATATCTTCCTTTTTTGAGAAACGGTGGGGGATGCTTATCGGATCATGCTCTATAAATGACGGCCGGTTATAAAGATCAGCCTTCTCATCGAGAAATTCCTTCAGTTCATACTTTCTTGGTCTCATTCCCTTAAATTGGAGATTATAAAATTAAGGAAATATGATTAAAAATCATGCTACCTAATTATACATAGAAACATACACCTCAGATTGATGATTCTAGATCACAATGCAGTTATTGAAGGAATAGAAGGCTGAATAACAACAGGGTGTTGTTATTGAGTTTCTAATAACCTTCTAATCAAATTCTAATTATCGCATAAAGATTCATTTGTAATATTGAAAGAGTATTATTATATCATTCAAAATTTATCATGAAATTGCCAATATTATCGAATCAAAACAAAAAAAGTATTATGGCAATATCAAGGCTTAAAATAGTATTAATTAAAACAAGAAAATGAGAGCATTAATAGGTTTTTTGGCGTTTTTGGCAATAGTACTGATTGCTGTAACGATGTTAGTTAATGAATGGATTAAAAAACGTAAAAAAAGACAATAAAAGAACAAGCACATAAAGCTTAAAAACGTTCACATAACGAAGGATGATCTTAACAAAACTTTATAAAGAATTCTTCAATAGCGAGAAAGCAGGGGGGCTAATTTTGATCGCCATGACAATCCTGTCATTGTTTCTGGCCAATTCACCATGGCAGCATGGCTATGCGGACTTTTGGAATCTGAAATTTGGCGGACATACTACCGTACATTGGATTAATGACGGACTTATGAGCATATTTTTTCTGCTTATTGGTCTGGAATTGGAGCGGGAGATTTATCAGGGAGAACTATCAAACTTAAAGAAAGCTTCTCTCCCTATTTTTGGTGCGCTCGGTGGGATGATTATTCCAGCAGCAATTTACCTCTTGCTTAATTTTGGCACTAACACTCAATCTGGATCAGGGATTCCAATGGCGACTGATATCGCTTTTGCAATCGGTATTCTGTCTCTTTTAGGCAAACGCGTACCTGGCTCTTTAAAAATTTTCTTAACTGCCATGGCTGTAATTGACGATTTGGGTGCAATCATAATTATTGCGGTTGCATATTCGACCTCACTTTCAATTATTAACCTTTTAATTGCTTTAGGAATATTCTGCTTTTTGTTAATCTTAAACAGATTAAAAGTACACAACCTGATTCCATATTTATTTGGAGGTGTGATAATGTGGTATTTCATGTCAATTTCCGGAATACATCCTACACTTAGTGGTATTTTGTTGGCTTTCACAATCCCATTTGGGGATGGAAGCGAGAAATCACCCTCATATATTCTTCAACACATTCTACATAAACCAGTTGCATTAATAATTCTGCCTTTGTTTGCATTAGCTAATACAGGTATTAAAATTGAAAGTAATTTGTTAAATGGCTTAAGTCAGGAATATGGATTAGGAATTATGGCTGGTTTAGCAATTGGCAAACCTCTGGGAATATGGCTTTTTTCGTTAATTGGAGTCTGTATCGGCATGAGTTCCCTACCCTCGGACCTGAACTGGAAAATTATTATTGGAGTAGGTTTTCTGGGAGGTATCGGATTTACCATGTCTATTTTCATCAACAATCTTGCATTTGATATTCCGGAAATAGTCAATACTGCAAAAATTGCAATCTTCATTGGCTCATTTGTCGCCGGGGCAATTGGATTATTCTGGCTGAAAATCACCTTGCAAAAACCAAATATTGTTGAGAATAATAATAACTTTATTAAAGGATAGAATTGGAAATTAATTAATTGACATGAAAGATATGAGACCATACAATTTCTTCTTTCCTGTTGGATATCACCAATTCCATAAAAAACAACTCTATAATTTCCAGCTGAATCGTCCATATTCGTGGGGGTATGCGGATTACGATGATTTAGTATCTGTGGGGAACAGAATCCATGATTTTAAGGACTGGAAATCTGAAATGACAAGGCTTGCTGATAGCGCATTTGCAAAGGGGAGAATTTTAAATTCTGCTTTTTATTACCGGGCAGCTGAGTTTTATACTTTTTCTGACGACCCTGATAAGAATTTTCTTTATGATAAATTCAGCGAACTATTTTATAAAGCAATTGAGGGTGATTCTTATGAAAAGCATAAAGTACCATATTTAAGTGGTTACCTTCCTTCAATCCGAATACCATCAGGTAAAACAAATAAAGGAACTATCATTATACACGGGGGATTCGATTCATTTATTGAGGAATTCTATTCAATAATGAAATACTTTTCAAATTTGGGCTATGATGTTATTGGATTTGATGGATGTGGGCAGGGTGCTGCACTTAGAAAATATGGTATTACCTGGAATATTGAATGGGAACAACCAATAAATGCAATTCTTGACTATTTCGAACTGGATAATGTGACGCTTATCGGATTTTCCATGGGTGGATGGCTAAGTTTACGTGCTTCTGCTTTTATCCCAAGAATTAAAAGGGTTATCGCTGACGGACATGCAATTGACTATATGAAATGCTATCCATATTTCATACGTGAACTGCATCTATGGTTCATGCGCCAGAAAAGATTTGAAAATTTCATAAATAAGATGGCAGATAAAAAGGCTAAGGCAAACAACGCTCAGGGATGGATTACAAGGCAATCTATGGATATAACTGGTATTTATAATCCCATGAAGGCGTTTGAAGCGGTATGGCTTGCGATGAATGAAGAAAATATGTTTTCAAAACGTATATCTCAGGATGTACTCTTGCTTAGTAGTGAAGAAGATCATTTTGTTCCAATAAAGATGCACAAACTTCAAAAAACAGCTTTGGTTAACGCCAATTCAGTAACAGACATAATATTCACTAAAAAAGATCAGGCACAAAATCATTGCCAGATAGGCAATGTTGAATTTGCTCTGAATATAATGAATAAATGGATAGATGGCAGAAATTCCTTCAGGTCCTTTTCTGAAATACCCTTGTATGAACGCCTATAGCTCATTTACAATAAGCCCGTCTTTTATCTTGAGTATCCTGTCTGACATCTCGGCAAGCTGCCGGTCATGAGTGACAATTATTATAGTCTGCCCGAAAGTATCACGCAGCCTGAAGAAGAGCTTATGAAGTTCGTTTTTGTTTTCTGTATCAAGATTCCCTGAGGGTTCATCAGCAAGAATTACTGAGGGATTATTTACAAGTGCCCTTGCAACGGCAACTCTCTGTTGCTCTCCTCCGCTCAGCTCTGAAGGCTTGTGATCCATCCTGTCAGTCAGGTTAAGAAAACCCAGGAGCTCCTTTGCCCTGTCTTCAGCCTCTGCCTTCCCCTTACCTGCAATAAATGCCGGTATACATACATTTTCAAGGGCTGTAAACTCAGGAAGAAGCTGATGAAACTGGAATACAAAACCAATATTGGTGTTTCGGAAGGATGCCAGGCTTCGTCCCTTAAGACTGCTTACATCAGTATTGTCATAGGAAATTTTACCCTCATCAGGTTTATCGAGTGTGCCAATTATCTGCAGAAGTGTTGTTTTTCCGGCACCGCTTGCCCCAACTACGGAAACCACCTCACGGTCCTTGATTTCAATGTCTATTCCTTTCAGGACCCTGAGATCTCCGTATGCCTTTGTTATGCCTGTGGTTCTGATCATAAGCTGGTGTCAGGAAGCAGGTAAGGGTTTCAGTCGGTATATCCACGGTAATTTCCGTCTGAAACGACATCATTACCGTAGTTTATTGGTGCCTGTGTATTCTGTGTACCCTGTGTTCCTGTTGTATCCTGTGTACTCTGTGTACTCTGTGTACTCTGTGTTCCCTGGTTAAGATTATCTGCAGCTTCCTTTGCGTCATTCTGAATTGTTCCGGCAACATCATTTACTTCATTCCTGACCTCGGAAGTCATATTATTGACATCGCTTTTTATCGATTCTGAGACTTCATTAACATCCCTGTTAATCTTGTCAGATACTTCAGTAACATCTTTTTTTATTGAATCAGTAACATCATTAATGTCACTTCTGATGTCGGCAGTGCTTGTCTCCAGCTCTCTCTTAATTTCGTCAGTCGCTTTTCTGAAATCCCTCATCCCCTTGCCAAGTGTTTTGGCAATATCAGGCAGTTTCTCTGCTCCAAACAGAAGCAGTGCGACTATAATTATTACGAATATCTCCGGTCCGCTCATATCAGACTGATTAATTATCCTTCAAGTGTATCGGACAAAGTTAGAAAAGTTTAATAATATTCATATAAGTTTGTCTCCGGCAGGGAAATAAAAAAAGGGGCCGTTCAAAGCCCCTTCTGTTAAATATTGTTAATCCTTAGTATTTCAGTCCTTTCTTCGATGAGGTATCGTATACAACAGCAGTTGCAACAAAAATTGAAGAATAGGTTCCTACTATAATACCGATAATCATTGCAAAGAGAAATCCCCTGATAGTTGCTCCTCCGAAGAAAAACATTGCAATAAGCACCAGGATTGATGTCATACCTGTATTAAGTGTACGGCTGAGTGTGTCATTCAAAGCCATATTAAGCACTTCGCTTGTAGGTCTCTTCCGGTGCAACGGCAGGAACTCTCTGACCCTGTCGAACACAACAACCGAGTCGTTTACAGAGTAACCGATAACAGTAAGAATTGCCGCGATAAATGCCTGGTCAATTTCCATAGTGAATGGAAGAATACCCCAAAGCAATGAGTAGATACCTATTACTATCATAGCATCATGAGCAAGTGCGACAACAGCTCCCACTCCATATTGCCAGTTTCTGAAACGCATGAAGATATAGAGGAATACTATAAGAAGTGAAATGCCAACTGCCCAGACAGCCTTTCTCGTGATGTCGCTGGCAATTGTAGGTCCAACTGTTTCTGAGCTCACCCTGTTTTGCGAAAGGAATTGTTCCCTTGTTACGTTGGATCCAAGCATTGTTTTTAAACCGTCATACAGGGCTGTTTCAACTTCATCATCAACCCCTGTCTGGTCAATTTTATACTTTGTTGTAATCCTCACCTGGTTTGAACTACCGAATGTAACCACCTGTGGAGCTTCTCCAAATGACACTGCTAATGCTGAAGAAACATCTTCGGTCTGTACCGGTCCGGCAAACCTTACAACATATGTGCGGCCACCTGAGAAATCAATGCCCGGATTCAGCCCACGTATAAACAATGAAGCAATTCCGATGATTGTAATCCCTATTGAAATAGCATAGAAGATCTTCCTCTTGCCAATGAAATCAATATTTGTATTTTTTAGAATATTTGCAGTGATTTTGATTGAGAAGCTGAGATTTGCATTTCTCTTCAGAAGGCCTTCATAGATAAGCCTGGTTATATAGATGGAGCTGAAAAGTGAAGTAAAAATACCTATTACAAGAGTTGTTGCAAATCCCTTTATCGGACCTGTACCAAAAACATAGAGAACAACCCCCGTAAGAAGTGTGGTGATATTCGAGTCAAGAATAGCTGAAAGGGCTCCCTTGTAACCGTCGGCTATTGCAAGCTTTATACCTTTTCCGGCTCTCAGCTCTTCACGTATCCTTTCATATATGAGCACGTTTGAGTCGATGGACATACCTATTGTAAGAACGATACCTGCAATACCAGGTAAGGTCAGTACAGTACCCAGTGATGCAGAAACTCCCATCAGGAGGAATACGTTGGCAAACAATGCAATGTCAGCAATCGATCCGGCACTGCGGCTGTAATAGAACAGCATGTATGCGAGAACGATAATAAATGCAATAACAAAAGATGTAAGTCCTGAGTTAATAGCTTCTTTGCCAAGAGTCGGACCTATAATTGTGTCAGAAATAATTCTTGCCGGTGCCGGAAGTTTTCCTGACTTCAGGATGTTTGCAAGGTCATCGGCTTCCTCAATTGTAAAATCACCTGTGATCTCAGTGTTTCCTCCGGTAATCTCATTCTGGACCCTTGGAAATGACCTTACATAGCCATCAAGCACAACAACAAGGCAACGGCCAATGTTCTCACGTGTCATTCTTGCCCAGGTCTTTGATCCTTCTCCGTTCATTGACATGTCAACCTTTACTTCCGATCCGGTGACGCCTGAAGTAGGCCTTGCAGCTGTTATAACATCACCATCGAGAGGAGGTCTTCCGTCGCGGGTTGTAACTTTTATTGCATGAAGCTCATAAAGAGTTTTTGTAGGATCATATTTGTATGGATTCTGGCTCCACATGAAACGCAGGTCCCTGGGGAAAAGAGCCCTGATCTGATTCATTTTCAGCATGGTATTGACCTCTGCTGTGTCTTTTGAGCTGGCAAGGCCGACCATACATGAAGGCAGCGGTTGTCCTTCGGGAGAAACCCTGGGGCTCAATACGCCAAAAAGAGGATTCTGAAGAGCAAATTCCTCACGTGTTGACGGCTCTGCTGTTTTTGTTGTATCATTTTCAAGAATATCAAGAAGCGATTTTTCTGCTTTTGCTGTATCGGCTTTTTCAGGCTGATTCAGCGCAGAAGGTTCTGAAGTACTTTTATTGGCATTGATTTCCTTAAGCAGGTTATTTGCCTGTGAGAGATAACCAATCACTTCAGCGTTCTCATAAGTCTCCCAGAATTCAAGGTTAGCAGTACCCTGAAGCAGTTCCCTTACCCTCTGGGGATTTGTCTGCCCGGGAAGCTCAATAAGAATGCGGCCTTTAGTTGCAAGCTGGGTAATATTAGGCTGAACCACACCAAAACGGTCAATCCTGGTCCTCAGAATATTGAATGCGTTTTCTATGGCGCCGGACACCTGTGAGTCAAGCACTTTAAGAACTTCTTCATTTGAGGAATTGAAATTAATCTGATCCCTGAGCTCAACGGTGCCGAAGATAGCTGCAAGCTTTGCATTTGGATCAACCTCTGCAAATGCCTGTCCGAAAAGCGTCAGAAAATCAGCCTGGCTTTGCTTTTGCATCTGCTTGGCCCTGTCTAGGGCAGCAACAAAAGTCTTGTCGGTACTGTAATTTGATAAAGCCTTGAGGATATCTTCAACTGAAACTTCAAGAATTACGTTCATCCCGCCTTTAAGGTCAAGGCCGAGGTTCATCTCTTTCTTCTGCACCTCCTTGAATGTATATCCAAGAAAACTCCATTTTTCCTTGGGTAACGTAGCTATTGAATCAAGATATTGGGATTCCTTAACAAGGTCGCCCTTTGAAAATTCCCTGGCTTTTTTCCTTTCAAGATAGGTTGCTCCTGTAAAAGAAAGCTGATATATTGATACCAGCCCTAATGCAACAGCCAGAATGATGATCGCTCCTTTATTCTGCATTTGTATTCTGTTTAAGAATTATCTGATAAAATTTCTTCTCTTTAATATCGAGGCGCAAAGATATTAAAATTTTATAAAAAGAATAATTTATTGATCAGATGATTGTGCTGTCAGACAGATTGTACACAAAAACCCCTCTTACTCCAGCAGCTTCTCATAATCAGTGTCAAGCGGCTTCCTGTTTATGAAATCAAAAAGTGTGAGGTTCCTGATATTGAAAAAGTATGACCAGTAGTTCTGAAGCGACTGAACATAAGCCCTTCTGTTCTGGTCTTTCTTTGTGTCGGCATTGTTGAGTTCAAGCACGGCAATTTTACCGATAAGAAATCTCTGCTTTGTAACTTCAAACATTTTCATTGCAACCGTATCAGATTTTGCAGCAATTGCCACCTGTGTAGCCTGCAGGTTAAACTGCTCTACATCAAGCAGAAGATTCTGCTGAAAATCTGTTATTGCCTGCTCGGACTGAACCCTGGCGAGTTCAAGGCTCGACTGTGCCATCCTGTATTTTCCTTTCCCAAGTCCCCAGTCAAGTATCGGCATTGTTACTCCCACCCTTACTCTCTGTTGCTGGTTAGGATCGCGGTATGCAAGATAGAATTCAGGATCCTGATCCCGGAGACCAAATGAAGCCATGAGGTTTGCATTGAGACCCTTTTCGGCTTTCGCCTGGGCAACGGCGCTTTCAGCTGTCAGGATCGTAAGCTGCTGATTAATCATTTCAGGGTTATTCTGCATTGCCAGGTCAAACACCTCCTGTGAATTAACCTGAAGATCCGGAACCTGTGACGGGAGGTCAAGTTCAATTCGTATATTATCATTAAAGCCAAGAAAAGACCTGAGCCTTATTTCCCTGTCACGGAGGTTCATCTCGGCCTCCTTCCTTGCGGTTTCGGCATTCAGCCATGAAAGCTGCATCTGAAGAAGTTCATCCTCGGCAATTGTTCCAAGATCATACCTTCCCTTGGCTATTCTCCAGAGCGTATCGGCATTTGAATAGTTCATCTCGGCAATCTGCTTGTTAATCTGTGCCAGCGCAAGAGAAAAGAAGTTCATAACAGCCTGCTGGTGTACCATTTCAATGTTTGAAAGGAACGTTTTTTTCGCAGCCTCATACTTGAGCGGTTCTGTTTTCTTCTGCCACTTCAACGCATTATATCTGAAAATGGGCTGATTAAGGCCGATACTCAGGGGCGATGTGATGAATTTTTTCGTATCAAGTTCAAGGTCATTAAAGAGGTTAAGTTCTGACTGCAGGGAAATTGATCCTCCGGTCAGTCCTATATTCTGTGACAGTGAAAGAGCAGCAAGATTGCTTATTGTATTTGTTGACCGGTACTCATAACCGTTAAGTGTTGAGTTCCAGACCTTATCATAAGAGTTGCTGAAATCGGGGGTTGTGCCTGTCAGCGTAAGCGATGGCCTGTACTGAGCAACAAAAGTCCTGTATGACCAGTAGCTTGCCCTGTACCGGTGCTTGGCCATAAGAGCATTGGGCGACTGTTCCTCCGAGAGCCTTATAACATCCTCAAATGTGAGTTTTTTTATCTCCTGGGCATAAGAAGAAAAGGGTAACGCAAGCAGGAGTGAAGAAACCAGAATATGTGCTAAATATCTCATCATTATATGTTTATTCGTATCTCAATGATTCTATAGGATCTCTCTCAGAAGCCCTTTTGGCAGGAGAATAACCGAAAATAACTCCGACGGCAGCTGATACTCCGAAGGCAATGAAAACAGAGAAAAATGAGACAATTGTCATAATCCCGGCAATCTGCTCAATTAGCTTCGCCATTACAACTCCGAAAAATATGCCAATAAAGCCTCCTGATACGCTGATAAGCACTGCTTCTGCAAGAAACTGAACAACTATATCCATCTTCTTGGCGCCGATAGCCATCCTTGTCCCGATTTCCTTGATCCTCTCCATTACCGAGGCGAACATAATATTCATAATACCAATACCGCCCACAATAAGTGAAATGCTTGCAATGGCTCCAAGCACTATATTGAATATATCCTTTGTTCTCTGCTGCTGCTTAAGCAACAGTTCGGGAACAGTAAGCTCGAAGTCCTTAACTCCTGAATGTCTTCTTGTAAGCATCCTGCTGAGGATTTCAGTTGTAGGCTGAAGCTGTTCCGTTTCAGCTACCTGCACCACGATCCTGTCGAGCTGATTATAGTTGGTTTCCGAATCAGAAGAGGCATCGGAACTACCTGATACTATTCGGGATACCATCATTCCTCCGCCGCCAAAGAACTGCAGGTTAGTTGCTTCCGAAGCAAGCTTTGTATTTACAAGAGCCCTGTTCTGATAACGGAGCAGCATCGTTTCAATTGGTATATAGATATTGTCGTTGTAAACATTGACTCCCTTTTCTTCAAAACCTGTAAGGCTTACATTTGTCTTCTGAAGTACGCCTATTACCTTGAGCCATATTCCATTGAACTTAATATACTGGCCGATGGGATCAATCTTACTGAAGAATTTAGCTCTTATGTTTGCTCCGATTATGCAAACCTGTATACCGTTTTCCTCCTGATAATCATTAAAAAAGGCTCCTGCCACAAGCGGCAGGTTATATAATTCAAAATAGTCATTTGATACACCGACAAGCTTTGCTGTGTATTTAACTCCGTTCATCATTGCTGTTGAGTTGAATGAAATCTCCGGACTGATCCTTTTTACTGAGGGTATTGTTTCCTTAACTGCATCGACATCGAGCATGCTCAGACCTCTTGAAAACTTTTTCTGCTGTTTTTCACCTTCATCTGATGAAGAAGATTTGTCCTGGATAACCGGATTAATGATGATATTATTTACACCAACCATCTTCATCTGGTCCATTATCTCCTGTTTTGCACCTTTACCAATTGCAAGCATGGCAATAACTGCTGCTACACCGAAAATAATCCCCAGTGCGGTGAGCATCGACTTAAGCTTATTCGACACTATTGATTCAACAGCTATTTCGATATCATGATAATACCTGAAAAAAAACTTAAGCATTTTATTATCTGTTAGTTGTTAATCCGGTTCTCTTAATCTGTTACAGGATACCCTATTTCGGTGTTTCAACCTTCACAGTTGTCCTTCTGCTTGTATCGCGTTGCCGGCTCCCCGGCTGAGCACCCTGCTGACCTCCTGTCATTCTCATTCTTCTGAATGCTGCAGTGTCCCTTGGTCCGGTCATTCCCTGTCCGCCACCGGCACTCTGCATCCTCTGCATCATTTCAGGTGTCGGGGCTCCTCCTCCTGCTCTCTGGAAACGCTGCATCATTTCAGGTGAAGGACCCTGTCCGTTGCCGAATGGCATTGCCATCTGATTCTGTTCACGAGCCTTCAATGCTTCTTCACGTATTCTCTTCTCCTCTTCCTTCCTGGCTTTCTCCTTATCCCTTATTACACTGATGAGTTCCTGGCCTTTCAGGTCGAAGTCCTCAGGGCTTTCCGGCGTGCTCAGATATACCTGAACAGCAGGCTCAAGTCCCTGTTCAACAATTACGTTGTTCTCGTTCGACTCCCCAAGCACAACAACCTGCCTGTCACCCTTCTTCAGATAGACAAATGGGATGCTGTCAGCTCCGGCCTGAACACACTCAAGAGGAATATATGTAACATTGTCAATAGTCTTTGTAACTATCTTATTGCCTGTTGTCATTGATGGCCTGAGGATAGGATCTGACCCATCGACTTTTATGAGCACCTCAAATACTTTTGCATCAGCATTTGGCAGCTGTTCACCAATATTTGCAACACTTGTTACAACCCCGGTATATGACTTTTCGGGAAAAGCATCAACAACAATTTCAACCTTCTGGCCTGCCTTGACCTTGCTGACATCTATTTCATTCACATAGGTTTTCGACAGCATTGAAGACATATCAGGCAATGTTGCAACAACATTGTCCCAGGGATTTATTGATGAACCAACCTTCCTTTTGCTGCCCATCCTGTCGCGCTTATATATAACCATTCCTGATGATGGCGCCTTTATTATAAAATTGGCAAGAAGGTCCTGAAGATCTTTTACCCGCTGCTGCTGTTCTGCAAGCTGGTTTTTCTGATTTCTCATTTCCGATTTTGCCTGTTCAACCTTCAGTCCATAGCTCCTTATCGACTGGTCAAGGGATCTCTCAGCCTTGTCAAGCGCTATCTCTGCCTGACGAATCGTTGTCGGAGGTTCATATTTCGATTGCTGAAGAGTAATCTCTGCTTCCTCAACAGTGAATCTGAGATTCTTGATATTGTCTCTCAGATTGCTCAGGGTAACAGCTGTATCAAGTATCTTCATCTCAAGGTTGGTCTGATATGTTGTCAGCCTTTCAAGCTCATCCTTAAGAGTATTGTCGAATGAAGTCCTGTCGAGGGTGGCAATGTAATCACCTGTTTTAACTTCAGTGCCTTCTGGAATCATATCCTGAATTTTAATATCCATCACCCTGACGTTCCTTGCCCGTGTAAACTCCGGACCGCGGATATCTGTTGAATTCTCAGCCTGAAGTTCTCCTGTAGTCGTAACAACTATATCAAACTGGCCTTTCTTCGATTCTGCATAAAGATTGGCGATATCCTTCTTTGAAGCAGCCCTGTTGAATAAAACAAGTATTATGATTGCCACAACAACTACTACTCCTGTTATAATGACCGTTCTTTTCATCTGATACTATTTATTATATGCCTAAAGCCGTGCAAAAATATTAAAATGTGTAAATTGAACATTCTCATTAACAATAATTAACCCGGCATTAACATGCAGGTTATAGTAAATGACAACTTCATACCTCACATTATTCCCGGAACAATCCTGTAAAATAACCGATTATGCTTTTTTAACAATTTCTATTACCTTATCAGCCAAACCCTCAGCTTCCGAAATTGTTCTGCCTTCTGAATAAATTCTCATGACGGGTTCTGTGTTTGATTTTCTTACCTGAACCCATCCGGTGTCGGTACCAATCCACAATCCATCTCTTTCATCAGTCCTTAAACCTTTGAATTCTTCCTTTATCTTTTTCAGGATACTGCTGAAATCTGCAGACGGGGATAATACCTGTTTTTTCTTGGCCATCACATATTCAGGATATTTCTTTCTGAGCTGAAGGCAGCTTAAACGGCTCTTTGCCAGATGAGTAAGAAAGAGAGCTATTCCTACAAGCGCATCACGGCCATAATGGAGTTCGGGATAAATAATACCGCCATTACCCTCACCACCAATAACTGAGTTGTTCTTCTTCATCTCCTCAACAACATTCACTTCGCCCACTGCAGCTGAGAAATAGCTGCAGTCATGCTGTTCGCTTACATCCCTCAATGCCCGCGAAGAAGACAGGTTTGAAACAGTGCTTCCCTTCACATTTGACAGAACATAATCAGATACGGCAACAAGTGTGTATTCCTCTCCGAACATAGAACCATCTTCGCATATTATTGCAAGCCTGTCCACGTCAGGATCAACAACAAAGCCGAGATCAGCTTTTTCCTTCAGTACCAGTTCAGAAATATCATGAAGATTCTGAGGCAGAGGCTCAGGATTATGCGCAAAATTACCGTCAGGATTTGTATTAAGCTCCACAACATTCTTAACACCAAGCTCCTTAAGAAGCTGAGGCACAATTATGCCGCCAACGGAATTAATGCAATCGACAGCCACGGTAAATCCAGCCTGCCTTATTGCTTCCCTGTCTACAAGCTTCAATGCAAGTATACTTTCAATGTGCTTTTTTCCCCAGCTGTCATCATTCTGCACTTTCCCAAGTTCATCGACTTGACAAAATTCAAAATCATCCCTGTCTCCAAGTTCAAGAACCTCATTGCCTTCGGCTGCATTCAGAAATTCACCGGCTTCTGTAAGCAGCTTGAGGGCATTCCATTCTGCAGGATTATGGCTTGCGGTAATTATTATCCCCCCGTCAGCCTTAGTGCCTGTTACAGCCATCTCAACCGTTGGCGTAGTTGCCATTCCAAGTTCAGTGACATTAATCCCGGTGCTCCTCAATGTGTTCACAATAATTGCCTGCACCATGCTTCCTGACTTCCTTCCGTCACGACCAACAACAACTTCAGGGTTCGGTTTTCCGCACCTGCGCCTGATCCAGGTTCCGTATGCTGAAGTGAACTTTACAATGTCGGGAGGTGTCAGATTTTCACCCGGCTTTCCACCTATAGTTCCCCTGATCCCTGAAATTGATTTTATTAAGGCCATTTTTTCTGTTTTATAAGCTCACAAAGTTGCAAAAAAAAACATCAAATCGGATTATCGCCAAATAATCGTACCTTTGCAGCCTGATAATTAACTGATATGGAGACGAAAAAACCTGCTGCAAGCGATAATCTGATAAGGCTCAACAGGTTTATATCAAACAGCGGCACCTGTTCGCGCCGCGATGCTGATGAGCTTATAAGGAATGGCTTTATTACCGTGAACGGGAAAAAAGTCACTGACCTCGGAACAAAGGTTTCACTTAAAGATGATGTCAGATACAGGAATAAAAGGCTTACAGCTGAAAAAAAGGTCTACATCCTTATGAACAAGCCCAAGGATTACGTTACCACAGTGGAGGACCCGCATGCCAGCAAGACAGTGCTTGACCTGCTTGGCAGTGATTTCAGGGAAAGGGTTTATCCTGTTGGAAGACTTGACAGGGCTACAACAGGCGTTCTGCTGCTGACAAATGACGGTGAACTGACAGGCAAGCTTACTCATCCCAAATATAAAAGAAGGAAAATTTACCACGTATTTCTTGACCGCGACGTAGCCAGGAATGATCTTTTCAGGCTGACTGAAGGAATAGAACTTGAAGACGGCATTGTTGTTGCTGATGCAGTTTCGTATGCAGATGAGGAGGACAGGTCGCAGATAGGCATTGAGCTTCACTCAGGTCAGAACAGGGTGGTGCGCAGGATGTTCGAAAAACTCGGATATAATGTGCGCAAACTCGACAGGGTATATTTCGCCGGCCTTACAAAGAAAAACCTCCCAAGAGGTAAATGGAGATTCCTGAATGAAAAGGAAATAAGCATGCTTAAAAGAGGTATTTTTTAGAATAATGAGTCATAAATCAGGTTTTGTAAACATCCTCGGCAATCCCAATGTCGGCAAATCGACAATGATGAATGCCCTCGTCGGTGAGAAGCTTTCAATTGTCACATCAAAAGCCCAGACCACCCGGCACAGGATAATGGGGATAGTAAACGGAGATGATTTCCAGATAGTATATTCTGACACCCCTGGCATTCTCAAGCCAAGTTACAGGCTGCAGGAGACAATGATGGACTCTGTAAACATAGCCCTTACTGATGCCGACCTTATAATATATGTAACAGATGTTACTGAAAAATCAGCACACCAGGGAGAATATATTGAAAAAATCGGGCAGTCGGGAATTCCTGTTGTCATTGTAATCAACAAGGTGGATCTGTCAAACCAGGAAGAACTTGAAAAGATTGTGGAAATATGGCATTCCGCATTTCCCGGTTCGCCTGTAATTCCTGTCTCAGCTCTCAGGAACTTCAATCTCGACATACTTTTGAATTCAATTCTTGCAAAGCTTCCTGAAGGCGAAGCATTTTTCCCGAAGGATCAGCTGACTGACAAAATTGATCGTTTCTTTGCCTCGGAAATTATCCGCGAGAAAATATTAAAATATTACAAGAAGGAAATACCCTATTCAGTTGAGATTGAGATTGAAAGCTTTATTGAAGAAGAAAATATAAACAGGATAAGGGCGGTGATTCATGTTGCGCGTGACAGTCAGAAAGGTATTATTATAGGTCATAAGGGCTCAATGCTGAAAAGGGTCGGAACTGAAGCAAGGCATGACATGGAAGATTTTTTCAGGAAGAAAGTATTTCTTGAGGTATATGTGAAGGTGTCGAAGGACTGGAGGGATAAGCCTGCAATGCTAAAGAAATTCGGCTATCAGCAAAACAATTAACTAATTATTAATGAGCAATATAGTTGCAATAGTAGGAAGACCAAACGTAGGCAAATCAACGCTTTTCAACAGGCTTACCGATTCAAGGGATGCAATTGTTGATGAAGTCAGCGGTGTAACACGTGACAGAAACTACGGGAAGTCAAACTGGAATGGAAAGGATTTCTCTGTAATCGATACCGGAGGATATGTCCAGAAGTCTGATGACATTTTTGAGGAAGAAATAAACAAACAGG
>JAKLDT010000001.1 GCA_022703405.1 Bacteroidota bacterium | reverse complement strand
TATTCTCACAGGGCTCATATCGAGGTCGCCGCATGGCGAAAGAACCGTATGAATGTGAAGATCAGCCCTGAATGTTCTCATTTTTTATTAAGCAATTCAAATAAA
Source organism: Bacteroidota bacterium (assembly GCA_022703405.1). Taxonomy (GTDB): domain Bacteria; phylum Bacteroidota; class Bacteroidia; order Bacteroidales; family VadinHA17; genus LD21. The sequence continues at coordinate 72,916 of JAKLDT010000001.1, read as the reverse complement.
CGTCCGGTAATATTGAAGGTATCCAGTTCAGTGCTCAGAACAGGAATATTTTCAATATTACTTTTTTCAATAGTGTCGTTGTCAGGTGCAAGTCCCTTAACAATAATTATTGCTGCGAGGTCTTTCAATGCTGATACGGCAACCACGTTCTGATGTGTCTGGAGTGTCACCCATACATTTCCTTCCCTTGCATTGCCCATTACATCACTCAGGAGATCAGATACATATCCTCCTGTTACTTCATTCTTCAATCCCTTATCACCTGATATAACTTTCAGGTTTAGGGCGCTTATTATTTCAGATATTTTCATGTTGCGCTCCTATTTTGCTGCAATTCTTTTCAAGTCTGTCTGATCCCCAGATTTCTTCAGTTATCTTAACGGCCTGTCCCTGGCTGAGCAGGTTCTGTTTTGTCATCTGCTGCTGCATGAATATACAATGTGATATCTGAGCATTACCTGTAACAATATCATCGGCCAGTGTCTGACAGTCCGGGGCTCCGCAGGCACCACAGTCGAATCCGGGCAGATAGCACATCATTCTCCGTTTGCGTTCCATTTTTTTAAGAGCCTGCGTGATATCTTCATCCAGCCTTCCAATTGGCCTGGGATCTATATTTCCGAGGAAACCGTGTTCATTTATATTAAGGTATCCGTCCTTCACCTTTCTTTCCTTGTCGTCCTCCCTGTTTCTGTATTCCTCTGCGCGGTACTTCAGACGCTCAACTGTCAGAAACCTGTTTCCGCACATTAAAATACCTCCTGCACAGCTCTCATCACAGGCCCTGAGTTCGAGGAAATCTATTTTATCAAGCTTTTCATTTTCAATGTTTTCCAGGAATTCATTTACATTCCTGATCCCGTCAATTGCAAGGGCTCTTCCCGTATGGTGTACTGCTTCTCCACGGGTAAGGCTCCATACAATACCCCTGGAACTCAGAAGGTCATCTGTTTCAGGTGGAGTTGTACCGGTGTATTTCCTCTGAAGAAAACTGAGAATCCTGTTATAGAGGAAGTCCATGTTAATTACACCATCTAAAGCTGATTTTATTTCTCCAACCGGGCTCTTCACGGCAGCAATTTTTGCTGCGCATGGTGTCGCGTAAAACAGACCTATGTTTTCTGCAGGAATACCGCTCATCCTGAGCTTCTCCCTGTAGTACATGGCCGACATGTCGATAGGAGGGTTAACCTTCATTATGTGCTCAACAAGCGAAGGATATTTAACCTGGATAAGTCTGACAATTGCCGGACAGAAAGGTGAGATCATTGGTCTCTCTTTACTTTCGAGCATAATCTGACGACCGGCTTCAATCACCATATCAACAGTATTCTCAACTTCAAAAACATGGGTGAAGCCTATCTCTTTCAGTGCGTTATATATGCCGGAAGCCATTATCTTCCTTGGGAACTGACCTATCAGAAGGCTTGGAATTAGTATTACCCTGACCGGATAATCGAAGATCATCCTGAGGTCATCCTGTTCAACCTCAATAGCAGAAACGGGACAGACCTTGTAGCATTCACCGCAATCGACACAGCGGTTGGCAATTATTGAAGCCTTTCCGTTTCTTATGCGTATAGCCTTTGTGGGACAGGCTGTCATACAATGCGTGCAGCCTGTGCACAGGCTGTTATCAACCCTGAGCGCATGATGAAAATCCCGTTTCTGGCTCTTAGCTTGCATCAGGTCGTATATAATTAATCAGTTCAACAAGCGTACCCTCGCCGGGAACGCTTCTTATCTCCATAAAATCACTGTTTCTCTTCATATTCGAGAGGCCCATTCCGGCACCGAATCCCATTTCCCTTACCTGTGGGGTAGCTGTGGAGAATCCTTCTTCCATGGCCTGTTCAATGTCCTTTATGCCGGGTCCCTTGTCGGAAATTGTTATCCTGACCTTTTCGCTGTCGATATCAACATCAACAACTCCCGAATATGCATGAGCAACTACATTCACTTCGCCTTCATAGAGTGCAATAACAATTCTTTTCGACTGCTTGTGGTCAATGTTAAGCTGTTGCAGAATTTTCTTGACTGCACTTGCCACATTGCCTGCCCTCGTAAAATCGCCACCTGCTATTTTGTGCCTGATCTGCATTTCAATAGATCGGTTTTAATCCGGCTTTGTACAGTTCGCCCGAGACGTGAAAAACTGAATGCGGGCTTTCAACAAGTATTATATTGTTTTCCTCAGCCAGACGGACCATATCGTCATTTACCTTTTTATCCCTTGCAACTATTACGCAATTGATATCTGACATTTCAGAAGTTCTAATAACCTGGAGGTTTGTAAGGCCAGTGATTAGAAGAATATTCTCCTTGTCAACGGTAAGTACATCACTCATAAGGTCAGAGGCGAAGGCGTATTCCACAGAAGTTGAAAGCCTGTCTTCACAACAAATGACTCTTCCATCCACTAAACCTGCAATATCTCTTATTGTCATTTGGCTCGACATAATCGTCTGATAATTAACTGCTAATAAAGAACTTTATTCACTTTCTCTATTATAGCGCTGCAAATATAACTCTCTTTTTGTTAATAAAATAACACTGTTAATAAAATAACAATAATTTATAATTGGTCTAAATAAAAGAGTTTGGGATTGGGGTTTTGTTATGCTGTTGTTGGGGTAACAGTAAGCTGGTTGCTTGTTCCGGCTACCGGCTACCGGCTACTGGTTACCGGCTACCGGCTATTGGGAATGGGTTACTGCTTACCGCTTACTGCTTACCGATTACCGATCACTGTATTACCCTCCCATACGCTACCGTGCGCCCAATGTTTCCTGCCTGTGAAACTCTGACCCTCTCTTCCACTGAGGCCAGTAGTCGGTGGTTGTCAGCCGGTACCCAATATAGAATGCAAGTCTGGCATCTTCAGCGATTCCCTCAAGGTCCCACTTATCGGGTTCATAATTGTCTGCAGGACGGTGATAACGGTTATTTATATAGTCTGTCTCCTGTGCGGAGGTCCATTCCCTGCCATGTTCCCTGCTTTCAAGATTGCCTCTTGCGAAGGCCGATGGCACCCCCTTCCTTGCAAAGGGGAAATGATCGGAACGGTAAAACATTCCTGTGTGTGAATTTGGATCAGGACTTGCGTATCTGTCTTGTCTTGCTGCAGCCTCAGCAATCATATCATCAAGACCTGAATGGCCATACCCGGTAATCATAATATCCTTCATCTTTCCAATTGGCAGCATCAGATCGTTGTTGAAACATGCAACTGTTTTTTCCATCGGAAAGGCAGGATTCTCTGTATAGTATGAAGAGCCAAGCAGACCTTGTTCTTCAGCTGTCGGGAAAAATAGAATTACAGACCTGTCAGGCAGTTTGCCAAGTGAGGAAAAGGCCTGTCCTATCTCAAAAACCCAGGCCATTGAGGTGCCGTTATCGACTGCACCGTTGTATATTGAATCTCCGTTTTCCTTTTCTCCGATGCCGAAGTGATCCCAGTGTGCTGAATAAACTATGCACTCATCTGCGTTTTTTCCTCCTTTGAGTAATCCGGCTACATTTGTCGAGGTGTTGAAAGTATATGTATTTTTTATTTCAAGTGAAAGCACTGACTTCATTCTGAAGCCCCTGAATCCCTTTTTGCATGCTTCCTTTCGCAACTGGTCAACATCGTATCCTTCAAGTGAGAAAAGGGAATCGGCAGCCTGTGCTGATATCCATCCTGTGAATTCACACTGAGAACTATTGCTCTCATTGCCGGCAGCAGGCTGCATATACAGTTTTGGAGATATTGAGCTCTTTCTTGGAATAGTGTATTGGTAGCCTGCCCCTTCTGTTTCATGTATTATAAGCACCCCCTTTGCTCCCTGGCGCGCAGCTTCTTCATATTTATAGGTCCAGCGTCCAAAGTAGGTCATTTCCCTACCTTTGAAAAGGGTAGGATCGCCTGTGTAAAGTCCCGGATCATTTATAAGTACAACAATTGTCTTGCCCCTGACATCCAGGTCTTCAAAATCGTTCCAGCCTGCCTCCGGTGCATTGATGCCGAATCCTGCAAAAACAAGCTCAGATTCCTTTACGCTGACTTGTTCAGTCAGTCTGGGGGAAATCACTGCAATGTCATCAGGAGCAGACATCTTAATGATTCTGTTTCCGTTTTTTATGACAATCTGATCATCTATTTGTGAAGTTATTTCAACCGCAGGAACCTTCTGAAAATATGAATCCCCAAAGGCAGGTTCAAAACCTATTCTTTTCAATTGTTCTGCAAGGTATTCTGTTGTGATTTTCTCACCCCCGGTGAAGGGCTTTCTTCCCATGAAATCGTCAGATCCAAGTGCTTTTACGTATTCTGCCAGGTCACTCGCACTGATGCTTCTTTCACCTCTTTTCAGATCCCTGTCACCACAGGAAATAAATGCGAAAGTTAAAATGAGAAAGCATATAGCGTACACTGTTGTTAATAATCTTTTCATATTCTGCATAGATTTTCTGTAGGCGATAAAGATAAATTATTTATTGAGTAACAGTGATCTATGCTCATGATTAAATAAACTATTATGTGGATTCCTGCTTATTGAGAATTCATTCTGATAACCTTTACACACTTATCGTTGTGTGTTGCCTGATTCTATTAGATAAATTTCTATATTTTTGTCCTTCTCTGAAAGTATGTGATATTAAAATTTATACAATGAAACTTATAAACAGCTTAAAAGCATTATTTCTGCTTACAATACTTGTATTTGCCTCATTATCAGATGCAATTTCGCAGATGCCTTTCCGCAATATGAACCAGTATGCAGTGACCGGATGGGTTGATGATACACACTATCTCTTCAAAACCTTAGATGAGAACAAGATGCCTGTTGTAAAGAGTGTTGATATAAAGACTGGTAAGGCAGTTACAGTGTCAGCAGAGAAAACACCCCGGGAGTTGATCTCACAGGTTCTTCCTGCAGGTTACACATTGGGAATGACTGATCCCATAAGCCCTGATTCGAAAAGTACGGTTATCTCGAAGGATAATGATCTCTATCTTTTTACGCTTTCTGCCAAAGAATTAAAGAGGCTGACAAACGACAGTGAGCCTGAGGTTAACGCAAGATTTTCACCTGAGGGCTCTAAGCTGGCATATACAAAGAACAGGGACCTTTATGTTTACGACATAGCAGCAGGGAAGGAGATAAGGCTTACCTCCGATGCCACCGATAAGATTTATAACGGTTATGCTTCATGGGTTTATTATGAGGAGATTCTTGGCCGCCCGAGCAGATATGCCGCCTTCTGGTGGTCGCCTGACGGAAATAAAATTGCCTATCTGAGGAGCGACGATTCTGATGTTCCGGTATTCACACTTAACCGTCTTGATGAAGCTGATGGTATTCACGGGAAAATTGAAGCCGTTCCCTATCCCAAGGCAGGTGATCCAAATCCAAAGGTTAAGATGGGAGTTGCAGATATTGCTAGCACAAAGACAATATGGGTGAAGACGGATTATTCTGTTGATCAGTATATTGCATGGCCTTTCTGGACTCCTGACAGCAAAAAACTTGCTGTTCAGATAGTGAACCGCGACCAGAACGAACTGAAAATAATACTTGCAGATCCTTCAAGCGGAGACTATTCAGAAATATACAATGAATCACGCAAAACCTGGGTGGAATTCAGGGAAGAAATATATGTGATGAAAAATGGTTCAGGATACATAATCAGAAGTTTCAGGAATGACTGGGAGAATCTTTACTACTACGGATGGGATGGGAAGCTAATCTGCCAGCTCACAGACTTCAGATTCCGTGTAAACAGCATTGACAGGGTGGATGAAGATGCCAGGCTTGTTTACTTCTCGGCAACCGGAACTGAGTCAACTGATATGCATGGATACAGGGTGGGCCTTGATGGAAAGGACCTTATACAGATTACAAAGGGAGAAGGCACTCATTCTCTCAGCATTTCACCCAAAGGTTCATATTTTATTGATACCTGGAGCAGCCTTTCAAGTGCAGGATCCATTATTGCCTATGACAGGAAGGGCAGGCAGCTTAAGGAGATTTATAAATTTGAACAGCCTCAGTTCGATCCGGCAAAACATTCAAAAATCGAATTTGTGAAAATACCTACCTCCGATGGGCTGTTTAATATGCCGGCAATAATAACCTATCCACTGAATTTTGATCCTTCAAAGAAATACCCGGTCATTTTTACAATTTATGGCGGGCCCGATTCAAAAAATGTATATAACAGGTGGCAGGGAACAAGTCCTTCATGGTATGCTCAGAATGGTATTATTCAGTTTACTGTCGATCACCGCGGCTCAGGTCAGTTTGGAAAGAAGGGACTTGATTACTTGTATCGCTGTCTCGGTAAATGGGAAGTGCTTGATTATGAGGATGCTGTTAAGTGGCTTCGGGAAAAGCCATGGGTCGATGCAACAAAGATGGGTATGACAGGAGGTTCCTACGGAGGTTACATGACCTGTCTTGCACTAACAAAGGGAGCTGATTTCTGGACTCACGGGATAGCCAATTATTCTGTAACTGACTACAGGCTTTACGACAACATCTATACAGAGCGTTTTATGGACACTCCGGCTGATAATCCTGAAGGATACAAGGATGGATCAGCGCTTACCTGGGCTAAGAATTACAAAGGCAGACTGCTGATCACGCATGGAGATATGGATGACAATGTTCACATGCAAAATTCTATATATCTGATATCCAAGCTTCAGGATGAAGGCAAGAGCTTTGAATTCATGCTGTATCCCGGTGGCAGGCATGGCTGGGGCGGAATGAAAGCGATGCATCTGAGGAATGAAGCCAACAAGTTCTGGATGAGGAATTTCTTCGGTAAATAGCAGAAAATGCCGGAAAGGTTTGTATTTATCATCCTTTCTGCCTGAATTAGTTAAAACTGCATAATATTTTCAGACTAATGTTTATTATATTGGTCTCGTTAATTTATTGCCTTACTGGCTTGTAAGAGAAATTATTTAGTCTATGGTAATTGGAATTCTAAAGGAGCCTGTATCAGAACAGCGAGTGGCCATGCTGCCGGGAGAGGCAGCTGTCCTAAAGAAAATGGGATTCGGAATTTTTGTTGAAACGGGTGCAGGAGAAAGAGCATTTGCTGCCGATGCAGCTTATGCTGATGCCGGGGCTGTGGTCGTTTCACGGAAAGAGGTAATTGCCGGATCGGATATGCTTATTTCTATTGCGGCACCTGTACACGATACTGCTGAATTCAGATCAGGACAAATAATCTGCTCTATCCTGAATCCGGTTGAGAACAGCGCCTGGCTTGAAAGTGCAAGGTCAAAAGGTCTTACAGTGCTTGCCCTGGATATGGTTCCCCGGACCTCAAGGGCACAGTCAATGGATATTCTTTCATCAATGGCCTCAGTGGCTGGCTATAAAGCTGTACTTGAGGCTGCATCGAGGCTTCCGAAGTTCTTTCCAATGTTTATGACTGCTGCTGGAACTATAAAACCTGCAAAGGTTCTTGTTCTCGGGGCAGGGGTTGCCGGTCTTCAGGCCCTGGCAGTTTCAAGGAAGCTTGGAGCTGTTGTCGAAGTTTTTGATGTGCGTTCCGCAGTAAAGGAAGAAGTAAAAAGCCTTGGAGGAAAATTCGTTGAGGTGGAAGGATCGACTGAAGATTCGGGTGCAGGAGGTTATGCTGTAGAACAAAGTGAGGAGTACAAAAGAAAACAACAGGAGCTAATCCAGCAGAGAGCCATTCTGTCGGATGTAGTCATTTCAACAGCCCAGATACCGGGAAAGAAAGCGCCTATCCTGATAATAAAGGATACTGTAATGAAGATGAAACCGGGCTCTGTAATTGTTGACCTTGCAGCATCAGGCGGAGGAAATTGTGAACTTACTGAAAACGGAAAAACAATTTCCGTGAATGGAGTAACAATTATTGGCAAATCAGATTTTCCGTCGGATATGCCCTCCGATTCAAGTAAGATGTTCGGCAATAATATTATAAACCTTGTTAAGATCATGGCCGACAAGGATGCAACTGTCAGAATCAACCTGGCAGATGATATTGTTAACGGAACTACAGCTGTTCATTCAGGAGAATATGTAAGTGACAGAATTAAGCAGATATTGAATCTTTAGTGAAGGAGCCTTTGTGTCAATAATAAAATTAGAACAACGATGGAGAGTATTTCGGTTTTTTTCCTGCAGCACAGAGAAGCAATTTTTATTGTGATTCTCTCGGTATTCCTTGGTATAGAAGTGATTAGCAATGTGCCTGCAATTCTGCATACACCCCTTATGTCGGGAGCAAATGCAATCCATGGTGTTGTGATAATCGGTGCAATAATAGTCCTTGGTCATGCTGACACAACAGTCTCAATGATCCTTGGCTTCCTTGCAGTTATCCTTGGAACCCTCAACGTGGTGGGAGGCTTTGTTGTGACCGACAGGATGCTCGAGATGTTCAAAAAGAAAAAGTGAAAGAATAAGGAGTCTCAAATAAATAAGGCAGAATGAACAATCTGACACAGTTTACAGCGGGAATCACAATACTTGAAGTCACATACGTGATCGCTTCAGTGTTTTTTATTTTAGGACTGAAGATGTTAAGTCATCCGCTTTCTGCGAGACGTGGCAATATACTTGCAGCGTTCGGGATGGGTCTTGCGATAATAGCAACAATTATTTTCCACAGAAAAGACGGGGAACCGATAAAGAACATACCTCTCATACTTGCTGCTATTGCAGTCGGTACTATTATTGGCTGGGTAATTGCAAAGAAGGTAAAAATGACAGCCATGCCGCAGCTTGTTTCTTTCTTTAATGGAATGGGTGGTGCGGCTGCAGCTCTGATTTCAATGATGGAGTTCCCTCATGTTGATCCTGAACTAATAGAAAAATCCGGAATGGCCAACGGAGAAGTGCTTGCAATCCTTCTTGGTTTGTTGATAGGTACAGTATCCTGGGCAGGCAGTATGATAGCCTACGGTAAGCTTGACGGGTGGATAGGGGACCTGAGAATAAAATCGATGAAATGGGTCAACCTTGCCATTCTGGCGACACTTATTGGTCTGATAGCTTTTGTTATGACCCGGGATGTTCAGTCGACAAAGGAATTGACACATTTTATTTACATAATATTCTCAATTGCAATAGTTTACGGTGTGCTGTTCGTGATGCCTATCGGGGGAGCGGACATGCCGGTTGTTATATCGCTTCTCAATTCTTTTACAGGTGTGGCTGCAGCAATGGGAGGCTTTCTGTATAATAACCAGGCCATGCTCACTGGCGGTATCCTTGTAGGATCTGCCGGTACTATCCTTACTGTCCTGATGTGCAAGGCTATGAACAGGTCATTGCTGAATGTAATTGTCGGCGTATTTGGAGGAGGAGGCGAATCAAACATTGCTGCAGGCGGATCGATAAAGGAGATCTCATTAAGTGATTCCGCAGTGCTTCTTAGTTATTCAAAAAAGGTTGTCATTGTGCCAGGATACGGTCTTGCTGTTGCTCAGGCACAGCATATATGCCACGAGCTTGATGAACTGCTTGAGGAAAAGGGTGTTGAGGTGAAATACGCTATCCATCCCGTAGCCGGAAGGATGCCCGGGCACATGAATGTTCTGCTTGCTGAAGCAGATGTGCCCTATGAAAAGCTGATAGAAAGCGATGAGATTAATCCTGATCTTCCCGGTACTGATGTTCTGGTTGTAATAGGCGCAAATGACGTGGTAAACCCTGCTGCCGAAGACGATCCTTCAAGTCCTATTTACGGGATGCCAATAATCAAGGCAAGGGATGCAAAAAATATTATTGTTATGAAACGCGGCATGGGAAAAGGATATGCAGCGATTGAAAACCTCCTGTTTTTCAACGATAAAACAAGGATGCTGTTTGGTGATGCAAAAAATACCCTTCAAAACCTCGTTAAAGAGGTAAAGAGCTTGTAATTAAATGTTTATGTCAGTATATCAGAAGCGTCTTGACCTGCTCCGTGATCAGATGAGTAAGCAAAAGACGGATATCTTCATTATTCCGAATACAGATCCTCACCTCAGCGAATACATACCAGAGCACTGGAAAATAATACGCTGGCTTACTGGCTTTACAGGATCCGCGGCAACAGTTGTGGTGACAGCAAAGTTTGCCGGTTTATGGACCGACTCGAGATACCATCTGCAGGCAGAGGTTGAGCTCAGGGGGAGCGGGGTGTGCCTCATGAATCAGGGTAAAAGTGCAGGTGATTATACTGACTGGATAGGAGAAAACTGTAAACAGGGAGAGATGGCAGTCCTGGATGGCAGGATCTATCCACTCGCAAAATACAGAAAGCTTGAAAAAATTCTGAAAGGAAAAGGGATAAGGACAAATCTAAGAAAAGATCTTGTTTCACCTGTATGGGATAACAGGCCTGATTTGCCATTTTCAGAGGCTTTTGAACATGAGTTGCGCTTTTGCGGGATATCACGTGAGGAGAAGATAGCCAGGGTACGGGATATGATGAAAAGGTCAGGAATTAATTATAATCTCCTTACCTCTCCTGATGAGATCATGTGGCTGCTCAATATACGGGGAGGAGATATTGAATTTTCTCCGGTCCTTTTATCATTTGCCCTGGTGGGTGAGGACCAGCTTATTCTTTTTATCGATGAAAGAAAGATACCTTTTAAGCTTGCTGCTGCATTTGACAAATCTGATGTTGTAATCCTTCCTTATGAAGGAACAGCTGAAGTGCTTTCTGACCTGTCTCCTGATTCTGTTTTGTTGCTGAATCCGCTTCTGACATCAGTATCTGTTTATAAATCAATAGCAAGACGTGTAAAAATTAAGGAAGGTCTGTCATTTCCTGCCAGATTGAAGGCAGTTAAGAACAGAACAGAAATAGAAGGAATTGAACGGGCGATGCTAAGGGACGGAACTGCTCTAGTCAGATTCCTGCATTGGTTTGAAAGCAGTACCGGTATTAAAATGACTGAAATGTCGCTTGCAGGTAAATTAGGTGAATTCAGGTCACAGGCTGAGAACTATCTTGGACCAAGCTTTGCCACAATAGCAGCATTTAATGATCATTCAGCGCTTCCTCATTATGTTCCTTCTGCCGGAACTGATTATGAAATAAAGGGAAATGGAATCATCCTTATCGATTCCGGAGGACAGTATAAAGACGGTACCACTGATATAACAAGGACGATAGCTGTTGGGAGACCATCGGAAAAACAAAAGAAGGATTTCACTCTTGTGCTTAAAGGTATGATTGCATTGTCAACAGCGAAATTCCCTGTTTTTACAAGAGGAATACAGCTTGACATACTTGCCCGTCAGCCGCTCTGGAAGGAGGGATTGAATTATGGTCATGGGACAGGACATGGTATAGGTTATTGTCTGAATGTTCATGAAGGACCAGTCAGTATAAGTGCCGGATCAAATCCCGATTCGGCCAATGGCATTGAACCGGGAATGCTTTTTTCAAATGAACCTGCTGTATACCATGAAGGGGAATACGGAATCAGGACTGAAAACATGGTCCTTTCGTATGAAGATGAGGAGAGCGAATCAGGAAGGTTTCTCAGATTTGAAACCTTGTCATTGTGCCATATCGAGAAAAAACTTATAGATAAGTCTCTTCTCCATGAAAATGAAATAAAGTGGCTTGATGATTATCATTCAGAAGTTTACAGCAAGCTAAGTTTTTTCCTTGAGCATGAGGAAAGACTTTGGCTCCAGGAAAAATGTGAACCAATTTAGGTTCTTATTTTATAACCTCCTCCATAAGAGTAACATCCATAACCGGGAATTCTGTTATCCTCAGTCTTGTGCAACCGTAAGGTACAAGCTCTATTACCTCGGGGTCGCCCTGTGGTGCAACAGGACTCACCGGAGGAACGTCGGCTGAATTGTTTTTCATTGTCCATTCCGGGATTCTGATTCCCCTGGTCTTGATTACAACAGGTGCATCATTCTGGTACAGAACATATTTCGAAGAATCCTCCGACCATACCATATCATCTTTGTCTGCAAAGGCCAGTCTGCCTAAAGGATTCTCAGTTATGTTTATACCTCTAAGTGGATTTCTCTCGTCAAGGAGCAGACCATAATTCCAGGGACTTTTCGGTGTAATCTCCCAGTCGGTGCTGCCCTTGTAACCATAATTGTCGTAATTGATCTTTACACTTTTGTATTCTTTGGCAATTCTAAGGGAAAAATAAAGTGGTCCGCGCATCAGGGAGGCTGAATTATTGTAACGTCTCTCATATCTGATATTCATGGGAACCTGAAGTGTAATCCTTTCACCATCTTTCCATTTCTCATTCAGTCTGATCAGGTCCTCTCCCTTGCGGACAAATGATTTTCCCCTGTATTCAACAGTTACAGAATCAGCCCATGCCGGTATCCTCAGTTCGATGGGGAACCTTACAGGTTTGTCAGTATCTATTGTGAAGGTAATAAGCCCGTTGAAAGGATAATCAGTTTCTTCAGATATTGTTATATCCGCACCATCAGCAACTTTAGCCTTAACTACAGAAGGCCCGTAGGCTACTGCAACAAGACCGTTGTCATTTGTTGCCATCCATAAGCTTTCAACGAACTTCGGCCAGCCCTGGTGCATATTGGCGAGGCAGCATCCGAAGTTAGGCATCAGTCCGTAAATATTGGAATAGTCGCCATTTGAGCTCCAGTCTCTTTTTGCTGCAGATACAAGTACCTGGTTAGCCTGCTGATCATACTGATGTGCCCAGAAATCGGGAGTTGTGGTTCCTGGCAATGAATTGTAAGTCAGCAGTTCAAGCCTGTCTGAAAACCTGCTGTCCCCGAAAATTTCAAAGAGTTTTTCAAGGGAGAACATATATTCAACAACTGTGCACAACTCTGTCCCCTGGTTGGGGCCTTTTCCTGAAAGGTGTTCGTCGCATGAGAACCTGCCACCGGCCTGACCATGGTTAAGATCATATTTCCTTATTCCTTCGTATACTGCATTTTTGTACCTGTCGTCACCCGACTGCTGATACCAGAGTCCCGGATACTTGATAGCCATAGCATTATTTACACCATGGGCTGTTTTGTCTTCTGCAGTGCCGTTATGAGGAATTGTTTTGTTTGCCGCAGCGGTTGAATCCCACGGGTACTTCTCATAATAGCTTGTCCAGTCAGCGCTTGTTTCCTGAATTGTTTTTATAGTCTCAATTATCCATTCTTCCCCGGTCTGCCTGTATAACCAGTAACCGGTAACTGCATTTTCCATTGCCCTTACTCCCCTCCAGTCGATAGCAGGCCAGTCGGGCGGTGCGGTATGAAGATACCTGAAATATCCAAGCAGGACGTTCAATGCAGAACTGTCTCCTGTTGCCTCAAAATATTGCATAAGTACCTTGTTTGAAACGGCAAGAGGCCAGCGGTCCTTGTTCCTGGCGGGTCCGTACCATCCTGAATCTCTGGCACTTTCAATCATGGGTTTAATCCATTTCTGTACTTTTTCTATCAACCTTTTATCATCAAGGATATATGCGAGTGGCACAAGACCGTCGAGGTAATATGGACCTCTTTCCCAGCCTTCACCTTCTCCGCCGAGCCATGAAGAATTTACAAGATCGGGCCAGAATTCATCCAGGTGGCCTGTAAGTCCCTCTGCCTGAACTTCAAGTTGCGATTTAAGCCATCCCGCGGGCTTAACAGCTCCAAGAGGCAGCTTTATATATGCATTTGTTTTCAATGGTTCAGGATTGTTCCTGTAGTTAACATTGCCCTTATGCTTTGAGCAACTGGAAACAGAAATTATAAGGAGAGCTGCAAGCAGGAAATATATCTTCTTCATTGTATAAATAATTTTTCGGGAACCCCGTAAAAGTAAGAAACTTTTGAACAAGGGAGCCTTATTGCAGCCGATTACAGGTAATAATATAAGTACAGGATACCGGAAGGTCGGGTGTCTATTCTGTTTTTATTGATTCTGCCGGATTCAGTACAGCTGCCTGGTATGCCTTATAAGCTATTGTGATAAAGGTTATTGCAATGGTAATTGCTGCTGCCGTCAGGAGCAAAGGAATACCGACGCTTGTCCTGTAGACGTAGTTCTGGAGCCAGTTGTTCATGAAATAATATGCAAGGGGCATAGCTATTGCAATGCCTATTGAAACCAGTATCAGAAAATCCCTGGCAATTAATCTGAGTATAATGGCCTCATTGGCACCAAATACTTTTCTGATCCCGATCTCTTTTGTTCTCTGTTCAACCGTATACGATGCAAGTCCAAAGAGACCAAGGCTGGCAATAAATATTGCCAGGATTGTGAACAATGTAAATATCAGACCTCTTTTTTCATCGGCTTCAAATTGCCGGTTGAACCTTTCCGACAGGAATGTATAAGCAAACGGCTGATCGGGAAAGATTTCTTTCCATTTGTTCTCAATATATGTAATTGTGGGCTGTATCTCATTGCCGCTTAGTTTAATATAGATTATATTATTGAGAGGCCTGTAAACAAGAAGCAGTGATTCAATACCATTGTACATTCCTGTCTGATGATAATCTTTCATTACGCCAATTACCCTTGCACGTATAGTATTGGCATCTCCTAATTCTACTTTCTTGCCTATGGGATCTTTCCACCCCATGCGATTTACAAAAGTCTCATTAACCACAACACCAGTAAGAGTATCAGATGGCATGTCCAGCTGAAATTCACGTCCCTGAGCCATTTTTATTCCGAGAGCATCTATAAAGTCATGATCTGCGACAACGAAATTTACCCCCTTCTGAGTCATTCCCTGATCGGTTTCCACATTAAATATTACCTTTCCGGACCCTTCACCTATCGGACTATTTGTTGAAGTTACATATTTGATATTCTGATTTTCAAGAAGACTCTCCTTCAGGAGTGGATATTTTCTGATAGTATTTCTGTCGTTCAGCTGAAGGCTTATGACATTCGTCTGATCAAAGCCCTGGTCCTTGTTTTTCAGGAAATTAATCTGTTTGAAAACTACAAGAGTACAGATGATCATTATTACTGAGACTGCAAATTGTATCACAACCAGTATTTTACGGAAAATACTGCCAGCCGATCCCTGGGTTATTTCTCCTTTAAGAACTACCACAGGGCTGAACCTTGAAAGGAAAAATGCCGGATAACTGCCACCAAAAATACCGACAACAAGTACAACTGCAAGGAGTGTGAGCAACACAACCGGGCTATGTATGATATGCAGGTCAAATGCTTTACCTGCAAGCGTATTGAAGCTGGGAATAAGTATGATAAGGATTATAATACTTATGATCAGAGCAATAAGAGTAAATGCTACTGATTCAGAGATGAACTGGAGAATCAGAGGCCCTCTGCGGGAACCTACAACCTTTCTTAAACCCACTTCCCTTGCTCTTTGTGTTGACCTTGCCGTTGCCAGGTTCATGTAGTTCATTGCTGCAATCAGCACCAGGAAAAGTGCAACAATTGAAAAGATATAAACGTAAGTTATACTCCCCGTTGGTTTTGGTTCTCCTGCGTTTGTGGAATACAGATGAATCTTTGTTAGTGGCACAAGTTCATATTCTATCCTGATCTTCATCGATTCAAAAATTGTTTTCATATAGGCGTCATACATCGCCTGAATTTTTGTTTCGAATGGTTTTATATCAAAATTTTCAGGAAAAAGAAGATAGGTAAAGACCCCAAAATTACCCCAGGATCCTAACTGTTTTGGAAGGTTATTCCTTGCCGCAACAGCATCAAAGCTGAAATGTGAGTTTTCCGGAACATCCTCAATGACACTGGTTACTTCAAATGTATTTGTTCCTGCTGTGAGTGTCTTACCTATAGGATCTGCATTCCCAAAATACCTTGCTGCAATTTTTTCAGTTATAATTATTTTTTTCGGGTCGACCAATGCTGTTTTAACTTCTCCCTTTTTTACCTTATATGTGAAAATATCGAAGAGGGTTGAATCAACATAGTAAAAATCTTCCTCGTTGAACTCCTTGTCTTCATATTTGACAAGTGTCCTGTTCATTGGTATAAACCTGACAAAAGACTGTATTTCGGGATAATCTTTAGCTACCTGTGGCCCGAAAGGAATCTGAGCAACTATCCATGTAAACTGATCATCAGGCTCGGTTATCTTAGATGATACACGGTAAATGCGGTCTGCATTTTTGTTGTAACGATCATAGCTTACTTCATCTGAAACATATATAATAAGGAACAGGGCACTGGTAATGCCTATTGTAAGTCCGAGTATGTTCAGGATGCTATAGCCATAATGTTTCAGGATATGTCTGAATGCGGTTTTTAAAAGGTTTTTTAACATGAGGCAATTTCTTGTGGATAATAAGGATTAAAGTTACATCAATAATGACTGCAGAAAAAGTAAAATCGCTGCATTAACCCTGCATTAACACTCGTCGTTTATTTCTCCTCAATCACCCTGATCTCATCAAACCATGCTACACCCTGGCCAGGCATGCTGAGAATCAGATTTGTCCGGACAGTTGCAGTGGTGTCGGGTATGTAAGTATGCCTAACGCTGTATAACCAACTGCCCATCCTACACAAGAGCCGATATTGGCTCCTTGGTCTCCGATTGGAGGTGTGACAAGTGTTACGGTACCATTTAAAGCACGTTCTAAAAAGACACTTGGATTAGAGTACTTGTCTAATGTGTCCCAATTAACTTTTGGCAATTTTTCATATTCTTCCTGTGATATAGGCATAGCCCCACCCGTATAGTTTATATTTTTTGTTTGGGAAAAAAATAAAGATAAAGATAAAGATGAAGATGAAGATGAAGATGATAAAAGAATGATTATCACTATTTTTGTAATATTAAGAAAATAATTTTCCTGGAGAAGGTGAGTTAGATAAATAAGTAAACATAATATTTCTTTTCATAGTATAAATATTTAATTATTGTACTTGCCTGACATAAATTGTTTTCATTCCAGTAAACCCCGCAAAGCACGCACAAAAGGTTAAAGTATCCGCATCTACTTCATAATAATCCCAGTCCGTGATTTTAATTTCACCAGGTTTATGGAAAACTATGCTATCATAACTCAAATTCCTAAAATAATTTATATATGTCCCATGTCCTACTGAAAAGCGACCTGAGTTGACTAGACTATTTTTTTCTAATTTTTCCCATTTAAAATCTTCTGATAGGACAAGTAGTTTTTCAATCCCGGTGTTCTCAGGGGTTTTATCGGCTATAGATTGAATCCGTAAGAAATTTTCCATCACCAGTTTCCAAAAAGTTCAGGGGGCGCTGTTTGTTCTTTAGTGCATGAACCTATCACTAATAATATGATAAGCATAAAACAGGTTAAGTATCTCATAATAAGTTTTATAAAAAATGCAATCATACTTCTTCAGAAAATAGTTAAAGGTTAATCATTATCTTTAACCAAAAGCAATTTATATAAAAATGAATCTATATTAGCTATGGATTCGAATAGTTACTCGGATTTGGGAAAGAAAAAGAGACGTAATTCTATTTTTAATGTTTAATATATTTTGTTTTATAACATCCAGCATATCCTCGAAAGCAACAACAAAAGGTTAATGTATCAGCCTCTATTTCATAAAAATCCCAATTTGCAGGTATCGTTTTCACTGGGTTATGGAAGACTATGCTATCATAAATCCAAGTTTTATAAACTGATGGTGAATAAGTCCCATGGCCAATTGAAAAAGTACCAGAATCGACTATAATATCATTTTCAAATTTTTTCCATCCGAAATCTTCTGTTAGCACAAGTATTTTTTCAATTCCAGTGTTCTCAGGTGTTAAATCGTAAATGGGAAGACCTTGGTGGGTAATTTCCCATTGCCAATATCCAATAAGCTCGGGTGGAGGGCTTTGTTTTTCTTTAGTGCATGAACCTATCACTAATAGCATGATAAACAAAAAATAAGTTAAGTGTCTCATAATATTGTTTTTAAACTTTAGCAGTCAATTTCTTCTAACAAAATAGTTGAAGATAAATTAATTTACCTAAACAAAACAATTATTAAAAAATCGATTTTTTAGTTAGGCGCCGAGGTTTCAAATCCTGGTAGATGAGTAAGAGTTGTCATTTCAAGATAAAATTTGATAAGTTAAGTGAGGAGTCAGGTTACTAGAACAAAAGAAATATAATTGTCATGATAAATTCTCTAACGAAGACGGGCTGTCGTTTTGGTGAACTCTGACGCCTAACTCCTTCATATAAGCCTCATACATGCCATGAATTTTGGATTCAAAAGCTTTAACATTCATATTATCAGGAAGAAGCAGGTATGTATAAACACCAATATTTCCCCAGTTGCCGAGTTGCTTAGGCAGGTTATTCCTTGAAGTTTTTACAGTAGGAATTATTTTATCTGGTTCAAAAAGCGCTGATCTGGTGTCACCTTTCAATAATTTGTAGCTGAAAATACATGCATAAAGACTGTTAAAAAAGGAAAATTGCTGCATTAACACGTCATTATCAATGCTGTACAGATCTATCTGCCTCTTCAACAACACGTATCTCATCAAACCATGCTACACCCTGACCTGGCATGCTGAGACTCAGATTTGTCCGGACAGTTGCAGTGGTGTCGGATGGAATTGTAACAAATGTTACAAATTGCTTCCACCTTTCTTCAGGCACAAAACGTGCAGTATGAAACTCGCCGAATGAGATCTCTGCATATTGAGGTTTAAGCTGGGAGTTTGTATAGCACTGATTTATAGTGTCGTATATTGCAATAAACCTTTGTTCCGGTTCCGACCTGGCCCATAAGGAAATTATGTATGATTTGCCGGCCGACACCTTGCACGGGAAAAACCTCAGAGTAACTCCCTGGCCTTCCCTTGGTGTCTGCAGCCTCAGGGAATGACTGCCACTGACATACTCCCTTGTGTCAGTAAAATATGTTGATCCCTTGTCTGTTCCGGCACGGGCATAAGATGCTGTGGGGATTCCGGGTGTTGAGACTGTTTCAAATCCGGGATCAGTTATAAGATTTTTTTTGTCAGATACAGATTCTGCAGCTGCCTTTCTGAGGTCAATCAGATAAACCTGAGAACCAAAAGCAGGCAGGTGGTCATTAATTGTATTGACATTTAAGTCTATCTTCCTGTTTTCGAAAATCACATCTGCGGTTCCTCCGTAAATGCCTGATATGCTGACATTAAGCGAAAGGGGTTTATTCACTTTGTTCACGGCAAAAATGGCCAGTTTCCCATTGTGCAGCCTCGAGGTTACATCAATATCAGCTGATGATGAAGTAACATGATTTGCTTTTTCATCAGAAAGAAGCCAGGGTGACATTTCCGCCACTTCAAGCGCCATACGTCCGCATTCATTCCAGGCAGCTGTTGATTTAGGGAAGAAATTCGGCCCCCAGCGGACAAAGTACTGAATGCCTGTAGCTCCGTTTATTATTGCCTGCCAGGTCATCGACCTGCTTTCCTGTATTGTAGGCTCCCTTTCCCACCATTCACCTCCGCCGAACTGCTGAATCACCATCCATTGGGGCTGTTTTCCGTAAAATTCATCTCTGAGCTGTTTTCCGAGGTCACTTACCATGTTTACAGGAGTGCGCGGAACAGGGTAGGGGTCGGCCATAACTATGTCAAAGGCAGAAGCATATTGCCTCGATGCCATGAAAGGCGCCATGAAAACCATTGTTACAGGGTGCCAGGGATCGAGCTCTTTTACTGTATTGTATATTTTCTCCAGAATTTCCGGAGGGATCTTATAGCCATTCGGCTCATCTGATATGTACCATGCCAGAAGAGCAGGGTGATTCATGAAGGCTTTTACTTCATTTACAAGCCTCCTGTTTTTTTCTTCTTCGGAAATTGTATCCGCCTTTGGTCCGGTTGATGCCGAAACAGTTAACAGGCTATAATGCACCTTCATCCCCAGTTCTGCACATCTGTCCATGTAAGCCCTGCGTTCGCTTATTGTATTCGGATGTATTTTCTGATAGGGTGAGATCATACTGAAACCGCGGACTATTTCCTCTTCCTGGATTGTGGGGCTGACAGGAGAATAACAATAAAAGCCGAACGGGAACTGGGGTTTCCTGTTTACAATAACGGCGCCTGTGAGCCTGTCGGTCTTTACTTCATTTGTCTTGTATGGAAGCTTTGTGATATTTGTAAGAGCTCTGTACTGAATTGCCCTGTTGCCGCTTATCGAAATAATAGCCTCTGCCGGATATACTGATTGGCTTTCCTTAAGAGCAAACTGCATGCGTATTACATTATTGGCTGCAATTCCTTTCCATGAACAAAGTGAATCAGTTCCTGACAATACTGTCACGCTGAGATGAGTCTGCCGCAGGTTTGAAGGGACATGAAGCAGGAATTCTCCTGACTTTTCATAGGAGTAGAAGCTATATCTTGTCAGTAACCTGAAGGCTGGAGTGCCCTTTCCCTGGGTGTATGCATTTTGTACTGAAGAAGGAAAAGGCAGTAGTAAGATTGTGATAAATAATAATCTGAAAATAAATATATTGTACTTGAAAGCAGTTCCCATAACCTTGTCTGATCCTTGTAAGAATTAAAATCCTGCCTGTGATGTTCAGGCCAATCTGTCTTTATCCGGATAAATGTAACTAAATAAAAAGATATACCTTTAAAGTATAATAATATTGAAAACATGAAAAGATCATTTTTTTATCTTCTGACCTTTCTGGCAGTGATGTCATGCGGCAAAAAGAGCACAGGTGATACAGCCGCAGTTTCTGTGAATAATGACACGCTGAAGGTTATTAATAACGGTAATGTTGAATTCAGCAGGTATTTCACTGATAAAACCATGCGCCTTGATTATTTCCATTCCGGAACTGCTGAAGAGGAGCATTTTTCTACTGACAGGATAGTATCAGACGGTAGATGGAGCGGGAGCAAACATGCCCTTTGCGATGCGCTTGAACTGGGAAGTTATTTTTATGAAGTTATAGACAGGGAAAGCAGTATATTATTGTATTCCAGGGGATTCGGTAGTATTTTTGGTGAATGGCAGTCAACTCCCGAAGCATCGGAAGTATGGGGCACTTTTCATGAATCGGTACGGTTCCCGTGGCCTTTGAAGCCTGTCAGGGTCATTCTTAAGAAAAGAAACAATCTTAACAGATTCAACATAGTATGGACAACTGATATCGATCCTGATCCTGCGGCGAGGAAAGTCAATCCTGCCGACCTTGTACATAATGAAAAGATATATGTGATAAGTGAGAATGGCCCTGCTGAGAAAAAAGTGGATCTCGTAATACTGGGTGACGGATATACTCAGGCCGGGATGGAGAAATTCAGAAAGGATGCAAAAAGACTGTCTGGTTTCCTTATGAGCAGGGAGCCTTTCAGCAGACATGCTGATGATTTCAATATACGTGCTATAGAGACTCCTTCACCCGGCTCAGGTGTGAATAAGCCGCATCATGGCGTTTTCAGCCGTACACCCCTGACTGTTCATTACAGCAGTTTCGATTCTGAACGCTATGCGCTCAGCTATGATAACAGAACAATAAGGGATATAGCCTCTGCAGTGCCTTATGATATTATGGTGATACTTGTAAACGAGAGAACCTATGGTGGCGGTGGTATATATAATCTGTATACAACTGTATCGGCTGATAATAATTTTGCAGAGTACATAATGATACATGAAATGGGTCATCATCTTGCTGCGCTTGCCGATGAATATTACACTTCATCAGTTGCATACGAGATGCCCGAGGTTAAAGTTGAACCCTGGGAGACAAATATTACAGCTCTTTTCGACAAGGAAAACCTTAAATGGAAGGATCTTCTGGAGGAGGGAACGCCTCTGCCCACTCCCTGGAACAAGGAGGCATTTGACAAAGCAGGTTATGCAATTCAGAGGGAACGCGACAGCATAAGGAAGGTTTTGGCCCCGGAGAGTGTTATGGAAGAGCTCTTCAGGAAGCAGATGCAGCAGGAAGATCAATTCTTTGCATCAGAAAAATACCGCGATAAGGTTGGGGCTTTTGAAGGTGCAGGATATCTGGCAAAGGGACTGTACAGGCCTCAGGTTGACTGTATTATGTACACCAGACATCTGACGTTCTGCAAGGTTTGCAGCAGGACTATTGAGGATGTGATACAACAACAGATTGAATAAAGGCTTTGTGAGGGTGGCACAAAAGCCATCAAACTTAGGGATTATGATTTCCAGAAATATGTCAAAAAAGTTTCCCCTCCTTCAAAAGGAGGAGAAATGTAAACACCTTCATCGTTCAAATCAAAAACACTTAGATTGGCAACTCTGAGAATGGTGAAGAAAATGCCAGAGGTAAAAAATGAAGAGTATAATTGAGGAAGAATATTAATTTAAGGAAGCGAAAATAGTAATGAGCAAGCAGGTAGATAATATTATTATTGATCAGACATTTAAGAATATTGATTTTCAGGAAGCTGATCTTACTGAAAAGGAATTTGATGCATGTACATTTATTAACTGCAGTTTTTCCAAGTGTTATTTTTCCGGGGCTAACCTCACTGACTGCCGGTTTGAGAACTGTGATCTGAGTCTTGTCCGATTCGGAAATACAGGTCTGAGGGAGGTTGCTTTCACAGGATGCAAGCTGACGGGAACTGATTTCAGCGGATGCAAAAGCACCTTCCTTTCAATTTCCTTCGGAAAATGCGGACTTGACCTGGCTTCCTTCATGAAAATGAAGATTAATAAAACGCCCTTTCTTTCATGCTCTCTCAGGGAGGCTGATTTTACCGGAACAGATCTTTCCGGATCAAAGTTTGAGAATTGCGATCTTGACCGAGCTGTTTTTATGGATTCCATACTCGAGAAAGCCGATCTTAAAACGGCAATCAACTATTCAATTGATCCCGAACGAAACAAAATTAGGCAGGCAGCTTTTTCCCTGTCAGGTATACCCGGACTTCTTTATAAATACAATATAAATATTTCTTAGGGCGGTTACCTGAAGTGTATTTTTATTGTAATCGTCTCTTCCATGAGGTTTCCGTTTAAAGATGCTGGGACCCAGCGGGGACCCTCAATTATAAGGCGTTTAGCCTCATCAGACCATTTCTTTCCGGGAGATTCAATTATCCTGATTTTTGAAACAGTACTGTCAGGCTTAACAATGAAACTTACAAGCACAAACAGTTCCGCTTTACCTTCAGGTTCAGGATTCCTCAGATTCTTTTCAAGGTAAATATTAAAACTGTCAATTCCTGTCACAGGCACTGGAGCCTGGTGTTCCGCTGCCAGACTGCTCTTTGCAGCAGCAGGGGCAGCCAGTCCTGATATCCTCCTGTATTCACCTTTCTTGTCTGCTTCCTGTCCCTGTAATATTCCGGCTTCATCTGCAGCAGCTTCGGCTAACCTGTTTACGGCAGCTTTCGTGTCGGAAGGCAGTGCTTCAATGTCTTTCATTTCTTCCTTAACAGCGTCATTTTCCTCTGCTTTCATGGATGCAGTAGTCTGGATATCAGTCTGTTTTAATTTTAGTGATGGAGACGGGGATATGGGGGTAAGTGGAACTGAAATGGATTCGCGGGCTTTCCTCAGAGGTTCAGCCTGTGCAATTACGAGCTCATTCCCGGCGCTTGTATCCTGATTGATAATTAAAGCATCTGTCAGCACTGTCTCTTCCCTGCTTCTTGTGGAATAGTAATAAGCAACTGATATTGAGACAAGTAATGCAAAACCGGCAACAATGCGGTAAATTGCAGTATATGACCTTTTTGCAGTCCGCTTTCTGATTCTGTCTTCAAGCGTTTTAAGATCCTGTTCAAGCTCTGACGACTGAAGAAATGAAAATCCTTCTGCAGCCTCCTCTGCAAATGGATCCTTCTGAAGCTCTTTTTCAAAAGAGTTTCTCTCGCTGCCTGACATTCCATCCTTACTGTACCTTATAAAATCATCAGGTCGTGATACTCCGTTTTTGTTTTTCCTATCCATTTCTCTCTTCAAGACAGATTTTCAGATTTCTTTTAGCATTCTGCAAATGACTCTTAACCTTATTCTCATCCAGACCTGTGCTTGCAGCAATATCCCTGTAACACCTGTTTTCAAAATAGAAAAGGGATATGCATAATTTCTGTTCCGACTTAAGTCTGCCAATGCATTCCTCAAGTTTTTTGTCAAGTTGTGGGTTGTCTTCATCAACAGGATGCATTGAAACAGTA
This sequence comes from Bacteroidota bacterium, assembly GCA_022703405.1. GTDB lineage: Bacteria > Bacteroidota > Bacteroidia > Bacteroidales > VadinHA17 > LD21. The sequence goes on along the minus strand of JAKLDT010000001.1, from coordinate 48,828 downwards.
TTTTCCATAAAAACTACAGGATCATTTATCCATTCATTTAATTTTTCAGCCTTTGACTTCTCTGATCTGAGATGCATCAGGCAATAATTCCGGCTTACAACATGAAGCCAGCTCCTGAAGTTCTCTATTTTCTGTCTGGGTATTTCTGTAATTAGTTTTTCAAAGATCTGCATAACTGTATCAGAAGCTTCCTCCCTGTTTTTAAGATACTTCAGGCATACTCCATACACAAGATGCATGTATCGCAGGTACAGTTTCCCGAGAAGTTCCGGATCGCCCGTGGAGGTAAAATTCTCGAGGAGTTCATCGTCTGTACTCTCACTGTTATGTTGATATGTTTTCCTGAACTGCAACAGTCCTTGTTTTTCAGCAATTTACAAAAATTGTGCCCTCTTTTTATGGAATCTGCCGGAAGTCTGCATCATGTATAAAAAGTTTAACCAAAATTTTTTGTCATGAAAACAACAATGTCATTTATTTCAATAGTAATCATTAGCATAATGCTTACTTCACACACAATACCGGTAACAATCACCGGTACTGTGACAGATGCTGCAGGAAACCCTTTGCCAGGTGTATTGGTTAAGGCAAAACCAGGTTCAGCGACTGCCTTTACAGGCAATAACGGCTTTTACAGGATAACTCCTGAGGACAAATCTCTTATGCTTGTTTTTTCGTTACAGGGATATACCACAGTAACAGAAAAGATAGCTGCAAGGAGTCTTATAAATGTTGTTATGAATCCTTCGCCTGTTCAGGAAAAAGATGTTATAAAACATAAATTGGAAGAGCAAAGCAGGATGGAATCAAAATCAATGGGTATGGCAGTTGCTGCTCCTTATGCCATGATGACGTATGATGCCGGCAATGCTTTTACTGGAAGGAGGGATAATTTCAATACAGAAGGCTATGCATCAGTAAATGAAAATGGATTTAAAAGTGTTATGAATAATCCTCTGTCAACCTTCTCAATTGATGTTGACAATGCCTCATATTCAAACATAAGGAGGTACATAAACATGGGACAATTGCCGCCTGCTGACGCTGTGAGGATAGAGGAGATGATCAACTATTTTAAGTTCGACTATCCAGAACCAGACGGGGAACATCCTTTCTCAGTATATACCGAGCTTGCAGTTTGTCCCTGGGACAGGAATCATCACCTTCTCCATGTGGGCCTGAAGGCAAAGAGCATAGATAAAACATCACTTCCTCCGTCAAATATTGTTTTTCTTTTAGATGTCTCAGGTTCAATGAGTTCTCCCAACAAACTTCCTCTGCTCAAATCAGCTTTCGGGCTTCTTGTGAATGAACTCAGGCCAGTTGATAAGGTGGCCATTGTGGTTTATGCCGGAGCAGCAGGACTCGTTCTTGAATCAACACCGGGAAATATGAAGGAGAAAATAATGGCAGCCATTGATAATCTTGAGGCAGGTGGATCAACTGCAGGTGGTGAAGGACTCAGGCTTGCATATTCTGTAGCACAGAAGAATTTTATAAAGGGTGGAAACAACAGGATCATCCTCGCAACTGATGGAGATTTCAATGTGGGTGAATCAAGCAACGGAGGCATGGAAAGACTTGTTGAGGAAAAGAGGGAAGAGGGAGTTTACATAACAGTTCTCGGATTTGGCATGGGCAATATTAAGGATGATAAAATGGAGATCATTGCAGACAAGGGAAATGGTAATTACTCGTATATCGATAACCTCCAGGAGGCAAGGAAAGTCCTTGTACGGGAATTCGGGGGAACATTATTTACCCTTGCAAAGGATGTTAAGTTTCAGATAGAGTTCAATCCTTTGAAAATACAGTCATACAGGCTTATAGGTTATGAAAACCGGCTGCTGGCAGATGAGGACTTTAACGATGACAGGAAGGATGCCGGTGAAATGGGTGCCGGTCATAATGTGACTGCCCTTTATGAACTTGTACCTGCAGGGGCAGATGAAAAAGTGCCATCAGTTGATCCGCTGAAATATCAGAAAAGAGATGAAACAAAAACAGGAACAGGTTCATATTCAAGTGAGTATCTTACAATAAAGATCCGTTATAAGAAAGCTGATGGAAATACAAGTATACTTCTTGATAAAGCTGTAAGCGGAAGGGTAAAAGAGTCAGGAGAAGCTACTGATAATCTCAGGTTTGCAGCGGCTGTAGCCGAATTCGGAATGCTGCTCAGGAATTCTGAATTCAAAGGCACATCAACATTTGAGAGCGCTGAAGCTCTGGCAAGGAATTCAAGGGGCAGGGATGATGATGGTTACAGGGCTGAGATGATCAGGCTTATCGCAACTGCCAGGGAGATGAAGATATTGGCAGAGAAAGAATAGACTCTCAGTCTCACAAGGCCTCAGCAGCAGTATAAAAATCTGGTGCTGAGGTTTTTCTTGTATTTAATATCACCAACAATTTTGAAATATTGTATTGATTACTATATTTACTTTCACATTGTGTATCTGTTTTATGGAAGGTGAGACATATTTCGCACCGGCAGGAAGGCAATCATTTGAAAAGATTCTGGATGAGAAAGAACTGCTTGAATCCCAAAGAATTCTGACTGAATTATTTGGTGCACTGACAGGAGTATGTGCCATAATAAACAATGAGAGGCAGATTGTGTTTGCCAATAATGAATTTCTTAACCTGATCGGATTCACGAGTATAGAATCAGTACTTGGCAAACGTACAGGTGAGGTCATTTCGTGCATTAATTCATTTAAGGGGCCTTCAGGCTGTGGCACTGCAAAGGAATGCCGTTATTGCGGTGCTGTTGCAGCAATATTGGAAAGCATAATGAAGGATAGCCGGTCATCGAGGGAAGCTCATATAACTTCAGTTATCGACAACAGGTCAATAAGCTGGGACTTAAATGTAACTTGTGCTCCGGTGCGGCTTAATGGTCAGAAGCTGTTTGCACTATCCCTCCAGGATATTAGCTCTGATAAAAAGCTTCGCGCCATCGAGAGAGTGTTTTTTCATGATCTTCTCAATACTGCAGGCGGGCTGAACGGATTGCTGACTGTCCTTAAGATGGGAACCTATCCTGATGAGCTGAAGGAACTTATCACCCTTTCGGAAGCTGCCAGCCAGTTGATTCTCGAAGAGATAATGTCGTACCGTCAGCTGAGAGCTGCAGAAAATGGTGATATAAAGGTAGAGGTCGAGGAAATAAAAACTGTTGAGTTTCTTAAATATGCAATTAGTAATATCAGCTTCCATGAAGTGGGGCAGAAGAAATCTATAGTTCTCAGTGAAAGCACTCCGGATATTACAATTCAAACTGACAGATTACTGCTTCAGAGGGTGATGATAAACCTTATGAAAAATGCACTTGAAGCTACTCCGGTAGATGGGATTGTGACTGTGGCAACCCATGTTGAAAATGACAGTATAATTTTTACAGTACATAACTATGGAGTCATACCTGAGGAAGTACGTTATCATATTTTCCAGAGATCGTTTTCAACAAAAGATAAAAACAGGGGACTGGGAACATACAGTGTAAGGCTCATGACAGAGAACTACCTTAAAGGAAAAGTCAGCTTCATTAGCAGTGAAGCTGACGGAACGGTATTTTCAGTTGAAATTAGCAGGAATTGGAAGTCCCTGCTGTAATAATCAGTTGTTTTTCAGATACATGTCGATTTCGCCGGCAACTTTCCGGCCTGAGGCTATTGCATTTACAACAAGGCTGGCCCCGCTTATTGCATCACCTGCAGCAAAGAATTTCTGACGATTGGTTTTGTAATTATCATCAACCTTAATATTCTTTCTCAGATTCAGATCCAGCCTGGCATCTGTAACAAGTCCTTCAAGCACCGGATGAACAAATCCCATTGCCAGCAGGACCAGATCAGCCTCAATATTCCTTCTTGAACCAGGAACAGGTGCCATTGTGTATTTCCCATCAATGTTTTTCCATTCAACATCTTCAATTTCAATGGCCCTGACCTTAAAGTTTTCACCAATGAACCTGACAGAGGATATGTTCCAGTATCTTTCGCATCCTTCTTCGTGAGAGGAAGATGTTTTCAGGACTTTGCCATAGTAAGGCCAAGGATTATCCTGTGTTCTTTCAGCCGGAGGTTTGGGAAGTATCTCAATCTGGGTGACCTTTTCAGCTTTCTGGCGAATGGAAGTGCCTACACAATCAGAGCCTGTATCCCCTCCGCCTATAACGACAACCTTTTTACCCTCTGCGCTGATGGGATTGTCAGAACTATCAAGTTCACCTGAATTCACCCTGTTCTGCAGTTTAAGAAAGTCCATGGCAAAATGTACTCCGTTCAGGTCTCTGCCATTTATCGGCAGGTCACGCGGATGACCGGCGCCAATTGTAATGCAAATTGCATCAAACTCTTTTTCAAGCTGTTCCGGGCTTATATCGCGGCCAACTGTTACAAGAGTCCTGACAATCACGCCCTCCTTTTCCATTAGACTTATCCGGCGGTCAATAGTATCCTTGCAAAGCTTGAAGTCAGGAATACCATAGCGGAGAAGGCCGCCCGGCTTATTATCCTTTTCAAACAAGGTAACAGTATGACCTGCCTGGTTTAGAAGATCGGCAGCAGCCATCCCGGCCGGACCACTTCCTATAACTGCAACCTTTTTGCCAGTCCTGATCTCAGGGATAACAGGTTTAATATAACCTTCGGCAAAGGCATGCTCTACAATTGCAACTTCATTTTCCCTTATTGTGACCGGTTCCTTATTTATATTGAGAACACAGGCATGTTCGCAACTGGCAGGGCAGATCCTTCCGGTAAACTCAGGGAAGTTGTTTGTTGCACTGAGCCTCTGGTAAGCTGCTTTCCAGTCACCTTTGTAAAGAAGGTCGTTCCATTCAGGGATAAGGTTATCCACCGGACAGCTCCAGTGGCAGAATGGTATGCCGCATTCCATGCACCTTGAAGCCTGAAGCATCCTGTCCTCGCTGTTCAGGATCTGCTCAACCTCACTGTGGTCACGTATTCTTTCATTTACAGGTCTGTTGCCTGCTTCCTTGCGTTTTATCTTCAAAAATCCTGTTATGTCTGCCATATTCAAGTAAAAAGTAAAAAGTAAAAAGTAAAAAGTTATTGGGCGCTGATCTCGAGATCAAGTTCGACATTTGCGATTTTCTTCCTGAGCTCCTCAAGTTTCTGCTCCTGGAGAACTCTTTTGTAATCGTAAGGTATCACCTTGATAAACATTGGAATATACTTGTTAATATCATCCAGTATCAGTTTAGCTTTTGCGCTGCCTGTATATTTGTAATGGCGTGAGATAAGGTCTGTTAATTCATTCACATCACTGTACTCATCCACGAGTGATAGTTCCACCATTCCCATGTTGCAATAGTAGTCGAAGTTGTCGTTCTCATTCAGAACGTATGCTATTCCGCCGCTCATACCGGCTGCAAAGTTACTGCCCGTTGTGCCGAGCACAACAACCCTGCCCCCTGTCATATACTCGCAGCAATGGTTGCCTGTACCCTCAACAACAGCTATTGCACCGCTGTTCCTTACAGCAAACCTCTCACCGGCCACACCATTAATATATGCTTCTCCGCGGGTTGCCCCGTAAAGGGATGTGTTACCGATAATAATGTTTTTATCAGGTGCAAATAACGATCCTGACGGTGGCACCACAATAATCCTTCCGCCGGAAAGACCTTTGCCCATATAATCATTCGAATCTCCTTCAAGGTGGAGTTCCACCCCCGGTACTATGAAAGCCCCGAAGCTCTGACCTGCCGATCCGGTGAACTGGCATTTTATAGTTCCGTCCGGTAGTCCGTCAGGGCCATGTAATTTGGTTATAGCCCCTGAAAGCATTGCCCCGGCAGTACGGTCGGTGTTTTTAATAGTCTTTCTTATTTCGACAGGTACTTTCGACCTGATCGCTTCTGAAGAGAGTTCAAGCAGTTCATTATCAAGAAGATCGACTAATTTGTTTTCCTGTTTGTCAACACAGTGAAGTGCATTTGCAGCTGCTTCCTGAGGCATTGCTAGCAAGCCTGTAAGGTCGAGGTTGGCAATCTTCCAGTGTGTTATATCAGGATTTCTTTCAAGAAGGTCAGCTCTGCCAATTATATCATCGAGTTTTCTGTAGCCTAGTCCGGCAAGGTGCTCTCTGACCTCCTCAGCAAGGAAGCTGAAGAAGGTTACAAGGTAATCAGCCTGGCCTCTGAACCTCTTCCTTAGTTCCTCATTCTGTGTGGCAACGCCAACAGGACAGGTATTCAGATGACATTTTCGCATCATCACGCATCCCAGAACAACAAGTGCGCTTGTTGCGAAGCCGAATTCTTCAGCGCCAAGCAGGGCTGCAATAATGATGTCTCTTCCGTTCTTCAGCTGCCCGTCAGTCTGAAGCATAACCTTCCTTCTGAGGTTATTCATTACAAGAGTCTGCTGTGTTTCTGCAAGACCCAGTTCAAGAGGAAGTCCGGCATGTTTTATTGAAGAGGACGGGCTGGCGCCTGTTCCGCCTTCATAACCGCTTATTGTAATCAGGTCGGCTCCTGCTTTTGTTACACCTGCTGCAATTGTTCCCACTCCGCTTTCAGAAACAAGCTTTACACTTATTCTGGCCTGTGGATTTACATTTTTCAGGTCGAAGATGAGTTGGGCAAGGTCTTCAATTGAATAGATGTCGTGATGCGGAGGCGGCGATATCAGGGTGATGCCCGGTATTGAGTAACGGGTTTTTGCAATTATTTTATCAACCTTATGGCCAGGCAACTGTCCTCCTTCACCCGGTTTTGCTCCCTGGGCTACCTTAATCTGTATCTCATCGGCATTAACAAGATAATGTGTTGTTACACCGAAACGGCCACTGGCAACCTGTTTGATTGCACTTCTGGCGCTGTCGCCATTCTCCAGTGGTTTGAACCTTTCAGGATCTTCTCCGCCTTCGCCGGTGTTGCTACGTCCTCCGATCCTGTTCATTGCAATTGCAAGTGTTTCATGAGCCTCGCGGCTTATTGAACCATACGACATTGCACCTGTAACAAATCTTTTCATTATATCTGAAGCAGGCTCAACCTCCTCAACAGGTATCGGGTTTGACTTGTATCTCAGAAGTCCTCTTATGAATCCCGGACGGGCATTGTCGGCATCAACAAGCTTTGAATACTCCTTGAACTTTTCATAGCTGGCAGTGCGTGTGCTCCATTGCAGAAGGGAAATTGTTTCAGGATTCCAGCCGTGATGTTCCCCGTTTTTCCTGTATGCGTATACGCCCTCTGTAAGTATTTCAGGCTGTCTGGCTGTAGTAAAGGCTTTTCTGTGAGGGATCAGTATTTCTTCGGTGATTTCATTTATGCCAATGCCGCCAATTCTTGAAGTTGTGCCTGCAAAGTACCTGTCAATTACAGCCTGGTGTATCCCTATTGCTTCGAAGATCTGCGATGAGCGGTAACTCCTGAGAGTGCTTATACCCATCTTCGACATAGTCTTCAGTATTCCCTTATTAATGGCGTGAATATAATTCTCCTCAGCCCTCTGATAATCGAGTTGTATTTCCTTCCTTTTTACAAGTTTGTCGATAACTGCAAAACTCATATATGGATTTATTATGCTGGCACCATAGCCGAAGAGAAGGGCAAAATGCATTACTTCCCTGGGCTCGGCTGATTCAACAACTATATCGATCTGCATGCGCTTTTTTGTCCTGATGAGGTGATGATGCACAGCAGATACAGCCAGAAGCGAGGGTATAGGGGCAAGTTGTTCTGTAATGCCTCTGTCAGACAGAATAATATAGTTTTTACCTTCATCAACTGCTTTTTCTGCATCTGTACAAAGCTTGTCAACTGCATTCTGCAGTGCGGTTGTGCCACCAGTTGCATCAAACAGGAGGGAAAGGTTTGCAGCAGAGAATCCCTTGTATCTCAGATTTTTAACTATCTGGAAATAAGTGTTTGAGATTACAGGATTCTTAAAGCGGACCATTTTTACATGGTAAGGCGATTTGTCAAGGACATTTTGCTGCAATGATCCAAGGTAACCGGTTAGTGTCATCACAAGCTCTTCCCTGATATGATCAATTGGCGGGTTTGTCACCTGGGCAAAAAGCTGCTTGAAATAATTAAAAAGCCTGTAAGGTTTTTTTGAAAGTACGGCAACAGGTACATCATTACCCATTGAACTGATAGGTTCCTTGCCTGTAGCGGCCATTTCCTTGATAATCTTATCAGTATCTTCGAGTGAGTAGTTGAATGAGGTGAGATATTTATCATACTGGTCACCCATTTCAGGGGATTCTGTATGACCTGATTCTATTTCCTCGAGGGTGACCATATTCTGTCTGATCCATTCCCCGTAAGGATACTCGTTTGCGATCTTAGCCTTCAGCTCATCGTCATAGTAAACCCTACCCTCCTCAGTGTCGACGAGAAGCATTTTTCCGGCTTTAAGTCTTCCTTTCTCCCTTATCTCGGAAGCAGGAAATGATTGAACACCTGTTTCGGACCCCATAACTATAAGATCATTTGAAGTGATGAGGTATCTTGAAGGACGAAGTCCGTTCCTGTCGAGCATGCCCCCGATATACCTTCCGTCAGAGAATATCAGTGAGGCAGGACCATCCCAGGGTTCCAGGAAGGTTGAGTGGTACAGAAAGAATGACCGGAGTTCGTTTGAAATAGGATTCTTTGTATTGAATGATTCGGGGATCAGTACTGACATGGCATAAGGCAGTGATTTTCCGCTCATAAGCAGAAATTCAAGAACATTGTCGAGTGAGGCTGAATCGCTTTTACCGGGTTCGACAATAGGGAAAAGTCTTGAAAGGTCATCCAGCTTTTCCGATTTGAGCAGTGATTCGCGGGCTTCCATCCAGAACCTGTTTCCCTTTATTGTATTTATTTCACCGTTATGACCAAGCACCCTGAATGGCTGTGCGAGGTCCCAGCTTGGGAAAGTATTTGTACTGAAGCGTGAATGCACGAGGGCAATTGCGCTCTGCATTCTTTCATCACTGAGGTCGAGGAAGTATTCCCTGAGCTGCATTGAAGTCAGCATCCCCTTGTATACCAATACCTTGGTCGACAATGAAGGGATATAGAAGAAGCTTTTCTGATCAATATCAGAATCCCTTATAATGTTTTCAGTCCTCTTCCTAATTATATATAGTTTTCTTTCGAGCTCGTCCTGTGCTATATCTGCGCCAAGGAGTATCTGAACAATATCTGGTTCAGCTGCTTTTGCAATTTCGCCGATTGCCGCACTGTTTCTGGGAACCTCCCTGAAACCAATAACATTAACTCCTTCCTCTTTAATAATACCAAGAAGTATATTCCTGCATTTTTCTGCAGCATTCTTTTCCTGTGGCAGGAAAATCAGCCCTGTTCCGAACTGGCCTTCTGGTGGAAGTGAGTAGCCCTGGATGAGGTAAAAATCACGGGGTACCTGAATGAGCATTCCTGCCCCGTCCCCGGTTTTCTTGTCAGCACCTTCAGCGCCCCTGTGTGTCATGTTTTCAAGCACCTCAAGGCCCTGTCTTATAATTGAATGTGATTTTCTTCCTTTAATATGTGCAACAAAACCAATACCGCAGTTCTCATGTTCAAACTCTTTCCGGTACAAACCCTGGCTTGCAGGACGTTCTTTTCTTATCATTTCTTTTTCCATATTTATACAAAAAAACCGTTCTCATTAAAACTTGAGAACGGTTATCCCTATTTAACAATAAAAACCATCCTCATTCATTTCCAGATAGCCTGGCGATGAGACTTTCGAACCTGATATGATTAATTAAACTCATTCCTGTTTATTAATTTCGTGCAAATATATAATTGATCTTTTAAATTGTAGCATAAAATACCAAAAAAATTAATAAAATATTTTAAATATCATAAATAGGTTGCTAAATTATAAGTTGACATTGTCTTTTTCAGACTGTCTTAAATTTACATTCTGAACCAATTAAAGATATTTATTGTTATTTTGCCTGGCGGAAATTTTAGGTTCAAAATATGTTATAAGCCTTACTTCTGATGGATAAACCAAAAAATCTGATTCTTGTCATTTTCGGAGCTTCAGGCGACCTTACTTCAAGGAAGCTGATGCCTGCATTATATTCACTTAGCGCCCAGGGACTTTTTCCGAATAAAATTTCAATAATAGGTACAGGAAGAACAAGCTATACCGATTCTGATTTCCGAAACAGGATGAGGGATTCAATACTGACATATTCAGAGGAAAAAGTCAGCGGTACGGATATAGATACTTTTACCGCTAATCTGAAATATCTTACAATGGATAACAGGAATCCGGATGATTTCAGAAGGCTTAGGGAGCTTGTTGAAGAGACAGATGCTGCAGATATTAAAAGCGGTAACTTTATTTTTTACATGGCCACACCTCCAGTAATGTATGAGTCTATAGCCCTGAATCTGTCCGCAGCAGGATTACTGAAGAGCAAGACTGGTTTCAGAAGGATAATTATCGAGAAGCCATTTGGTTACGATCTCGAATCGGGCAGAAAGCTTAACAAGGTACTGCATGACATTATTGAAGAAGAGCAGATTTTCAGGATAGATCATTATCTTGGAAAGGAGACTGTGCAGAACCTTCTCGTAACGCGTTTTGCAAACGGTCTTTTTGAGCCGCTGTGGAACAGAAATTATATTGACCGTATTGAGATAACATCGTCGGAGAATATCGGTGTTGAGGAGAGGGGAGGATATTACGATTCTTCAGGTGCACTCAGAGACATGGTACAGAATCATCTTCTTCAGATGGTAGGACTCACAGCAATGGAGCCTCCTTCATCACTTGATTCAAATGCTATCAGGAATGAGGTGCTAAAGGTCTTCCAGTCCCTGCAGCCTATCAGGCAGGAGGATGTGCCTAAGCAGGTTATAAGAGGTCAGTATACACCATCGATTATACGTGGAGAATGTGTTAAGGGATACAGGCAGGAGACAGGGGTCGATAAGAACTCAAGGACTGAAACCTTTGTAGCGATTAAATTCTTTATAAATAACTGGAGATGGGGCGGGGTGCCTTTTTATATACGTACAGGAAAAAGACTTCCTACACGGGTTACTGAAATTGTAATTCATTTTAAGCCTACTCCTCACCATCTTTTCAGAAGGGATTCAGGAAAAATAAATGCAAACCAGCTTATTATAAGGATACAGCCTGATGAGGGAATTCTTCTTAAATTTGATATGAAGGAACCCGGAGCCGGTTTCAATGTGAAGAATGTCAATATGGACTTTCACTACAAGGACCTGGCAAACGTACGGGTACCTTCGGCTTATGAACGGCTTCTGTACGATGTAACAACTGGTGATTCAACCCTGTTCTCAAGGGATGATGAGGTCGAAACAGCATGGAAATTCCTTGAGCCCGTGCAGAAAGCCTGGGCTGAGGATCCGTCAATTAAGGTATATGGCTATCCTGCCGGTACCTGGGGGCCTGAATGTACTAATGATTTAATTGAAGGAGAGGGTCTTACATGGAGATACCCATGCAAGAACCTTGCTGATGATGAACTTTATTGTGAATTATGAGTGTAAAAGTAAGAGTCTTCAGTACCCCGTATGAACTGGCAGAGACCTTTGCCGGCGAAATAGTGAAGATGATAAGTGACGCTGCTTCGGAAAACCGCTATGTAACTATTGCACTGTCAGGAGGGTCAACACCTGAACTCCTTTTCTCGATAATGGGCGACCACTTCACTAATTCAGCACCATGGAGCCATGTCCATTTTTTCTGGGGTGATGAACGCTGTGTTCCTCCTGTTAGTCCCGATTCAAATTTTGGAATGGCATTCAGAAACCTTATTAAGAAAATCAGGATACCGGAGGAAAACATCCACCGGATCTATGGTGAGAAAGATCCTTCAGGTGAAGCTGCAAGATATTCAGCTGTAATAGAGAAATACGTCAGTAAAACAGAAGGCATGCCTGTTTTTGACCTCATAATTCTGGGAATGGGAGAGGATGGCCATACGGCATCAATATTTCCGGGTTATGAAAAGCTGTTTAAGTCGGAAAAAAATTGCGAGGTTACCTTACATCCCGAAACAAAGCAGAAAAGAATCACGGTAACAGGCAGGGTGCTTAATAATGCAGCCAGGATTGCATTTATTATTACAGGAGGTAAGAAATCTGAAATTATTCGACAGGTTGTTAAAAAGGAGGGTGGCTATATGAACTATCCTGCTTCAAAAATTGTTCCTGTACAGGGAACTGCTGAGTGGCTGCTTGATGCTGATGCCGCAAAATTATTGTAAAGTGCCCTGATAATATTTACTGAAACACAGAGTTTAGTATATTTGAATCAACTTTTATTAACCAAAATCAAAAAGCCATGTCACACGAGAGATCAAAAGAACAGGTGAAAATCAAAAAAGAACCAGCCAAGAGTCTTAAAGAAAAACGTGCTGCCAAAAAAGCCAAGAAAGAAGAAAAGGGCAGGCTTTAATATCCATGCCTGAAGAAAAGTTTGTGTTTATTCAATAAAAAAGCCGGTGAGTTAATCACCGGCTTTAACTTTTTATAGATAAACTAAGCTAATTTAACATTAACTGCATTTATTCCCTTTTTACCTTCAGCAAGTTCAAATGTTACTTCGTCGTTTTCTTTGATCTGGTCTTTCAGACCTGTTGCGTGTACAAAATACTCGTTGTCTGAATCAGCATCTTTGATGAATCCGAATCCTTTTGATACGTTGAAAAATTTAACTGTTCCTTTGTTCATTTCTTTGATGTTTTAAAAATTAAGGGCCGAAAGATATGAAATAATTTTGAAATATTCTAAATAAATTTATATATGTCTACAAATCAGTACTATATGTATCTATTTTTTACGTCTTTTGATACGAAAATAATACCTACATTTATCCGTTTCTGAATTTTTCGCATGAAAAGATATCTGTTTGTAGCTTTAATCTCTTTATTTTCTGCTGTAAATCTTCTTTCTCAGCCTACCATTCTGACTGTTGCCGAGAAATCCGATTTCCGGTCGACATCAGAGCATAAGGATGTAATTGAATTCATCAATATCCTGAAAAAATCTTCACCCTGGCTGAGAACTGAAAGCATGGGAATGAGCTGTGAAGGGCGGGATATACCCCTTCTCATCATTGGAAAACCACTTCCTTCCTGTCCTGAAGATCTGAAAAATGACAAAAGGCTTGTTGTTTATATTCAGGCTAATATTCATGCCGGTGAGGTTGAAGGAAAGGAAGCCACACTCATGTTCGCGAGGGACCTTCTTAAACAAAAAGATCCGGAACTGCTCAGGAATGCCGTTCTGCTGATCTGCCCCGATTTCAATCCTGATGGCAACGACCGTATAAAAACAAACAACAGGCCTTCACAGAATGGTCCTGTTAATGGTGTCGGAGTAAGGCATAATGCCCAGTTCCTTGACCTGAACCGTGATGCACTTAAAGCTGAATCGCCGGAGGTGAGAGGGCTTCTGAAAAATGTATTCGGCAGATGGGATCCTGACGTTTTCATGGATTGCCATACTACTAACGGATCATATCATACTGAACCTGTTACCTTCACATGGATGGTCAATCCTAATACCGACAGCAGGCTGATTTCGTATATGCGCGACAGAATGATGCCCGCAATGTCTTCCCGCTTAAATGACATATATAAAGTGGAAAACTGTTTCTACGGCGAGTTTATCGACATGCTTAATCCTGAAAAAGGCTGGGTGATGGAAGCATCGGAACCAAGATACATGACAAACTATTATGGCCTGAGGAACAGAATTGCAATACTTAATGAGAATTATGTCTATGCCGACTTCAGATCAAGGGTGTGGGGCTGTTATTATCTTATAAATACCCTGTGCGACTATGTTTCTGAAAACAGGGATGAGATAAGGCAACTGTTAAAGGATGCCGATATGCATTTTACGGAAAATGAATTAAATAATGCTGCAATAGATTCATTTGCAATAACATACGATGTAAGGGCGATTGAGAAGCCGGTTGCAATCCGCACTTATGAAGCAGAGGAAGCAGGAAATACAGGGGGATGGATGACATACAGGAACACAGGCCGTAGAAAGGACGTGACAGTTCCCTATTTCATCGATTTCTTTCCGGTAAGAAGTGTTGCACTGCCCTCTGCATATATACTTGGAACATCCGACAGGGCAGTTACCGACCTTCTGCAGCTTCACGGAATCATGCTCGAAGAACTTGAACAGGAGACCGAAGTCAGTATTGAAAGATTTGATATAACTGAGCTGAAGGGTTCTGCCAGGTTGAACCAGGGTCATTATCTCAATTCGGTCAAGGGTAAATATCTTACTGAAAAGATAAAATTTCCTGCCGGTGCCATAGTTGTGAAAATGAACCAGCCACTTGCCCGTGTTGCTGCTTATTTACTTGAAGCTGAGTCGGGAGAAGGGCTGCTGGCATGGAATTATTTCGACAAATACCTTGTTCCGCAGTGGGGGCCGGGATACAATAATTTTCCGGTATATAAGGTGTATGGATCAGGCCCTTTTCATACAAAAGCACTGAAACATTAATACAGATCTTAATCTTCCTTCATTTATTTTGGATTAATTCCATGAAATGATGATATTTAAACTGCATTGCAAAAAATACTTTTTTTTCTGACATTTGCGGCTTGTTTAACTTAAAGAAATTTATTTGAAATGAGAAAATGGAGAGTGGACGATTCAGCTGAGCTATACAACATTAACGGATGGGGCGTTGACTATTTTTCAATTAACGAGAAGGGAAATGTCATTGTAACTCCCCAGAAGAATGGTGTTTCAGTCGATCTGAAGGAATTACTTGATGAGCTAACACTCTCCGATGTAGCTGCACCTGTGCTTGTACGCTTTCCCGATATTCTTGACGACAGGATCATCAGCATCTCGAAGTGTTTTAAATCGGCTTCGGAAGAGTATGGCTACAAGGCTCAGAACTTCATCATCTACCCCATAAAGGTAAACCAGATGAGGCCTGTTGTTGAGGAAATTGTGAGCCATGGGAAAAAATTCAACATTGGTCTTGAAGCCGGTTCAAAGCCTGAACTTCATGCCGTTATTGCAATCAACACAGATCCAGAGTCGCTTATAATCTGCAACGGATATAAAGATGAGGATTATATTGAGCTTGCACTTCTTGCTCAGAAAATGGGCAAAAGGATCTTCCTTGTAGTTGAAAAGCTGAATGAGCTGAAACTCATTGCAACTATATCTAAACGGCTGAAAATAAAGCCAAACCTTGGAATCAGGATCAAGCTTGCAAGCGTTGGCAGCGGCAAGTGGGAGGAATCAGGCGGCGACATAAGTAAGTTCGGACTAACATCAAGTGAGCTGATTGAAGCGCTCGACTACATAGAGAGAAACAAAATGAGGGATTGTGTCAAGCTGATACATTTCCACATTGGCAGTCAGGTTACAAAAATCAGGCGGATAAAGATCGCTCTCAGGGAGGCTTCCCAGTTCTATATACAACTCAGACAGCTTGGTTTTGAAGTTGAGTTTGTTGACATCGGCGGAGGACTTGGTGTTGATTATGACGGCACAGGCTCGTCAAACAGCGAAAGCAGTGTTAACTATACAATACAGGAGTATGTAAATGACTCAATAAGCACTTTTGTTGATGCCAGCAACAAGGCAAAACTGCCTCATCCAAATATAATTACAGAGTCAGGACGTTCGCTTACCGCCCATCATTCAGTACTTATCTTTGAAGTTCTGGAGACTACCACACAGCCCACATGGGAAGATGAAGAGATGCTTGGCGAAAATGATCATGAACTTGTAAAGGATCTGTATCAGCTGTGGGACAATATTAACCAGACAAGGATGCTTGAGACCTGGCATGATGCGCAGCAGATCAGGGAGGAAGCCCTGGATAAGTTCAGTTTCGGACTCATAGACCTGCGTACAAGGGCTCAGATTGAAAGGCTCTTCTGGTCAATAGCAAGGGAAATAGACCAGATGGCAAATAATACAAAACACGTGCCTTCAGAATTGCGGCAGATATCGAGGATGATGTCCGACAAGTATTTCTGCAACTTCTCGCTTTTTCAATCCCTGCCCGATGCCTGGGCTATTGACCAGATCTTTCCCATAATGCCCATCCACAGGCTGAATGAAGAGCCTACACGGACTGCCACAATACAGGACATGACCTGTGACTCTGACGGTAAGATTGACAACTTTATTTCAACAAGAAATTCACCTCACCAGATACCATTGCATGTTATGAGAGGAAAGGAACCATATTATCTTGGTGTTTTCCTAGTGGGCGCTTACCAGGAAATATTAGGCGATCTTCATAATCTTTTCGGTGATACAAATGCCGTGCATGTTTCCGTTGACGATGAAGGATATCGTATCGATAAAATAATTGATGGTGAGAGTGTTGCCGAGGTTCTTGACTATGTTCAGTACAATTCGAAGAAAATGGTGAGAACTGTTGAATCATGGGTGACATCATCAGTCAAGGCAGGCATAATTACACTTGAGGAAGGGAAGGAGTTTCTTTCAAACTACCGTTCAGGTCTTTACGGCTATACTTACCTGGAATAACAGGCTCTTTTAAGAAGGTTTTTATTAATTGTTGGAAAATATTTCTAACTTAGGTACTGATTTTGTACTTTGTTAATACTAACCCTTTAATCGATTTATTATGAGCAACGAAGCAACAGAAACCACCCCTCAGGGCAATGGATCATTTGATTTCAATGCATTAATTAACGAATCAAAAGAGACCCTGATGAATCCGAAAGGATATTTCGCCGGCATGAAAACAACCGGAGGATTGGCAGAACCACTTATAAAAGCAGTGATCTACGGAGCTGTTGCCGGGGTCTTTGCATTTATCTGGAGCCTTCTGAATCTTAATACTGTGTCCGGAGGAATGCTGGGAGGAGCTGTTGGTGTAATGGCCTTTGTCTATTATATTGTTGCAGCTGTGATAGGATTGTTCATTGGCGCAGTAATAATTCTTGTTATATCTGCCATCTGCAAGGGAAGCACTGATTTTGAAACCAATGTAAGGGTTTCAGCAGCTCTGATGGTTGTAATGCCTGTATCAGCCCTGCTCGGATTTGCAGGAGGTATCAATATTTACCTTGGTGTGTTCATTTCCCTGCTTGTTAACCTGTTCATGCTCTGGCTCCTCTATAATGCCCTTATTGAGACACTAAAGGCAAAAGCTGACACTGTAAAGATTGTCAGTTATGTACTTATTGCCCTGTTTGTTCTTATGATGATAAGCAGTATTGTGACTTACAGGAAGGCCAATCAGTTTATGGAAGGCTTTAAGAATTCCGATTTCAAGGAGATGATGAAGGATCTGGAAAAGGAAACAAAATAAGCTTCATATATATCCTCTTCTGCTTTATTTTCTTGCAACTCATTGTCAGATTTTATAGTTTTAAGACCTTGTTGGTTTTAATACTGTAGCTGAATCATTATGTTTATGATTCTGAATAAAGTTGTTTTATGAAGAGAGTTGATTTGTCGGGCAATATCTATACAGGCCTTGCATACAGGATATTGCTTGTGATGTTTTTGTTCACACTCTGCCGGGCGGGCTTTTATGTGTTTAACATTGAAATGTTCCCGGATATATCCGCAGGCAGTTTTGTAAAGATCCTTGGGGGAGGACTTGTTTTTGATATCTCTGCCGTGGTTTATCTCAACAGCCTTGTGATCTTGCTCTGCATCATACCGTTCGATTTCAGGTATAATGTAATATATCAGAATGTTATAAAATACATATACTTTTTTGTAAATGGTGTTGCCATTGCAATGAATGGCATGGATTTCGTTTATTACCGTTTTGTTTACAAGCGTGCCACTGCTGATGTATTCGGAACTTTTTCGAATGAAGAGCACCTTGGCAGGATGTTCTTCCGCTTCCTGTTCGATTACTGGCCTGCAACTCTCTTTACTATCTTTCTCTGGTTCCTCATGGTTTGGCTGTACAATAAGGTCAAAACGTCGAAGCCGGAGGTTTCAAATAAGCTGGCATATCATTCAATAAATGTCCTGATGATACCTGTTGTTGCTGCTCTTATTATTGGAGCCGCCCGTGGCGGATACAAGCATTCAACCCGACCAATTACAATAAGCAATGCCGCACGTTATGTTGAATCGCCCAGGGATGTAGCGATAGTGCTAAACACTCCATTCAGCATTTTCAGGACTTTCGGGAAGAAAACACTAGAGAGGTACAGTTTTTTCGATGAAGAGCAGTTGAAGGCAATCTATGATCCTCATTATAAGCCGGTTCTCAAGGGGCCGTTTAAAAATGAGAATGTAGTTGTGATTATTCTTGAGAGTTTTGCAAGAGAGTATATCGGAGGTCTGAACCCGACACTTGAGAACGGGAATTACAAAGGTTATACGCCCTTCATTGATTCCCTTCTGAAGGTGAGCATAACCTTCGATGTTTCTGTTGCAAACGGCAAAAAGTCTATTGACGCAATGCCATCAATACTGGCCTCAATCCCTTCGCTTGAAACTCCTTATATTATATCACACTACGCCAATAACGAGATAAACGGCTTTCCGGAACTTCTGAAAAGGAAAGGTTATTATTCTGCCTTTTTTCATGGCGCACCTAATGGTTCAATGGGATTTGACTCATTTGCCCGGATGATAGGTTTTGATGATTATTTCGGCCTTGATCAGTATCCCGACAAGAATGATTTTGACGGAATGTGGGGGGTATGGGATGAACCTTTCTTTAAGTTTTTCGGTGATAAGCTGAATACATTCAAGCAACCTTTTTTTGCATCAATCTTCTCTGTATCATCTCACCACCCCTTTGAAGTTCCTGAAAAATACAAGGGCAGGTTCCCTAAAGGTGCTGCGCCAATTGTTGAGGTAGTTGGCTATACGGATTTTGCCCTCCGGGAACTTTTTAAGCAGATCTCTGCCAGCCCCTGGTTCAGCAATACCTTATTTGTAATTACCGCCGACCATACAAATCAGTCAATCCTGAAGGAATTTCAGAACGATTTTGGTTCATATAGCATTCCTGTAATTTTCTACAAGCCGGGAAGCGATATGAAAGGCGTTAAGAAAAAGATTGCCCAGCAGGTAGATATAATGCCAACTGTCCTGAATTATCTTAATTTTGATGAGGAGTATATCGCCTTTGGAAATGACCTGTTCGATGAAGGAAGCGAGTCATTCGGCTTCAATACAAACGGAAGTAATTACCATTTGTATATGAAGGATCACATACTTGAGATGGTTGACAGGAAATCCGCAGGGCTGTATAATTTCAAAACTGACGTATTTCTTGGCAATAATCTTCTGGGAAAAGAGCCGGAGCTTCAGACGACAATGGAAAATAAGCTTAAAGCTATAATGCAGACCTATAACAGCAGGCTGCTTGACAATAACATGGTTGTACGTAAGTAATTATCTGTAAATTAAATATTTAATATGAAAACACGTCGCGAGTTTTTCAAAGTGGCAGGCACTGGACTGCTTGCAGCAGGCGTCAGCTCTGCTTATGGTGCTCCGGTATTTCAGCAGGCACAGGAAGAAGTAAAAGATCTTTTTGGTCTTGGTATTGCCGGCTATACCTTCAGGGAATTCTCTGTTGAACAGTCAATAGAGATGATGAAAAGGGTGCAGGTATCTAATCTCTCCGTAAAGGATTTTCACATGCCATACAACAGCACACCGGAACAGATAAACTCTGTAATATCCAAATTCAGGGCAGGGGGTGTTAATGTCTATGCTGTCGGGGTTGTATACATGAAAACCGAACAGGAAGTTGACCGTGCCTTCGAATATGCAAAACTGGCAGGCGTTAAGATTATCGTCGGAGCTCCTGATTACGCCCTGATTCCATACGTGGAAAAGAAGGTAAAGCAGTACGATATCAGGCTGGCTATCCACAATCACGGACCGGACAATCCCCTTTTTCCCAATGCCACAGATATCTGGAACAATATCTGGGACAAGGACAAGAGGATGGGGATCTGTATCGATATCGGTCACACAACAAGAGATGGCAAGAATCCTGTATTTGACATTCTCAGGTACGGATCAAGGATCTTCGATGTGCATATCAAGGATGTTGACGGCGCAACAAAAGAAGGAAAGACAGTTGAGATTGGCCGTGGAATTATTGATATCCCGGGAGTAATTGGTGCCCTCCGGAAAATAGGATTCACAGGTATGTGCAGTCTCGAATTTGAAAAAGACATGAAAGACCCGCTTGCCGGAATAGCAGAATCTATAGGCTATTTCAAGGGAGCAATGAAATGTAAATAACGGCACCCGGCAGACGGCAACCGGCATCCGGGGAAAATGTAATTTGTTCATTTTTTGCCGGTAGCCGGTAGCCGATAGCCGGTTTCAGCTAATACTTTTTAAGCAGATCCAGCAGCTTCTTATCGAGCTTATGCCCGTACCAGTCAGCATACTGGATATCCTTGCGGCCTGAATCAAGTATGCCAAAGTCGCCCCTGAAGTTCCACAAGGCATAACCGATTCCTGCATTTGTCAGTATATCAATAACATCGGTGAACCATGCAAGAAATACATCATGTGGTGTATTTCTCCAGCAGCCGCATTCACCGCAATGAACGCCTACTCCCTGGTCCTTAAGCTCTATCCATGGTTTATAAAGGTCTTCAAGTCCCTTTCTGTCGTAATACTTGCCATCCATTGTACCGGGCCATACCGGAGTCGGAGCTTTTGAAGGATCTTTCCATACCCATGATGCCTGGTAATGTGATATTACTCCCGGCCAGTATCCTCTGCAGCTCTGTCCGACATTCAGGTCTATAAGCTCAGGGGAAACCATGTTTCCCACATTATTGCCATCTGCAATTATCAGTCTGTCAGGGCTCTCGCTTCTGATGGCTTTTGCTGCCCCTTCAATCACAAGCCTGTAGGTCTGTCCTGGAACCGGTCCTTTTTTTGCATACTGGTCATTCATATCCTCAATGTATGCGGGCTCATTCAGAAGGTCGAAGCTGAGCAGTTCCGGAGAGATATTCCTGAATCTTTTAGCCCACATTTTCCAGTGATAATTGAATGCTTCCTGGGCGTCCTTGTCTTTCCAGAGGTTGAAAGGCTCATGGAAACCGGCATTGATGCAGTATCCCGGACCGCGGTGAAGGTTGAGGCTGACATGCATTTTATACTTGTTTGCAAGATAAACGAGGTTTTCAACCTCATTCAGCATTTTCTCGTCAAGCTTGTAGACATCATCTTTTGTTATGTCCTTTGTACGGTCTATCGCAAGATACCTTGGATAAGCCATTGGAATCCGTACAAAATCAAAGCCCCAGTCGCTCATCCATTTGAAGTCATCCTCAGTCGATCTGCCCTTGTCCGGTCCGTCGGGAGGTGCAGGTGAGAAGAAATCGAGGAGATTGAATCCTTTCCACCTTGGAAATTTGTTCCTGGATGCTTCTGTTCCTGATGCCAGAGCTGCAGGACCGGCAACTGAGATAGCTGTAGCCGCAATGGCTGTGTTCCTTATGAAATTCCTTCTGTTTGTTTTCATTTCAGCAATAGTTTATTTTGGGGTTAAAACTGCACTTAATTATAATTCAGAGGCATTCAGCATTTCATCCATTTTTATCAACCTTCCTTCCTTCCTTGACAGTTCAGCTGCAAATACAAGTGCATGAGTACGCAGGGCTTCGTTTGCATCAACTGTTACCGAACCCGCACTCATGATAGAATTCAGCCATTCATTAACAATATCCTGATCTTCAGGGTGATATGTTGTTTGTTGTTTGATTCTTATAGTCTTCTGCCCCTCGCCATAAAACTCACTTACCTTTATTGTACCTTCGGCTTCATCGAACAGAAGTTCACCTTTTGTGCCCTGCACACGGATTCTCCTGCCGTTTGTTGCGGAATATCCTGTAAGAGTGCATGTTGCAGTTGTTCCTCTGCTGAATTCCATCATCACAACCTGGTGATCAACTACATCATTATCACCTTTCCAGACACAGTTGCCAAGAGGACCGTTTTTTATTACTTCAAGATGAGCTTCCCTTGTATGCGTAAGGCATGCATCCCTTGCCGGCCATTCCTCAAGAGGAGAATCTGTATACAGCTTAATTGCATTATATGGACATGATTCAGCTACCCTGCAGCCGTCGGTACATTTCTTTGTACTGCCTTCAGGTGCATTAGCGGCCGTAAAATATTTAAGGGAACCGAATGATGAAACCTGTCTGCATTCATCATCAATAAGCCATGAAATATAGTCAATGTCATGGCTGCATTTGTGCAGCAGGAGGAAGGTGTTCAGCTTTTCCTGTGACCATCTGCTCCTGACATAGTTGTGGGCAAATCGCAGATTACCAATTGCTTCCATGTGCTCAATGTGGATAATTTCACCTACTGCACCCTGTTTAACGAGGTCTCTTACAGTTCTGTAGGCTTCCATGAACCTCAGTGTATGGCAAACAGCTATAACCCTGTTCTTCTCCTGTTGTTTTTTTACTATAAGCCTGCAATCGCTGAGAGTGTCGGCCAAAGGTTTTTCAATAAGTATATGCCAGTTCCGTTCAAGAGATGCAAGTGCAGGTTCAGCATGCTGATTGTCGAGTGTGGCAATTATTGCAGCATCACATTCTTTGACGCCTGCAAGCAATTCAGCCCAGGTGTTATATGCAGCATCCTCGCCAAGTCCGAATTCCTGTCTGAAGCTGTTCTTCTTAACAGGATCAGGTTCGGCAACAGCAATTATTACTGCCGGCAGACCTGAAGACCTGACTTTCCGTGCAAGATTTGTGCCCCTTACACCGGCACCCATTACTGCTATTCTCAATAAATTATGCCCTGTTGTCATTTCAGTGCTTTCTTATCAGAATGATCCTGTTCAGCAGCATCCCTGTCCTTCCTTTTTCTGTGCGGAACCTTGTTGTTATTGTATTTTTCATCCGGCTGATATCCAGGTCACATACATAGAGCCCGTAAATTCTTTCTTCAGTTTTTCCATAAGCTGAAAGCCAGTCAGTCAGCTGAGTCTGTCTCTGCCAGACTGAAAAGTCGCAGCCATAAGGTTGAGAGATTATGTCGAAGTACATTTTGTAGCTGCCTTCAGGTATTTCCTGCATTGATATTCTTACAGATGATTCGCTGCCCGGTGTGAAAGTATATGTCTCACCACCCGTGCCGTATTTCCATGTAGTCTCTATGCCTATGCTGCCCGACAACGTCAGGTTCATAAGCTGCGGATAAAGGAAAAGCGTATCGGGCATGTATACAAATGAAGTCTCATTCGAAGGAACAGCAGTTATTTCCGGCTGGGAATCAGAGTAATAAAAGGCAACGGAAGTGTAGTCTGCAGGAAATGCATTCTCTGTGGGTCCGTGTTCAATGCTGTGGAAAAGGCTTTTTTCAAAGGAGATCTTATCGCTGATAAACAGACGGTATCCTCCTGTTCTGCAGAATGGCAGAGAGTAACCGAGCGAGCCATGAAGCGGCAGGCTCATCCTGCCGTCCCACCGGTCCATCAGTGCGTACCATCCCCCGTTGAAGTAATCTTCAGAACCTGTACCGTGCATCCTGAATTCTCCGTCAACAGCAGTGGAGTCATCGCCTTCAAAGAAAAGGGTCATCCCTGCCTTTAATCCCTGTGCCTGAAGGATAGTCCCGATATAATGTCCCCTGCCTTTTATATCTGCAAGAGTATGAGGCACACCCTTTTTCGCAGGATTGTTTTTATTCCAGTAGGCATTAAACCTTCCTTCTTTTTCAGGATCCCTCTTTTCGTCTGAATACAATATTCTTGCAACAATCTTCTGTGACACAGAGTTATTACCTTCAGCCTTCCTTGTTATCAGTTCAATTTTTGCGCTCCTGTCGAAGGGCATAGGGAAGTAGCAGTAATTGTATTCACCGTTGCTGCCATGCAAAAAGCTCTGCATTGAAGGTGTACCATAAGCATAGCCGAAAAAATCAGCAAGCGGGCAGTACACAGCAGGTGTTTTTGCATTGTCCCAGGTGATCCTGATATCGGTATTTTTAAAAAGTCCTTCAAAAGCAGAAGCCGGTGATATTTCAATTCCAAGAATCCTTCCTCCCTTTTTCAGATCAAAAATTTTTTTACTACCGCCCGGAATGAGTTCTGTTTCAGTTGTTTCTGTTGTGATTTTGCTGTTGTAAATATCACTTACACTGATTCTTTTGCTGTCCCAGAGTTCTGATATTTTATTCAGCAGGTCCTTTGTTTCTACAGAAGGTTGCATTGAGAAGGGGATCACTTTAATACCGTCATTGTATAAGCGGTACTGTATCTGATGAAACTGTATCCTGTTTCCCCTTGAAACAATTCTGCATCCTTCACTGAATGTAACAGGAAGGTAGCAGTAATAACCTCCAAGCTGATTTCCGCAGAGAGGCTTTACAAAGGGATATACTTTTCCTGAAAAAAGATCAATGAATGATACTGAAAAAGAGGGTTTTGTAAAATCGTCAATGTAGAAATCAAGAGTATCACTGTTTGGCGTGGGAGTCCATATCCTGTTTATTACACCGCTGCCCCTGACCTCAAAGACTACAAGAGATCCATCTTCATTTTTCCTGAGGAAGGAATATTTTCCGCTGAAGCCGTCATCGTTTCCCCCTGTTGTATCCCATGAGGAAGTCTGTGCACAAACAGCTTTATCAGAATACCTGCCTAGGGATCCAATGTCGGTGAATGATTCAAGCTCTGTTTCAGTTGAGTGTATCCCCCTGTTTCCAATCTTTTTTACATCGGGTTTATTCCCTGTGCATGCTGTTGTCAGAAAAAGCAGCAGCAGTAGCCGGCAGAAAGATTTCATGTCTTATTTATCTTATTTGATTTACCTGTTACTATTCATAACATTAGTCATCAGCCTGTTCATACTGTAGTAGATACTGTTGCAGATGCCTCCCCTTGCTGAAAAACTGATACAGATGTTGCTTGCATTTTCTTTCTGCGATCCTCCGTCAGTCATCAGCATTTCAGCCTGAATACAGTTTCCCGGTACTCCTGTTTCATTTTTTTTGCATACCCAGCATACAGAAGAGGGAGATTCCCTGCAGGGCTCATTTCTCAGGTTAAGTTCCAGATCATCAATTTTTGCCTTGTATATCCATTTGAAGGGCCCATCGAAATTCATTTCAACAACAAGTTCTCTTTCATTTGTGATGCTTACAGTGTAATTAAACGCTATTTCATTGAATCCGTCATAGTAGGGATTTGCTTTAAGAACCGTATTGACTGAATCAATACCGGCTCTGATATTACTGTCCTGGCCGACAGCCTGTGTAAGCAGTCCTGCCAGTAAGACAATGTATAGTAACAAGATAGATCTTTTCATTGGATGATCTTTTTGATTAGGGTTCAGGCCTGATTGTTAAATACCAATATAATGAAACTATTTTACAGAAAATGTTAATTGTCAGTTTTCTCTTGGCATTGATAGTTTTTTTTCATACCTTTAATAGTGTTCATTATTTGAAAAAGAGTTAGTTATGGAATATTACACAGCTCAGAAAATTAAGAAGGAGTGGGGAGAAAAACCTTGTGATCATCCTCATTTGGAGCGGGAGTATTATTCGGGGGCTTTCCTTACAAATTATGTATGCGTTGAATGCGGAACAGAGTTTTCAATTGCACAAAAAATGGAAATTGACATTGAGAGAAAGCAGTATCTGAGAGATCTTCCATAATATATTGAAAATGAAGCTAAGTTATCTTGCATTAACTCTTGCGCTTCTGCTATCCGCACCCTTGTCAGCTCAGAAATTACTGTCAATTGATGACAGGGCTGCTTTTCTGAATGATTCTGCTGAGGCAAATCTGGCCACACGACTGGGAAATGATTCTTTAAGCCTGACCAGGATGATTGACAACAGGAAGAGATGTGACTATTGGTTTGCAAGGCTGTCAAAAACAGGGAATGATCTTCAGTTAATAATAACCGACTGCATTGACAAGACTGCCGGCAGCAAAAACCTCGGATCGGTTATATTCAGTGCAACAGACCAGGAAAAAGCACTTCTGCTGTATTATTCCATTACCGAAATTATCAGAAATCCTTATAAAGATGTTCCCGTGGCAATTCCAGGTACAGCACTTCAGCCGGAAACACTGCCTCCGATAGATCCCGGTCAGCACAGATCGCGATATTTCTTTGCACCTTCTTCATACAATCTTGAAAAAGGAGAATTATACTATAATACCTTGTATTTCTTTCTGCATGATGTTCAATATGGTATAAGCAATGATTTTTCGCTTGGCATGGGGACAAGTATTATTGGTTTTCCATTCTATCTGACTCCAAAAGTATCCTTTCCGGTCAATGAAAAATCATCAATAGCCCTCGGTGATATGCTTATGATAGGGACTTATGGTTCTAAGTTCACGGGTAACCTTCTGTATATCACGTATACGAGGGGAAACCGGACCAGCCATTTCACCGCTGGAGGAGGATACCTGGCTTTCGGAGGCCGGGAAATAAGCAACGGTTTCGATGCTCCGGTTCTTAATATTTCGGCACTTGGAAGGATATCTGATCATATCTATTTTATTACCGAGAATTATATTTCTTTTTCAAAACAGAGGAAAACAGCATGGAATTATGATTATTCAAAAGGCTATTCGACAGAGGGATCATTTGATTTAAATGCAACATTCATTTATAACCTGATTGGTTTCAGATTTATAAACAAGTCGAAGGATGTGAGGTGCTGGCAGATTGGGCTGTCATTTATTTCAATGATATACGGAGAGGTACCATCCCCATACAACAATCATAATGCCTGGAGCATAGACGGACCTACCGGAAGCGATGTTTTCCCCATCCCTGTAATAGGCTATGCAAGGAAATTTTCCACTCGCTACTGAAAAAGCCACTGATACAGTTCACTATCGGAATTTAATTCATGCTTTAATATTCACTTTTCCCAGGCTGCAAAATTTCGAAGCAGGCTCTGTTCCAGAGGCAAAATATATTTATTATATTGCATGAAATACCTTATTATAAGCCTTTACTAATTACTGCAGTCATGAAAAAATACTTTTTCATTTTATGTTTTATAACATGTTTTTCGGGCTTGTTTGCCCAGAATCAGGACAGTATCTGGGTGGTAAACAACTATACCAAAATGGAGGTCATGATACCCATGCGCGACGGAGTAAGGCTTTTTACGGCAATTTACCTGCCCAGGGATAAGTCAGAGAAGCACCCGATCCTGATGGACAGGACACCCTATTCATGTTCTCCATACGGTACAGCAAGGTGGAAGAAATTCTGGAATTCATACACTATGGCTTATTTAAGGGAGGGTTATATTATGGTTACCCAGGATGTCCGCGGGCGGTGGATGAGTGAAGGGGAATTCGTTGATATCCGCCCTTTCAATCCGGATAAAAAAGGTAAAAATGATATTGATGAGGCCAGTGATACTTATGATGCTATTGACTGGCTGATAAAAAATATTCCCGGCAACAGCGGAAAGGCTGGAGTTTACGGTATTTCCTATCCGGGATTCTATTCCACAATGGCCGCCGCAAGTGGTCACCCGGCTCTTGTTGCCGTAAGTCCGCAGGCTCCTGTTACAAACTGGTTCATCGGCGACGATTTCCATCGTAACGGTACCTTCTTCCTGCTCGATGCTTTCAGCTTTTACCCGGCAATGGGAGCCGGATTCGGACTGCCCAGGCCCTTACCGACAACAAAACGTCCTGCTACTGTTGATGTTCCCGATCATGACAATTACAAGTTTTTCCTTGAAACAGGAACGCTTCAATCTTTTGCAAGGCTTGCCGGTGACAGCGTGAAATTCTGGAAAGATCTTTATGCCCATCCCGACTATGATGAATGGTGGCAGGCAAGAGATGCCCGGAATGCCACCAGGACCCTTAAACCTGCAATGTTGTGGGTGGGTGGTCATTTTGATGCCGAGGACAACTGGGGAGCATGGAATGCCTACAAGGCTGCTGAAGAAAATAATCCCGGAAAAGAGTTCAACAAACTTGTGATGGGTCCCTGGTATCATACGCAATGGGCAGGAAAAGACGGAACACATCTGGGCAACATTCATTTCGGAAGTAATACTTCCCTGTGGTATCAGCAGAATATTGAGATACCATTTTTTCAGTATTTTCTGAAGGGCAAAGGGAGTATTGATAAAATTGCAGAGGCTAATATTTTCATTACAGGGTCAAATGAATGGAAAAACTTTGACAAATGGCCTCCGGCAGGTAAAACTGACAGGAAGATTTATTTTACTGAAGGAGGTAAACTGAGCTGGAATAAACCTTCGGCAGCAGATTCATATTCCGAATATCTCAATGATCCCTCAAAGCCAGTTCCCTATACAGAGGATGTTCATTATAACAGAACAAGGGAGTATATGACTGATGATCAGCGCTTTGCCGACAGACGCCCAGATGTTCTTTCATTTAAAACAGAGGTTCTTGCTGAAGATGTGACACTTACCGGAGCAATAACAGCTGAGCTTTTCACAGCTATTTCCGGCACTGATGCTGATTTTGTTGTTAAGCTTATAGATGTTTTTCCTGATAACCTTTCATATAACACGGTTGATATCTATGATGAGAATGACGCTCAAAATGCATATCCGATGGGAGGATATCAGATGCTTGTTCACGGTGAGATATTCAGGGGAAAATACAGGAACAGCTTTGAAAAGCCTGAAGCTTTTCTTCCTGGAAAAACTGAAACTGTGAAATTCCATGCAGGTGATGTGGCACATACTTTCAGAAAGGGGCACAGGATTATGATACAGATCCAGAGCAGCTGGTTCCCGCTTGCAGACCGTAATCCACAGAAATTTTTAAATATATACCAGGCTTCAGAAAGCGATTTTCAGAAAGCAACTATAAAAATATTACATAACAGTCAGAATGCCAGCAATATTGTTTTACCTGTTCTCAGATAATACCTGTTAAACATAAGCTAACAATGAAAAACAACCGTCGCGATTTTATCAGAAAGAGTGCCGCTTATGCAGCAACTGCTTCACTGGCAGGAATGTCAGCATGCTCAGGAAATGCAGAAAAAACGGCTTCAGATACCGGAGCCAATATTAAAAAGAAGGATGTTCAATGGCCTGTAACTTTTGGTCCCGATAAACCCAAAATGTGCCTGTGGGCTACATCTGACAAGGCTTATATGCGGAAGCTGAAACAGATAGGAGTAAACCATGTCATAAGCGGCGGACCGGGACTGCCCTGGACCGAAAAAAGCCTCAGGGAGTACCAGGAAATGTACAATTCAGAAGGACTGAGCCTGATAAACCTTATGATCGGCGGTTTCGACAAGGCAATATATGGCCGTGAAGGAAGGGATGAGGAAATACAGAAAGTGCAGGATTCGCTTGTGGCAGCAGGTGCAGTCGGACTTCCTGTTGTCGAATACAACTTTTATGCACACCGGTTTGTGGATGGTTATTATGATACTTCTGCCCGCGGAGGAGCCGGAACACTCAGCATGGATTATGACAGGGCGAAGAACCTGCCCACTGATCCTTCTGAGGGAAAACCTCTTACATCAGAACAACTCTGGGAAAACCTTACATATTTTCTGAAGGCTGTTATCCCTGTTGCCGAAAAGGCAGGTGTGAGAATGGCGCTTCATCCGAATGATCCTCCTGTGCCTGAGTCGCACGGTCATGCACAGATAGTTGCGACCTTCAGCGACTGGAAACGGATCATCTCAATTGTAGACAGCCCGTCAAACGGAATGACTTATGATTGCGGGGTGTCAGTTGAAATAGGCGAGGATCCGCTTGAAGTCCTGCATTACCTTGGGTCACGTGACAGGATAAACCATATTCATTACAGAAATGTGATAACAACGACACCTTCACTTAAATATGAAGAAGTATTTTTCGATGAGGGTACTGTCAATATGTTCGCAGTAATGCGCGAAATATTCAGTATGGGTTACAAGTTCGGCATCTTCCCCGAACATCCGAGAGCGCTTGATTACGACCGGGAATATCCGGGCGGCGTAGGGAAAAATCCCGGCGATGCAGGCTATACAGGCTGGACCTACAATGCAGCTTACTGCAAGGCAATGATGCAGGCTGTTGAATCGGTCTGATAATTAGTTAGTTTCGCAGTTAAAGATTCTTGGTCAGCTATATCAATATCATCCATTTTTGCCGGCTTACCTGGCAAATGTTCAATGCCAATAAAACTTATGGCCTGTATCACATCAGGGTGCGGAATATTGCAAGACCTGTGATTACAGAAGCACATAAGCTCAATGACGGATCTGTTGCACCGCGTGTATACAAAAAGATTCAGTGGTACATGGTTGAGACTCTCGTCACAGGTGAGATGCTCGGTGCACTTGCAGGGAAGAAACCGGAAAGGAAGGATATTGAAATCCTTGTTTACCTGGGTGCTGTAATGGCGCTTATTGATATAGTAACTGATGATTACAGGATCGGGAGGAAAGTAACAGAGGACCTTCTGCAACAGGCATTTTCCGGGGGTGATCTTGAAGAATACAAGGAGGCAGCTCCGGTACTTAAAATATGTATCCTGTTTCTGAGAAAGCTAAGAGAGGCAGCCGGCGCTGAACTCTGGAAGACAATAAGTGAGAGCTCAGATCTTATTAATATTCAGCTTAACAGCGGGGAACAATTCTCTGATGCAGTTACAGAAAGTGCTGTTAATAAATTAACAATAAAAAAGGGAGGAGTTTCAGTCCTGCTTTGTGCATCGGTAATAGGCCTGGATGAGAGACAGCTTCTTTCATCACTGTATGAAACAGGCGGCTTTATTCAGATGATGAATGACTGCCAGGATATGCATAAAGATACTGTTGCAGGTATTAAAACTTACATCCATTTCTGCCAAGACTTCAGGGAGATTCTAAACACGCTTAACAGTCAGCGGGTGAAGGTGTTCAGGATGATCAATGAACTCAGTCTGCCTGAACAGTCAAAGCACAGGTTTCTTTTTGACCTTAATGCAATGTTTATTGTTATTACATATAAACTTTGCCGTTATTCAGAAGTATGTGGCAATAAGCTGGACTTCGATACTATCAGGCAAACTGACAAAGTGAAATTCAGGGTAAGTCCCTTTTCACTTTCTGCATTTGTAGCCTGTACCGGGAAAATTGTGCATTTTCATTTTGAAGATACTCAGGGGAGTGAGATATTTGAAACTGGTCAAACAACAGATTTTGTACAAAAATAATCAGCTGATAAGCAAAAGCCCGTGAAGATATGGAATACAAAAAAATTCTTCAGATTACTGTCATCTTAATTTCTCAATTAATTATCGGTTCCTGTTCCACCGGAGGTAAGGCTTCATTTTCTGGTGACGTTGATGGGGAACAGCTTGTTACAACAAGGAAATTTGCCGGTACTTTTCTTGAATACAGGGCAACTGTTACGGATGATCTGCCAAGGGTTGAAGTAGTATGGATAAAAACTTCGCTGGAGAGCATATATGGCAAGATATGTGCGGAAGGCAAAAGATGTGAATTCAGAAAAGGGGACAGGTTATACCTTACAAGGAAGCATTACAATCCGGGCATGGTGGGTGGCAGATGGGAATACTTCATTGAGAATGATTCTGCTGTGATCTACAAGCTTACAGATTATCAGAGCGATAAGCATGTTTCTGCTAAAACCTGGTTTTGAATGAATTTATATGCGATCAGGCTGAAAATAAATAAATTAGTATAAAACATGAAAGCCTCCGGCTTATGCATCACCAAAAGGCTTTCACTCTACTAATAAGGGCTTTGACGTACCCTGCGGGCAAAAATAAAAATATTTGTTAACCAATTAACAGTAAAGAAATATTTAGCATAAACAGTGCGGAAAACTTATTAACAATCCTGGCGCCTTCACAACGGCAAGGTACTCAGTGTGTTATTGTGCACAAGCCATTTTTTTAAAATCTGCAGAGGATTCGTTCCCTTTTGTAATTTGGAAGCATTCTAAATTATCTGTCGGGCAACAATGGGAAATTTATTGTTTTGATGCAGTCCAGCTTTTCGTTTTGACAGGTTTGCCGTTAGTATAGTTAATCTCAATAAGCTTATCAGAAGATCTGAATTCACCCTCCATTTTAAAAGTGGCTTTTTCGGGATTTTTCAGATCGTTGTATGGAATAAGGATCCATTTTCTGTCAGTAATAAACCACATTACATACACGCCGATGTCCATTCCTTTTGTGATTCCTGCCTCAACTATTTTGTCCAGTGCAGAATCATAACCATATAAACCTTTGCCTTCCTTAATAATTTTTCCTTTATACACATATTTCAGTTTAGCTTCGAAGCCTGTTCCCCATGGTATCATATCCCATTGAGCTATAGTATCTTTCCCTATCTCACAGGTCCATGAGCCTTTAAACTGCTTCAAAAGTTCAGCCTGATCAGGGGCCGATGCCTTACTCTGTGCTGAAGAATATTCCGGTACTGAGAACAGTATGAGAACAGAGGTTACAAATACTAATGATATTTTCATTATTTCCAATTTTATAATTACGAGATAGAAGATATGTTCAAATCTAATAAAACTTAATATGCAATAAACGGAATCCTGCTTATATACAGGTTTTATTAATATTCAAGGCAAACTGATTGGTTTTTAAAATATCTTTGATACCTATCAATTAGTGTACTCACATGAAATACAATAACTCATTCGTTTCTTTATTAATTGTAACAGTTCTCCTTATTCTTAATTCAGAGTTGTTTATCTGTTCGGCGCAACCTCAGGTTAAAAATAATTCTGTCATCTCTGATCTCGTTCTTATTTATCACGGATCGACACACAGACCTGACTGGAATAAGAATGAACTGAAGCCATATATTTATAAATCAGACGCAAACAGTTTTAACTGGCTTTTTGATGGCTTCCTTTTTCTGGAGATCTTTGACAAAAACCGGAAGCTGGAATGGGACCCGGGATTCGGTTATGCAACAGCCTCAAAGACTGAATGGGAGTGGCTTCTGGGTCGCTATTTCGGAAAGGGAAAGGGCCCGGATGCACTTGAGGCAGTTTTGGATAGCCTTGCCCGACAGGGGAAAAAGCCTGTCAGGCCAAGGAAAGTTGTGATCAGTATTCCCTGTCCGGTTTCTGGATTTACAGACTGGGGAGAAATAAACGGAAAGAAACTGGATTTCAATAAAGCTGAAGATCAGATAGCTGCCGCATGCTGGTTTGTTGACAGAGTTCTTGAAACATGGAACAATAAGGGATACCGGCATATAGAACTCGATGGCTTCTACTGGGTTCATGAAGCTGCAGGAAAGGACTTTGCAATAATTCCTGAAGTAAAGAAATACCTTGTTCAGAAATCCATGAAACTCTACTGGATACCTTACTGGAAAGCAGAAAGATCGGACAAATGGGATGAACTCGGATTCGATTGCGCTTATCAGCAGCCTAACTATTTCTTTAACAAAGAGATATCTGCCCAGAGACTTGATGATGCCTGCAAATTTGGAAAACTGCACAGGATGGGTATGGAACTGGAGTTTGACAATAATGTTGCAAAACCGGAAGGAAGGGAAAAATACTATGAATATATAAGGTACTTTGATGAAAACAGGGTGTGGGACGAAAGACTTGTAGCCTATTATGAGGGGGGAGGAGCCTGGTTAAGGATGTCACAAAGTAATGATCCTGAAATGAGAAAAATGGTTCAGGTCTTGTCTGATATTCTCATTAAAAGGCAGGAAAGGGCTGATAATGAAGCAAGAGGAAGTAAGGATACCAAATAATCAATTCATGAAGACCAGATTTGTACTTGCGCTATGCGCTATTTGGTTTTGTGCTGAAAGCCATTCACAGACCTTTGAAAAAGGACCTTATACAGTCACCTGCATTGATGAGGGAGTATTTCATATAGAGGATTCAAATAAAAGCAATCCGTCAGGTATTCAGACTGATGCAGACGGAAAGACGACCGGATTCAACAACTGTTCCGATATGTACCTTATAGCTGGCAGGGATAAAATTCTGCTGATAGATCTCTCAAATTTTATTAAATGGGATACTTCAGCTATCAGTTCATTGCGTTCTATTATCTATGAACAGAAAGGCAGGAAGGAACTTTTTATTACTGTAACACATAATCATGGCGACCATTTAGGAATGCTGCCGGCATTTAAGGAAGATCAGAATGCTCATTTCTGGATACCTTCTGAAGAATTCAGAGGAAAGGATATCTTCCCGGCTGAAAGGACTTTGGCATTCCCTGAAAATGCCACCTTAGATCTGGGAGGAGGTGTTGTATTAACATCTTATGAGGTACCTGGTCATACAGCTCATTCAACAATCTTTTTTCTGAAGGACAGAAATCTCCTTTTTACGGGCGATGCATTAGGATCAGGTAACGGGGTATGGCTTTTTTCAAACAACAGTTTTCTGACTTACAGGGAAAGTATTGAAAGGCTGGCAAAATATATAAGTGATCCTGAAAATAAAATCGACAGCAAAAAGCTGATTATCTACGGTGGACATTACTGGCAGAAAGGTAAGATGGAAAAGCTCACGGGACAATATATTACTGACATGCAGCTACTTATCGGGAAGATTGGAGATGGATCAGCTTCTGAAGAGAAGACCACTTATAATAAATACCTGGATACTAACTTCAGATATGGCACTGCAACAATCACCTGGAATAAGGCAGATGCTGTAAAGTACTCATCAGCAATTGCCAGGTAGAATCACTCATTCGAAGGTGGAAGAAAAAATTTTCAGTCTTTTTCAGAAACTGTATCCCAGACTTAAACCGATAAAGGATAATTTTTATTGCTGTCTCAAAAGCGCCTTAGTTGTCTCTGTAAAGCATCTTTCCGAGTTTTATCAGGCTATCCCTGTCAGCATTCCTGTACGAACCTGTTTTGTCAGGCGCAGTTGACAGGAGGATATTTCTGCCACCTCTTTCAAAGCTCTGCCTTATATAGCTGTAAAGGCTGTCGCCCGGATAGAAATGACTTCCCGGGTAGGTGAACCATACTGAACCCGGCATGAGTCCGTTTCCAAGAGAAATTGAATCACAGCTCTGCGAAGTGATCTCGTATTCAAAAGGCAGATAGTATGTTTTTCCGCCAACAGTTCTTTCAGAAATATGTCCTGAAGAAGGAGGAAGCCGTTCTTCTCCGTTAAGAATATCGGTGGGGAAGTATTTTATTTCTGAACCGTCCTGCACATGCTGATTGAAATGAACGATTGTATTTTTGTTTTTGCTTTTAATAAGATCATAAATTTCCTGAGTCGAAAGCGTTGTGTCGCACCAGCAATACATGTCGAGCCAAAACTCGCATATATCACCATAATTATCAGCTAGTTCACTCAGCTGGGTTTTAATAATTTCCTTCGGGGAAGTATTTCTTAGTTCCTCCCTGATAACAGGGTTCCAGTCTGCCGGGTTCCAGTCTTTTTTGCCCCATAAGCAATAGTAAAAGCAAGGCTTGATGTTGTATTTTCTGCATGCTTCTGTGAAAAGTTTCACAACATCTTTTCTGAATGGACCGGATGCAACATCGAATGAGCTTACCTTGCTGTCCCACAGGCAGAAACCGGAAGTGTGACGGGTTGTAAGAACTGCATAACGGATTCCAGCCTCATTAAAGGTTTTCATCATATCATCGAAGTTCAGATCAGCAGGATTAAACAAGGCAGGATCGGTGTTTTTGCATATCTCCTTTCCAAAGAAGGTATTGTCGTTGAAATGGACGAAGGCCCCGAAGCGGAGGTCTTCCCAGGAGGCTAAAGCTTCTGTCTTTTCTGTTGCAGGAGTATATTCAATGTTTTTTTTCTCTGATCTGCACGCTGTTATTAAAATCAGTATGCAACAGAAAACCTGCAGAGGTTTTATTTTGAATTTTTGCATAGCGGATGAGTATTTTAATAAAGGTAGGACTAAAAAAGCAAAAATGATTATTTTTTTCCTTCTGAGTGGTTTTTGTTCGCGGTGCGGACGGGAACTGCTGGCATTTGTATTAATTATTCATAATTCAAGACAAGAAACTTGTAGAGAAAAGGAGATATGAATTGATGCCCAGGTTGATTAGCCTTACATTTTCAATAAAGATGCTCCTACCTTTTAGCAACCTTTAATCTGGCTTCAGTGTGTTCGTAGAATGCATTACATTGGTTGATGTAGTCCAACATAACTTTATAATTGTCTCCATAAATGTTTTCACTAAATTCATGTACTCGTTGTAACATTGCTATATAAGGTTTCGGATCGCCTTGTCTTGTCAGTTTTCTAAGTGTAACAAAATAATCATCACGATAGACAGTTGGTATAATAATCTTTGATTGCCCGTCTTTTACTAATTCTGCATTCATCATAATTCTGGCAATACGACCATTTCCATCAAGGAATGGATGAACTTCACTTAAAATGAACATCATGAAAGAAGCCTTAGCAAAGGGGTGATCAAGTGCTTGAAAAAAGTTAAATGATTGTAATAATGTGCCACGAACCAGATTAAAATCCACAAATGATGTCGAACCTGCAAAATTGTTTCTATCCTTAAGCACACCAGGATTCTTTTCTGGTCTGGCTTCCAGTAAAATTCTATGCCGATATGTAATAATGTGCAACATATCTTCAGCTTTAGCCGGTGTTACTGACATTTCAGCCTTATTCGAGACTAACCTGTACGTTCCCAGCACATCATGGCTATCTTCATTTCTGGCTGGTAACGGTTTATTTGAGTCTACAATGTTCTTCGCCTCATCTACTTCAAACACAGTTCCTTCAATATAATTTGAAAAATAACTTTCAAAGAATGCAAAATTCCTGAAGGATTCGGAAGTTGTGTTTTTATCTGGTCTGCTTTTGAACTCACTTGTCTTTAATGCTCTGAAGAGGTCCTCAAAAAGTTTTATTCTGGCTGGATCATAAGGAAATCCAAATGCCCTGGCAACTGCAATAGGAGATGATAATATCTTTGGTGTCTGTGTAGTTAAAAGAGCACTAATTATCTTATTTAATCTTTCAAATTCTCTTTCCATATTGAGTTCAGGAGCAATCTCCCTTGCTCTGTCTCTTATTTTATTTAGTTCTTCCTCTCCATTTACCCTGATAATCTGTTCTAATTTGCTTTCTATTGTAGCTGTTGGCAGACATTTTGAACTTCCACTTACATTTTTTGAAAGTTGCAAATTTTCTAAAAATGCTCTTGCTCTCTGGGAAGCATATAATCCACCAGAGATTTGATTATCGCCTGGTAAGGCTTTATGTCCCTCAAGAAACCTTAGAATGACCCCGGCCAGATTTACCTTTTTTGTATATGAATATGTTAAGAAAATATGGCCTTCATTGGTTGGTTCATATTCAAAAGCTGAACGATGACTTAGGATTGCGCCTGGATGAAGCCTGCCAAGCACAATGAATAAATTTCTCCGAATTATTGCATCTGGCTGGTCAATAAAGTTCGAAGAATATATTCGTTGAGCAATTTTCCTGATCTTCCCAGTCTTCACAAGTTTTGAAATCTGCTTTGAGATTTTTTGATCTGATGAACTGAAAATTATCTCCTGAAGATGTATAGGTAAAATATTTTCCATAATAATCTTGTAAAAGCACAAAATTAGATAATATTTTCCACCAAGGGGCTGTAATTAGAAAATAATTTCCAATATAATGCATTGTTTGCACCAAATGATCAATTATTTTCCAGTATGAGGATACGATTGGAAAATAATTTCCAGAGAGACGCTTTGTTCTTGTGATATAATACTCATTCCTTAGAATGTAATAAAAAAATGAGTATGAATAGAGTGTATTTTTTTACCTTTCTTTCCATTTTTGAGTTTCGATTAATTTGTTAAAGTAAGTATTTACACTTGTCTTTGATTGAATATCAATGCAATAATTCAGAATATGACAAAGTAGAAACCAAGGCAAAAGTATGAAGTATCTCTATAAATTAAATCGAAAAAGCTTTTGTGATTTTGGCAATGTCGGACAAATGTCGGACAAATCATTCCTAATAAAAAGCGAAAAGCCCCATTTAATGAGGCTTTAAAGTTTCTATCATAAAGGTGGAGCCGGAAATGGCTGCGCCGGACCCTTTCCTCCACTGGTTACCCTGCGAATAAAAACATGAAATGACGCCAGCGCGCCATTTTACTGATCAACGCCGACGGTTTAAAACACTAAAGCCATCCTGACAGATGGCTTTCATGTTTTTATTCGCGGTGCGGACGGGACGCTAAATATTTAATTCGCTTTAATTTCCGAAATTAATTATAAGTCCATAATGGTCTGGTATTCTGTTTTATGAACCTTGTTTTCATAAAAGGAAGTTAAATCAAAGAAAAATATATTAAACAATTATAGACACAACTATAGACACAAGTTGTATCTTTAGTGAAAACTATTATAGCCTATGGCAACCATAAGATTCTATGTCCGATCAAAGGTGAATAAGCTGGCTTCAGTTTATGTCTGCTTCCAGGATGGTACTGACATCAAAATCCGCCTCCTAACTCCTTATAGACTTTATCCATCATATTGGAATGAAAAGGCTCAAAGACTTAAGCCCAATATCCTGTTTACTGAGGAAATAACTCAGGACCAGGCTAAAGATATACAGGACAAGTTTTCACAGCTTAAAGATGCTATCCTCAGAGAATCTTTTAAACTGACTACCACACCAACGGCTGAATGGTTAAAAGGTGTAATTGATGATTTCTACTATAGGGAGCCAGCTTCAATAGAAACATTGAACGAATACATTAAAAGGTTTGTGGATGAGGCAACAAGTGGAAAACGCCTTGCTAATTCCGGGAACACTAAAAAGAAATATAGTTATGGCTCACTACGGGTTCTAAGGGGGTTTATGTTGACCTTCAATACATTCCAGGGCATAGAGAATGAAGGCATTAAACCACGTAAGGGAGCCAAAGTATATCCCCAAAGGCCTTATAAGCCACTGAATTGGAATGATATATCAATTGATATCTACAATGAATTTGTTGAATTCTTTTATGGACGTGGATGTGGATCCAACTATATTGGAAAACACATAAAGAGTTTTAAAACCATAATGAGATCTGCCAGGGAAGAAGGTCTGCACAGCAATATGGAAATAGAAAGAAAGGCCTTTAAAACCCTGTCTGAGGAAGTGGAACACATTTATTTAACTGAGTCAGAGTTGAAGAACCTTTATGAGTTGGATCTAAGTGATAATAAGCACTACCAGGAAGTACGTGATGTATTCCTTGCAGGCTGCTATACCGCTCAACGATATTCTGATTACTCAAAACTGAATAAATCAAACATTAAAGAAATTAGTGGAACAAAGTACATTGAATTGATTCAAAAGAAGACTGGTGAAAAATGTATCATCCCAATCCGACCAGAATTAGAAGTAATTCTTCAAAGATATGATTACAACTTACCCAAGTCATTCGAACAAAAGGTTAATAAAGCAATTAAAAAGATCGGAGCCAAAGCAGGGATTACTGAGTTGATTCATACCGAAAAGAACAAAGGTGGGATGATTAAAAAATTAAATGTAAAGAAATGTGATTTGATATCAACTCATTGTGCAAGACGCACTGGAGTCACCCTTATGTATCTCGCTGGAATTCCAATAGTAGACATTATGAAGATCAGTGGACACCGGA
This sequence comes from Bacteroidota bacterium, assembly GCA_022703405.1. Classification (GTDB taxonomy): domain Bacteria; phylum Bacteroidota; class Bacteroidia; order Bacteroidales; family VadinHA17; genus LD21. The sequence goes on along the minus strand of JAKLDT010000001.1, from coordinate 9,266 downwards.
CACCAAAAGAATTCTTGAAATATGTTCGGATAAGTAAAGAAGAGACTGCCGTAAAACTTGCTAATCATCCATATTTCAAAACAAAATTAAAAGTTGTATGATATGAGCATTGAAGATATTATTTTGACTAAAGATGAAGCCATAAGACTTCAGAAATTAAAGGATGATTTTAACGTCAGGTATCAAAATAGTAGAGGAAAGAAAGAACTCTTAGCAAGGGAAATCAAGGGCTATTCATTACTTTTTGATGAGGATAAGTTGCCCTTACCAATACTTTCACACGATGACGAACCGCTTGAAGATTATTCAGTTCCAGAGTTCAACAGTATGCAGATATGGTTGATTAGAAAGTTCTGGATTCATTTTATTGTAAACAATAATAATATTGATGAATTAGAAGAAAATGACTGGGATGATTGGTTTTATAAGCTAAATGATTTTGTGCCAGATTATTTAACAGATAGAAGACTTTTCTATAGTTTAGCTTTAGTCTATTGTAGATATCTATTGTGGTTAAATAATTACCTTAAAGGACAAAAGACAAATGCTGAACTTGCTTTATTGTCTATTTATAGAAATGAGATTATTAAAAAAGGTAAAGGCAAACTATATATAATTTATCTGGGGTATGTTAATCTGATTGATAGAATAGGTGCTGAAAGTTCAGAATTAAAGAATAAGAATAAAATAAAACTATTTGAGAAAGTCATAAAAGAACTCTCCGGGGATGCAAAAGACCGTGCTGAAAAAGATCTAATGAAGCTAAAATTCAATATTGAGAATGATATATTTAAAAAATAGTTACCAGAAATAACCAGTAACCGGATTTCCCTGATAATAAATTGCACCAGAATTTAAACCTGTTGCAATATGTCAAATCCATTTGAAGAAATTAACTTAAGGCTGACCAGCATTGAAAACCGGCTGATCGACCTTAACCTCAAGAAAGAGGATATTGATCTAAAGTATCTCTCCCGAGAAGAGGTATGTACAATTCTTAAGGTCAGTATGCCAACTTTAAATACCTATACTAAAAAAGGCATAATAAAGGGAAGTAAAATTGGCACAAGAATGTTGTATCTCGAATCTGATATTAAAGCTGCCATTCAGGACGCAACGACTCTCAAATATAAAAGATTAAGGACAGAATAATAACAATATGAGGCACCATCCGGGACGCCTGACCGCAAGTCAGGTTCCTGATAATCCCGGATGGATGCCTTTAAAAGCCAGGAATATGAAAGAGACGTATTATTTTTCGCATGACTACAATGCAAGAACTGATGAAAAGATAAAGAGACTTCTTAAGAAGTATGGAATGACTGGATATGGAATATTCTGGTCCATTGTTGAGGATTTATATAATAATGCAAACGCAATGCGAACGGACTATGATGACATTGCATTTGATTTGCGGACGGATGATGACATAGTTAAAAGTATAGTAAATGATTTTGATCTATTCGTTATCAAGAATGACTTTTTTAGCTCACAAAGTATTGAAAGAAGACTCGAGGTTCGAAAGAAGAAAACCGAATCTGCAAGACAATCAGCAATAAAAAGATGGAGTAAAAAATCAAATGATCTTTTAATCGATTGCGACAGCAATCCAAACGCATTTAAGAATGGTGCTATATATAAAGGAAATGATATAAAGGATATTGAGGATATAAAGGATACAACAAATAATAACAATAAAGAAATATCTGAGCTAAATCCATTATCTGCTAATAAGAATGAAGATTCTGAGCAAGATCAAATCCAGATGATGGATACAGGTCAAGGAATAGATCCAGAAACAAGAGAAAGATTAGGGAAAGTAATAAGTGAAATTTCAAAGTCACAATATCTGTTAGAAGAAGAATTTCAATCTGAAATTGATGATGATCCAAATATGCAGGATGAAAAAGTTTTTACCATTTCCAGGGAAAAAGTAGAAATGCCGGAGAAGTATGATCAATTTATAGAAAATGAAACAATTGATGCAAAAAGTATAAAAGATGATTGGCTTTAGTAGATATATAATATTCAGATGAGAGTAAGTATCTGCGGCACAGAAATAATAATTATAAAATCTAAAAGTAAAAAAGTAATGAAAAAGAAAGAGAATCTGAATTCTCCTGAAATCAGGGAACATTTAAAGCCAGCAAACCTAAACACCAAAAAGCAGAAGAAAAAGTCAGAAGAGAAATTCGTAGCTATTGGTAATGGGGAAGTATTTTTTATTGTAGAGACTATTCCCGGAATGGGGGAAAAAGAGATATTAAAAGAGTTAGGAGTGACAATGAGGATTTATAAAGGTATTTTAGAAAAGTTACCTGATTCAAATAAGTCAGAGAAGTAGGAACTAAATAGAAATGTAATCATATGAATATCTCATCTCAGAATGAATTAATGTGGCCTACAGTACATCTGTCGAACCATCTTCAGCAAACAACAAAACTCTCCTCCTCAGCCAGAAATCTATTAGATGTTTTTGTGACCTTTATGAGGCCAGAAGATAATCTGGTCTACTTTAGTGATCATGGAATGAGTTTTTATATTCAGTATTGTGAACATAACCTGCATCTGAATTATTCTGAAAAAACAATCAGAAATGCATTAACTGAGCTAAATAGGGCAGAACTTATGCTGAGAGCACAGAACAATATCTACTATGTTAATCCACTTTATTCATTTAAATGGAGTAAAAATTTTGATCATAGGAAGATCATAAATACAGTCCAGGAGAGAACTGGAAAAATCCTTTTGAATAACATAAAGGTGCTTCATATCCCAGATGACAAAGTAAATAGTTCAACCAATAATTGTGAGTAAGTTCTGCCCTCGCGCGAAGAAGTTTCAGACCTTATCTTCAGCCCTCAAAATCCAAAGTCTACCGTTTACATAAAAAGAGTTATAGTCACTTCGTGCTACGGCCTTTGGCCCTATAACTATTTTTATATAAAGTAGCCGCGCAGCTAAGCCTGAAACTTCTTCCTTCCACGCACACACATTGAAATAAGCAGTAGCTCAAATTGCCGCTAACTGGCCTGTCAAGCAATCATAGCAGATCTCATATTCCAGCACTCCAAGACTCAGTTTAGGGTTTCGTTCAAACGCTCAACCCAGGCTTGTTTCTGATGAAATTGTAAAGAACGATTGAGTCCAGCAATGGAAAATTGAAGAATGGCATTTCGAAGATAGATGTTTTCGGGGGGGTGTTATTTTGTTAATTCTAAAGTTGATCCGTGTCATATTTTATTTCTTAAATGCTACTATAGTCTGCAGTGTTATCGGGTCCGCCTCCATGACCTAATGTGTACGACTTTAATGGGTAGGGCAGAGAAAACGACCGGGGGGGTATGTTTTGAGGTTCCAGTTGGGGCCCCAATATATAATCCGGAGGCATCGAATTATTCATGTTTTGAAACTTAAAACTGTTTCATCATGAAAAACGCTATTCAACTATCAATGTTTAATGTTGCCGAGGTAGTATTGTCTTACAAATCAAATGTTCCTCCATCGCAGCGTAAAAAGATAACCTGTTCAAAGGATGCCAATGACATCTTCAGAGAGTCCTGGAATGACAGTACACTTGAATACTATGAAGAGTTCAAGATACTGTTAATGAATCGTTCTAATGCTGTCCTTGGTCTTTTACCTATCTCAAAAGGTGGGATATCAGGAACTGTAACTGATGTCAGGATCATTCTTCAGGCAGCCCTTAAAAGCAATGCATCAGGATTGATTGTATGTCATAACCATCCCTCAGGCAATCTCAATCCGAGTGAATCTGATTCAAGGATTACTCAGAAGCTCAAAGAGGCTGGCAATATAATGGATATTCAGTTACTGGATCATCTCATTCTTTCACCAGAAAATGACTATTACAGCTTTGCTGATAACGGGCTTTTGTAAAGAACTTTGCCATCTCCGGATGGCTTACTTTTTAAAACCAATTATCACTTAACCAGAACTAAAACTTACATGTTATGAAAAGTAATTTATTCTATGGTTGCACTTCTTCAGCAGAGGTTCAACTTCGTTTCGATGAACTTACAAAAGTTTTCACCGGCCAGGAAGAGATGCTCAGAGTAATTAGGACTGAGTATTCTACTTTAATGAATGTTCTTACACCAGCTCAGTCAGAGGAGCCGGTTGATACTGCAGAAGTAGTAAAGGAAAGAGCCACTGTTGCTGAGAAGATCAAAGAGCTACAGGGGCGACTTAATCCAGAGGGATTACACCTGGAGATATGCGGATTATGGCTTTGGTGCTCCGGGAGGACCTTCCAGGTTAAGGATACCCTGAAAGAACTTGGATTCAGGTATTCAGCGAACAAAATGTCCTGGTATTACAGGCAGGATGAACACAGATCCAGTAATCAGGCTCCGGTACCACTTGAAATTATCCGAGAGAAGTATGGAGTTACTGAAGTTTCGCTCAGGTGAGACCAAAAAAGAGAGTTTTGTGCTCTCTTTTTTTTCTGCCGGTCCTGTCAAGCGATTGTTTTAGGAACTATATTCGATTTAACTGATTTCAGTTCATTCATTTCAATATTGTTTCAATGTAAATACTTTAACATAAGATATTGTCTGATGAATTTAAATATCTTATTATTTTAATTAATTTCATACTTCTTTTATACAATCGGATTTATATGGCTTTTAACGAGAACTCACGTGTCAAAATTCCAGCATTAACTCATTTATGCCGATTGGGTTATAAGTATGTATCAGAAAAAGAGCTTAAGGATATTTGTGATACAGACACGAATATAAATATCAGTGTTCTGAAGAGCAAACTTCATCAATTCAACCCTTCACTCAGAGCAATTGAAATAGATCAGTTCATTGATAAACTCAAGATTATTCTGGATAATGATGATTTAGGAAGAGAATTTTACAGCATATTATCAACGAATTCAGGCATTAAGCTCATTGACTTTGAGAATGTAGAAAATAATGATTTTGTATGTACAACTGAATTTACCTGTAAAAATGGAGAAGATGAGTTCCGTCCTGACATATCACTGTATATTAATGGTTTGCCACTTGCATTCATAGAGGTTAAGAAACCTAATAATAAAGAAGGGATCCTGGCAGAAAGAGATAGAATCAATGTGAGGTTTAAAAATCGAAAATTTCGTCGATTTCTAAACCTGTCACAGGTTCTGCTTTTTTCAAACAATATGGAGTATGACAACGAATCAATTGTTCCGATTCAAGGGGCCTTCTATTGTACCAATGCTAAAGACAAAGCTATATTTAATTGTTTCAGAGAAAAAGTAGCTAAGTATGAGGAAAGCAAAGCTGATTTTTACAAGGATTATCACTATCTAACATTAGAAGACCCCACTGAGTATTATATTCTAACAGATAATAATGCAACAGTCATAAAACATACTCCCGAATACCAGACAAACAAGAATGTAAATACTCCTACAAATCGGTTAATAACGTCACTGTTTAGTAAGGAGAGATTCCTTTTTATTATTCGTTATGCGATTGCTTATGTCGATACAAAAACAGAAATTGATGGGGTCGATATTCAGGTACTTCAAAAGCATATAATGCGTTATCAGCAAATGTTCGCAACGCTGGCACTAAAAAGGAAGTTGTCAGAAGGTGTAAGATCTGGCATAATATGGCATACTCAGGGAAGTGGAAAAACTGCTCTCGCCTTTTATAATGTCAAGTATTTGACTGATTATTATGCCTCTCTTCCTAATCCTATTGTTCCCAAGTTCTATTTTATTGTTGATAGGATTGACTTACTTACTCAGGCTAAGATAGAATTTGAAGAACGAGGGTTGACAGTAAATACTGTTAACGACAGAATTGAATTGATGGAGCAATTTCGTTCTCAAACTTCCATTTTTAATCAGCAGGGAAAATCAGAAATAACTGTGGTGAACATCCAAAAGTTTAAGGAAGATCAGCACAAAGTAAGAATGGATGAATACGCAATTAACATTCAGCGCATTTATTTTCTTGACGAAGCACATAGAGGATATAAACCGGATGGTTGCTTCCTCGCTAACTTGTTTGACTCTGATCCGAATGCCATAAAAATTGCCTTGACTGGGACACCTCTCATTGGGGATGAAAAGAACTCCTGCAAGATATTTGGCGATTACATTGACACATATTACTACAACCAATCAATTGCTGACGGGTACACCTTAAAGTTAATGCGAGAGGATATAGAAAGCAATTATCGCATGGAGATTGAAAAGGTACTTGAGGAGGTTCAGCTGAAGCGTAGTGACATCAAGAAAGATCGTATAATAGCTGATCCTCGTTATGTGGAAGCCTTACTTGACTATATTACAGCAGATCTGATTAGAAGCCGGATTTACTTTGGGGATAATTCAATTGCTGGTATGATAGTCTGTGACTCAAATCTGCAGGCAAGGACTATGTTCAAAATTTTCAATGATAAACAGAATCAACATCATCTGAAATGCGCACTCATTTTGCATGATGAAGATGATAAGGAGACCAGGAAAGGATATATTGAAGATTTCAAGAAGAAAGCATCAGTTGACATATTGATTGTCAATATTATGTTGTTGACAGGCTTTGATTCTCCAAGATTGAAGAAGCTCTATCTTGGTCGAAAAATCAAAGATCACAATCTTTTACAAGCTCTCACCCGAGTTAATAGGCCCTTCAATAATTTCAAATATGGTTACATTGTTGATTTTGCAGATATTAAAGATGCTTTTGACGCTACAAATGAGGCCTATTTAAGAGAATTAAAAAAAGAGGTAGGAGAGGAGAATATAGAAACTTACTCCGGTTTATTTGAAAGTAACGATGAAATTATAGAACAAATGAAGGATATTAAGGAAGTCCTCTTTGGCTATAGTTGCACCAATGCTGAGGAATTCTCTCAACAGATTAATGAAATTAATGATCGGGAAACCCTTCTGACTATTAAGAAATCACTTGAGCAGGCTAAGAGTCTGGCTAATGTCGTACGGACATTTGGTGATCAGGAATTGAAAGACCAATTTTCAAAATTTGCGATTTCTAAGGTCAATGAGCTATATAGTGAGGTTTCTCATAGGCTTGATACAGTGAACCTTAAAAATTCAATGCAAAATCAGGATACTATAAATGGTCTTATCAATGAAGCAATGGCTACAATTACTTTCTCATTTGTAAAAGTTAAAGAGGAAGAATTACGGATGTTAAGTGATGATTATACTGAATGCTGGCAGCGTACCTGGAGGGAATTCAACTTGAACTTTGATCAAACAGATGAGGAATTCATATCCTTAGCAAAAATGTTTCGAGAATACTTTAAGGATAAAAATATTGAACCATCCACTGCACAAGAGGCTAAAGACCGCATAAAATATATGGATGGCATAATGGAAAAAATCCGGGAAATAAACCGTCGGAACGCTAAATTGAAGCAGGTGTACAATAATGATGAAAAGTTAGCCCGAGTGCATAAGCGAGTAGTATTACGCGGTTTAATTTCCAAGCGTGAAACTGAGATATGTGATACTTTAAACTCTATAAAATCAGTAATAGATGATAAGGTTCTTCTCAACAGCGGAGTACTTCGTAATGATCCCTATTTCGAACAAACAGTCCGTCAATTGATTAGTCTTAGCCTTTCTACTCTGAATATAACTGCAACATTGGATGAAAAGCAATTTATAACCGCTCAAATCTCAAATGAATATCTTCAACAATATCATGATCAGCAGAATGGATATGAATATATTTTTCCAGAAAGAATCGCTGCAGAGAGACGAGATAATTACAGAACTTCATAACACTTGTTACTTAAATGACCACATCAGAAATTGAAATTCAAACAAAAAGACTTATTGATGACCTAAAGGCTACTTGTGCCTCTTATGGCCTTGGAAACGATGGAAATGAATACAAAATAATTACTCAGATTTTTCTCTATAAGTTTCTGAATGATAAATTCGGATATGAAGTAAAGAATATAAAAGAACCTAAATACCAAGCAAAAATATACTCAGCCGATAAGTGGGAGGATGCTTTGAATATCTTTTCAGATGAAGAATATGAAGACTTACTCACATTTTTGCCAGCCGATAGTCCTAAACTCAAAAGAGAACACTTTATTGGAAGCGTATATAACCAGCAGCACAAAGGAGATTTCTCAGCTCTCTTTGATGCTACCATGGTTGATATTGCCAATTATAATGCTGAGATCTTTTCAATGAAAACTGAGAGTGAAACAAAGCTCACTTTGTTTGAAAACATCACTGTTCATATTCCAGACACTATGAAACGGGATGATTTTGCCCGTGCTTTGGTGTCTCGCCTGGTGAATTTTAACTTTGAAAAAGTTTTTTCGAAGAAGTACGATTTTTTTGCAACCATTTTCGAATACCTTATAAAGGATTACAATAAAGATGGAGGAGGTAAGTATGCAGAATATTTTACTCCTCATTCTGTTGCAGCAATTATGGCGCAGTTGCTGATTATAGAAGGTGAATCAGTATCTGATGTATCATGTTATGATCCCTCTGCAGGATCTGGTACACTTCTTATGGCTATTGCACATGCAATTGGGGAAGATCGGTGTACAATTTTCAGCCAGGATATATCACAAAAGTCAAGTAAAATGCTTCGACTCAACTTGATATTGAATAATCTGGTGCATTCAATACCGAACATCATCCAAGGAGATACCCTGGTTACTCCATACCACAAGACACAAGACGGAAAACTGCAAAAGTTTGATTACATAGTTAGCAACCCACCCTTCAAACTCGATTTCTCAGATACACAACCTAAACTTGTTGATCAAAAATCACGTTTTTTTGCTGGAGTACCTGCAATTGCAAAGGCAAAGAAAGAAAGCATGAGCATATATCTCTGCTTTCTTCAGCACATTATTAACTCTCTGTCAGTAAAAGGGAAAGCAGCAGTAGTTGTACCCACTGGATTTATTACTGCATCAACTGGGATCGAAAAAAAAATTCGGGAACATTTGGTTAATGAGAAAATGCTTCGGGGCGTTGTCTCAATGCCCAGTAATATCTTTGCTACCACCGGAACAAATGTATCAGTACTGTTTCTTGACAAACAAAATGCCGAAGGGAAAGTAGTATTGATTGATGCTTCAAAACTGGGGACTACTATTAAAGAGGATGGAAACCAACGCACCAAATTAAGTAACGAAGACATTGAAAAAATTGTAGGTACTTTTCATAATCGACAATCGGTTGAGGATTTTGCTGTTGCTCTTTCATACAGTGAGATTAGAGAAAAGAATTACTCCTT